>NZ_KV791273.1:0-2479 GCF_001807865.1 Stenotrophomonas sp. HMSC10F06 | reverse complement strand
GTCGCGGCGACCATCGGTCTCGTTCCCATCGTTGGAGATGCCGGAAAAGCGGTCCTTAAGCACGGGGACGAGGCAGCACAACTTGGTAAGAAGTTGGCAAGCGAGCAGCAGATGGCTGAGTTGGCGGGTGGGGGTGGCACAGTGACGCACGGTCCAACTACGAAGCAGCCACTGCGACAGGGTGAGCGTCTTGCTGCCCAGCACGGAGGTGAAGCTGGCACATATCAGAAAGTCTCCAGTTCGTCCTATAAAGCTGCAGATGGCGGGCATGTGGAAACGCATGCGTTCCGCAATTCTGAGACTGGTCAGATCATCGAGCCAAAAACTGTGATCAATCCATAGGTGAGTGTCGTATGAAAGTACGGGCGTTGAGAATAGGCATGGATGTGTCGCCTTCGTTGGGTACAAATCGGCGGAGGGAATTCCCGATCAACGTTGGGCATGAGTACCTTGTCTACACGGTTGCCTGCATATTCGAGAAGGGCGAGTACCATGGTTTGACACTCTACGGAGTCGAAGATGAGTTCGGACGATTGATTCCTGTCCCTTCAGGGTTGTTTGAAATCACCGATCCCAGGGCTTCACGCTTTTGGGTAGTCACCAGTGATGAAGGCTCCTTCTACATGCGGCCACGTGAGTTTGTCGACAACGAGTATCTTTCAGACGACATCCATGAGGATCTTCCTGGAGCGCGAGCGACACTTCAGGAAATCAAGGCTCGGCTTGAGGCCGAAGGCCTCGAGTAGTTGATGCAGGTCCGAACGTCTCATTGCGTAGGCCGTAGGTCCAATTCCTATTTCCGGCACCAGTTCAGCAAAAAACCCCGGCCTTGGTCGGGGCTTTTTGTTTGTGGCGATACGGCCGTTGGTAGCGCCGGCCGGTGGCCGGCAAGCTCAGGTCCGTTTGATGTGCCTTGGCTGACATCGCCGCCACGACCCGATCCGGCTTCGCTGGCGCTTAGCGCCAAGAGCGCTGCTCCCGTCAGGATGGCGTGATTGGCCTCAATCGCACCGTTGGATTCCTGGCCGATCGTTGCTGTGCTATCAATAACCTGGCCTTGCTTCAAGGCTCTTTCAGGGATTGGAAGGATGCGCAGGTACGGGGAAGCTGCAGGCGGCGTGTCCACCCGCTTCAGGAGATGTAAGGATCAAGTTCGCAAGCTTGGTGCCGTAGGCGCATGGCTATGCTTTGTGCTGTTGCTGGGTCTGGCTGCTGTTCCGACCGCAAGCGCACAGACGGTCACCTACATCCATACCGATGCCCTAGGCTCTGTTGTAGCCAAAAGTGATGCCAATGGCAACGTGATCGAGCGCATCAGTTACGAGCCTTATGGCGCTGTCGTAGGTGCGCCGGTTGCTGATGGCCCGGGGTATACGGGGCATGTGAGTGACTCTGCCACTGGCATGAGCTACATGCAGCAGCGGTACATGGATCCGCAGTTGGGGATGTTCCTGTCGGTGGACCCGGTAACGGCTTATAACCAGCCCGTGGGGCAGTTCAATCGGTATCGGTATGCGAACTCGAACCCTTACAAGTTCACGGATCCAGACGGGCGGCAGAGCCTGCCGCGTTCGGTCTACGAGACGGATTGGACCAAGCCTGAAACCAGGCAGGCGTTTGGAGAGGTCGTATCGATAGTTGCGGATTTCACTCCGGACGTTGGTGACGTGAAGGGAGTGGCTGAAGCAGTTGGTGAGCCGACGCCAAGAAACATTCTTGCTGCCACCGTAGGCCTGATTCCTATTGTTGGAGATGTAGCAGGGAAGGCCATCAAGAACGCGGACCATCTGATCGATGCAGTTGGAAAGCTGGAGCGGGTAAAGGGGGCGCGCGCCAAGGGCGGGTGGAAGGAGACGCAGGCAAGCTATTTGATGCAATCACCGATGGCGGCACTAAGACCTCTGGCGGTCGGGTGAGAATGCCGGACGGAACAGTCATAGGAAGCCACACGTCAAAAACTACTGGCGTGGCGACTATTGACATCAACAAGTCTGGCCAAATTTACAAGATAAGAATCGATGCGCTTAAGTAGGTTCGGGGGTGGAGTGATGATCGACTTTCAGTCAAGCGGCATTGTGGGATACGGCGAGGGTTCTCTCGATGAGCTGGATATTTGTTACCTAGAGAAATACTGGTTGAATCTAGAAGGCTTGGTAAGTTATTGGGCAGGGTTGCTTAATCAGGCTTTCATTATCAATCGCGACGGTCCTGGAGTCCGATGCCAATCAAATATGGAGTGCCGGCCCGGGGGCGTCCTATTTACTGAGGAGGAGTTCCTCGACTTCAAGCGGCTGTCTATTGATCTAGGTGCCAAGAGTTTCGCAGTGATTGAGTATATTGGGCAAAGCGAGTGGGTGGATTTTTCATCTTTATCGTTTTTCCGATTTGCGTATCCGCTGGATGTGTCCTGGAGCGAGATGACAAGTTCCTGTCCGATTGCCGATGATGTGGTAATCCCCCCGCAGGTTAGCCGCAGCCA
>NZ_KV791272.1:0-26835 GCF_001807865.1 Stenotrophomonas sp. HMSC10F06 | reverse complement strand
AGGGTATGGGGGCCCAGCGCCCGACCCACCGACCGCCGCGGAGGAAAAGACTCAGCACGCGCCTCTACCTGCACCGCCCATGGGCGAAGAACCAAAAAAAAACGCCGGGCAATGCCCGGCGTTTCTTCCATCAGGCACCGACCAACGGCCAGCACCTGTCGCGGCGTGCGATCAGCCCAGCAGGTGGGCGACGCCGGCGCGCTCTTCTTCCAGCTCGGCCAGGGTCTTGTCGATGTACTTCTGGCTGAAGTCGTCGACCGGCAGATCCTTCACCAGGGTGTACTCGCCGTTCTCGGTGGTGACCGCGAAGCCGAAGATCACGCCTTCCGGAATGCCGTAGGAGCCGTCGGACGGCACGCCCATGGTGACCCACTTGCCGTTGCTGCCCAGCACCCAGTCACGGATGTGGTCGACGGCGGCATTGGCGGCCGAGGCTGCCGAGGACGAGCCACGCGCTTCGATGATCGCCGCGCCGCGCTTGCCCACGGTCGGGATGAAGGTCGATGCGTTCCATTCCTGGTCGTTGATCGCCTCGGCGATGGAGGCACCATCGGCGGTGGCGAAACGGTAGTCCGGGTACATGGTCGGGCTGTGGTTGCCCCACACGATCAGCTTTTCCATGCCACCGACCGGCTTGCCGAGCTTGGTCGACAGCTGGCTCAGCGCGCGGTTGTGGTCCAGGCGCAGCATGGCGGTGAAGTTGCGCGGGTTCAGGTCCGGCGCCGACTTCATGGCGATGTAGGCGTTGGTGTTGGCCGGGTTGCCGACCACCAGCACCTTCACGTCACGCTTGGCGACCTTGTTCAGTGCGGCGCCCTGGGCGGTGAAGATCTTCGCGTTTTCCAGCAGCAGATCCTTGCGCTCCATGCCCGGGCCGCGCGGACGCGCGCCGACCAGCAGGGCGATGTCGGCGTCCTTGAAGGCGACTTCAGCGTCGTCGGTACCGACCATGCCGGCCAGCAGCGGGAACGCGCAGTCTTCCAGTTCCATCATCACGCCGCGCAGGGCGGCCTGGGCCTTGTCGACCGGCAGCTCGAGCAGCTGCAGGATGACCGGCTGGTCCTTGCCCAGCATGTCGCCGGAGGCGATGCGGAACAGCAGGGCGTAGCCGATCTGGCCGGCGGCGCCGGTCACGGCAACACGAACAGGTGCTTTCATGGGGATTTCCTCTGCTAAGAATCGTAAAAACGGCCCCCTTCACAGGGGGCCGTCGGGATCGGATCAGGCGCTGGGGATCAGCTTGTTCCACTCCGCCACGCGCTCGGCCTGGGCGGCCAGCACGGCGTCGGTGTCGCCTTCCAGGGTGATCGAATGGATCACATCGCCCTGCTTGACCGAGTCCACGATGGCCTGGCCGTCCAGGACCTGGCCGAACACGGTGTGCTTGCCGTCCAGCCAATCGGTCTTGATGTGGGTGATGAAGAACTGGCTGCCGTTGGTGTTCGGGCCGGCATTGGCCATCGACAGCGAACCGACCTGATGCTTCACGCCATTCTTTTCATCTTCGAACTTGTAGCCCGGGCCGCCGGTGCCACGACCCTGCGGGCAGCCGCCCTGGATCATGAAGTCGGGGATGACGCGGTGGAAGATCAGGCCGTCATAGAAGCCGTGCTTGACCAGGTTCACGAAGTTGGCGACCGTCAGCGGGGCCTTGTCGGCGAACAGCTCGACCTTGATCGGGCCCTGGGTGGTGTCGAAAGTGGCGATGAGGGACATGCAAATCCTTGGGGTACGGGGGTTTGTCGTTAGCCCCATAGGATACACCGCGCCCCCTGACCAACGGGCGCCTGTTGGACAAACGCGTCGCCACGCGCCCAGGTACCTCCGCGCCGGCACGGACACGCTTTGCTGAATGCCTCAGGGACGGCGGCTGAATGCCTCAGGGACGGCGGTCGTGCCGGCCGTTGGCCAGCAGCCAGGCAAAACCTGCCGGGGATCACGGGGTTGCCGGCCAGCGGCCGGCACTACCTGAATGCCCGTCCGGCAAGGCTTGCGACGCACTTTTCGCGATTGGTCATCTTGGCCGTATAATGTTGGACTTCTTTTTCCAAATCCGGCGCCGACTGGCCCCCTTTCGCATGTCTATCGAAAATCTTCGCAACATCGCCATCGTCGCCCACGTCGACCACGGTAAGACCACCCTCGTCGACCAGCTGCTCAAGCAGTCCGGCACCCTCTCCGAGCGCACCGTGCTCGCCGAGCGCGTGATGGACAGCAATGACCAGGAAAAGGAACGCGGCATCACCATCCTGGCCAAGAACACGGCCATTACCTGGGAAGACAAGAAGACCGGCATCAAGAACCGGATCAACATCGTCGACACCCCGGGACACGCCGACTTCGGCGGCGAAGTGGAGCGCGTGCTGTCGATGGTCGACACCGTGCTGATCCTCGTCGATGCGATGGACGGCCCGATGCCGCAGACCCGCTTCGTGACCCAGAAGGCCTTCGCGATGGGCTTCAAGCCGATCGTCGTGGTCAACAAGGTCGACCGTCCGGGCTCGCGTCCGGATTGGGTGATCGACCAGGTCTTCGACCTGTTCGACAAGCTCGGCGCCACCAATGAGCAGCTGGACTTCCCGATCGTCTACGCCTCGGCCCTGAACGGCTACGCCGGCCTGGAAGACACCGTGCGCGACGGCGACATGACCCCGCTGTACGAAGCGATCATGCAGCACGCGCCGAAGCCGGAAGTGGACCCGGAAGGTCCGTTCCAGATGCGCATCAGCCAGCTGGACTACAACAACTTCGTGGGCGTGATCGGCATCGGTCGCGTGCAGCGCGGCACCCTGAAGAAGAACATGCAGGTCGCGGTCATCGATCGCGAAGGCAAGAAGCGCAACGGCAAGGTCGCGCAGGTGCTGGGCTTCCTGGGCCTGGAGCGCATCGAGCAGGATACCGCCGAGGCCGGTGACATCATCGCCATCTCGGGCATCCCGGAACTGACCATCTCCGACACCCTGTGCCACCCGGACACCCCGGAAGCGCTGCCGGCGCTGACCGTCGATGAGCCGACGATCTCGATGACCTTCCAGGTCAACAACTCGCCGTTCGCCGGCAACAAGGACCTGTCCGGTGGCAAGTTCCTGACCAGCCGCCAGATCAAGGACCGCCTGGACCGCGAGCAGGTCCACAACGTGGCCCTGAAGGTGGAACAGCTGGAAGACGCCGACAAGTTCCTGGTCTCCGGCCGTGGCGAACTGCACCTGTCGGTGCTGATCGAGAACATGCGTCGTGAAGGCTACGAGCTGGCCGTGTCGCGCCCGGAAGTGATCATCAAGCAGATCGACGGCCAGGCCATGGAGCCGATCGAGCAGCTGGTGGTGGACATCGAAGAGCAGCACCAGGGCGGCGTGATGGAAAAGCTGGGTACCCGCAAGGGCCAGCTGAAGAACATGGAGCCGGACGGCAAGGGCCGCGTGCGCCTGGAATACCAGATCCCGGCCCGTGGCCTGATCGGTTTCCAGAACGAGTTCAAGACCCTGACCCAGGGTTCGGGCCTGCTGTTCCACGTGTTCGATCATTACGGCCCGAAGGAACAGGGTTCGATCGCCAAGCGCCAGAACGGCGTGATGATCGCCAATGCTCCGGGTGCCACCCCGGCGTACTCCCTGGGCCCGCTGCAGGAACGCGGCAAGCTGTTCGCTGCTGAAGGCGACAACGTGTATGAAGGCCAGCTGGTCGGCATCCACTCCAAGGACAACGACCTGACCGTCAACGCGATCAAGACCAAGCCGCTGACCAACATGCGCGCTTCGGGCAAGGACGATGCGATCCAGCTGACCCCGGCGATCAAGTACTCGCTGGAGCAGGCCCTGGACTTCATCGAAGACGACGAGCTGGTCGAGATCACCCCGAAGGAAATCCGCCTGCGCAAGAAGGGCCTGACCGAAAGCGACCGCAAGAAGGCATCGCGCGGCGGCTGATAGGACCCTGTCGTGACCGACAAGCCCTACAACCCGGATCCTCACAAGCATCCGGGGCTTCACCTGATCGCCTTGCTGGAAGCCAGCAAGGCGGTTCTGGCGCTGTTGGCTGCGACCGGGCTGGAAATGCTCGGCCCGCAGCCCCTGCGCGATGCGGTCAATGCCTTGATCCGCCGGTTCAGTCTGGACCCGGATCACGGCACCCTGCCCTCGCTGCTCAACATGATCAGCCCCGATGCCGTGCATCTGGCGGCTGCTGCGATGGTCGCCTATGGCGTCCTGCACCTTTTCGAGGCCTGGGGCCTCTGGCGCGCCAAAGCCTGGGCCTCCTGGCTGGGCTGCGTCACCGCCGGCATCTACCTGCCGTTCGATATCTACGCCATTCTCCGTCACCCGGGCTGGGCCTCGTGGTCGGTGCTGGTGATCAATCTGATCGTGGTCGGCGTGCTCGCCCGCGATATCCGCAAACGCCATGGCAAGGCCGCCAACGCGGCTTGAGTTGCCAAGCGCCGTCTGTGCTGGTTAGCCTGTCGGCCGGTTCGGGGGGACAGGCATGCGCCTGACACTGACATCACTGATGCTCATCGCACTGGCCGGCTGCAGCCCGGGCCCGGCGCCCCTGCACGCCCGTGAGTCGCCTGCCGCGGCACCGCCCACCAGCGCGCCGATTCCCTTCGCCTACGCCGAAGCCGACATCGCCGATCTGCAGGCGCGCATGGCCAGCGGCGAGCTGGACAGCGTCACCCTGGCCCGCGCCTACCTGGACCGCATCGCCCGCCTCGACCGCGCCGGCCCGCGCCTGCGCGCGGTCATCGAGCTCAATCCGGACGCACTGCGCGAGGCCGCCCAACTGGACGCCGAGCGCCGCCGGGGCCAGCTCCGCGGCCCGCTGCACGGCATCCCGGTGCTGCTCAAGGACAACATCGGCGCCAGCCCCATGAGTA
Organism: Stenotrophomonas sp. HMSC10F06; assembly: GCF_001807865.1. Taxonomy (NCBI): domain Bacteria; kingdom Pseudomonadati; phylum Pseudomonadota; class Gammaproteobacteria; order Lysobacterales; family Lysobacteraceae; genus Stenotrophomonas; species Stenotrophomonas sp. HMSC10F06. The sequence continues at coordinate 21,965 of NZ_KV791272.1, read as the reverse complement.
CCACTGCCGGCTCGCTCGCACTGGAAGGCTTCCGCCCCGACGATGCGTTCCTGGTCAAGCGGCTGCGCGCGGCCGGCGCGCTGATCCTGGGCAAGACCAACCTGAGCGAATGGGCCAACTTTCGCTCCAGCCAATCGGTCTCTGGCTGGAGCGCGCGTGGCGGACAGACCCGCAACCCGTATCGGCTCAGCCACAGCCCCTGCGGCTCCAGCAGCGGCAGCGCGGTGGCGGTGTCGGCCAATCTGGCGGTGGCGGCGATCGGAACGGAAACCGATGGCAGCATCGTCTGCCCGGCCGCCGTCAACGGCGTGGTCGGGCTGAAACCGACCGTCGGCCTGGTCAGCCGGGAAGGCATCCTCCCGATCTCCTTCAGCCAGGACACCGCCGGCCCGATGGCGCGCAGCGTCGCCGATGCGGCGGCCCTGCTGACCGCCATGGCCGGCCGCGACGAGGCCGACCCGGCCACCGCGACCATGCCCGGGCGCGCGGTCTACGACTACACCTCCCGCCTGAACGCCGATGGCCTGCGCGGCGCGCGGGTCGGCGTGCTGTATGGCGACCTGATGCAGAAGCCGGGCATCGCCCCGGCCCTGCAGCATGCCGTGGCCGTGCTGCGCGACGCCGGCGCCACCGTGGTGCCGGTGCAGCTGCCGACCCAGGGCCAGTGGCAGGACGCCGAACGCATCGTGCTGATGCACGAGTTCAAGGCCGGGCTGCAGCGCTACTTCACCACCTACCAGGCCCCGGTGCGCAGCCTGGAGGACGTGATCGCCTGGAACCGGCAGCACGCGGGCAAGGAGCTGGCGCTGTTCGACCAGGACCTGATGGAAACCGCTGCCGCCATGGGCGGGCCGGGCACCCCGGCGTACATCCGCGCGCGCAGTGACGCACGCCGCCTGGCCGGCCCCGAGGGCATCGATGCGGTGCTGCGCGAGCAGAAACTGGATGCGCTGGTGGCCCCGACCACCGGCGTGGCCTGGCCGATCCGGCCGGGCAGTGGCGATGACTTCCCGGGCGAGAGCTACAGCGCTGCCGCCGTGGCCGGCTACCCGAGCCTGACCGTGCCCATGGCGCACGTGAACGGCCTGCCGCTGGGCCTGCTGTTCATGGGCACCGCGTGGAGCGAGCCGCGCCTGATCGAACTGGGCTACGCCTACGAGCAGCGCACGCGGGCGCGCCGCCCACCACGCTTCCAGACCGACAGTCTGCTGACGAACGCCGTCGCGCCCTGACGGGCGTGTACCGACCAACGGTCGGTACCTACCCGATAACGTACGCCCCACCTCGGTAGTGCCGGCCGCTGGCCGGCAACCACGCAATCCCGGCACAGGGTCCATGCGTTTGCCGGCCGGCGGCCGGCACTACCGGGATGCATCACCCGGGTCCGGCAGGATCGCCGGCTCACCATCCTCGGCCCCGGGCGAGCGCACATCCTCGGCCGGCTGCGAGCGCGGCCGGCGCGTCGGCGTCACTTCCTGGTTGAGCTCGGCACGGGTGCGCGGCAGCGCCTGCGGATGCTCGCGCGCCAGGAAATCGAGCATCCGCTCGCGCACGATGCAGCGCAGATCAAATGCATCGCCGGAGTTGCGCGCGCTCACCAGCAGGCGCACCTGCAGGGTGTGCTCGCTGGTTTCGGTCACCTGGGTTACGCTGACCTGGCCGTCCCACAGTGCCTCGCCTTTGCAGATCCGCTCCAGTTCAGCGCGGATCGCCGGGATCGGCGCGGTGTAATCCAGCCACAGGAAGGCAGTGCCGAGCAGGTCCGCACTGCGCCGTGTCCAGTTCTGGAACGGGTGCTCGATGAACCACGTCAGGGGCACCACCATCCGCCGCGCATCCCAGATCCGCACCACCACGTAGCTGCTGTTGATCTCCTCCACCCGGCCCCACTCACCTTCCACGATCACCACATCGTCCAGCCGGATCGGCTGGGTCAAGGCGATCTGCAGGCCGGCGATCAGGTTGCCGAACACCGGCTTGGCCGCGATACCGGCGACCAGGCCGATGATGCCGGCCGAGGCCAGCAGCGCGGTGCCGATCTGGCGCACCATCGGGAAGGTCAGCAGGATCAGCGAGACGCCGATCAGGATGATCGCGCCCATCAGCACGCGGCTCAGCACGCGGGTCTGGGTCTGGATGCGACGCGCTTCGAGATTGTCGGCCACCTCCATCGGGTGGTCGCGCAGGATCGCCTGCTCGCCGGCAGCGACCGCGCGCACCAGCAGCCAGATGAAGCAGCCGGTCAGGCCAATGTGCAGCAGGCGCAGTGACTGGTCCAGCCAACGCCCGTGCAGCGGCGTGGCTTCCAGCGCGGGAATCAGCAGCAGCAGCGGCAGCGCGAACGCCAGCGGACGGCTGATCACGCGCGCGATGCGGGCGCGGCGGTAATCGCGGTTTTTCAAGCGCCGCGTCAACGCCATCAGCAACCACCAGCCCGTGATCCCGATCACCAGTGCGATCGAGATCGGCCATAGATACAGCGCTGCCTGCTGCCAGTCCACGGTCACTGCACGCTCCTGTGTTCTTCGCAAGGAAGTCCACAGGATGCCGGTACCACCATGACCGGGGTGTCAGACGAATGTAAGGTGCGTGTCGAGGACACGCCCCCGGGTCAGTCGGCGTAATGCGCCTGCTTGCGCACGATCGCCATCGCGATCTCCAGCGACTGCTCGTAGTTCAGGCGCGGATCGACGGAGGAGCGGTAGGCACGCTCCAGGTCGCGTTCGGTCAGCTCGCGGGCGCCGCCGGTGCATTCGGTCACGTCCTCCCCGGTCAGCTCCAGGTGCACGCCGCCCAACCGCGTGCCGGCCGCGGCATGCAGATCGAAGGACATCTCGACCTCGCCACGCACATTGTCGAAACGGCGCGTCTTGTAGCCATTGCTGGTGCTCTCGGTATTGCCATGCATCGCATCGCACACCCACAGCACGCGCCGGCCATCGCGCTTGACCGCATTCAACAGCGGCGGCAGCTTCTCGGCGATCTGCGCCGCGCCCATCCGGTGGATGAAGCTCAGGCGACCCGGTTCGTCATCGGGGTTGAGCACATCGATCAGGCGCAGCAGCTGGTCCGGCTGCACGGACGGGCCGACCTTGATCGCGATCGGATTGCGCACGCCACGCAGGTATTCCACGTGCGCGCCATCCAGCGCCGCGGTGCGCATGCCGATCCACGGGTAGTGCGTGCTCAGGTTCAACCAACCCTGCTGGCGCGGCACCTGCCGGGTCAGCGCCTGCTCGTAGGGCAGCAGCAGCGCTTCGTGCGAGGTGTAGAAGTCGATCCGGTTGAGGTTGTACACCTGCGTGCCGGACAGCGTTTCCATGAAGCGCACCGCGTCGCCGATCGAGGACACCATCTTCTGGTAATCGGTGGCCAGCGGCGAATGCCGCACCCACTCCAGGTTCCAGTACTCGGGGTGGTGCAGATCGGCGAAGCCGCCATCGATCAGCGCCCGCACGAAGTTCATCGTCATCGCCGAATGCGCATGCGCCTGCAGCATCCGGCGCGGGTCCGGCAGACGGGCAGCTTCGGTGAATTCCGGCGCATTGATCACGTCGCCGCGGTAGCTGGGCAGGGTCACGCCGTCGCGGGTTTCGGTATCGGCCGAGCGCGGCTTGGCGTACTGCCCGGCGAAACGCCCAACCCGGATCACCGGCTTGCGCATGCCGTGTACCAGCACCAGGCTCATCTGCAGCAGCACCTTGAGCCGGTTGGAGATGGTGGTGGATTCGCAGTCGCTGAAGTTCTCCGCGCAGTCACCGCCCTGCAGCAGGAAGCGCTTGCCTTCCTGGGCATCGGCCAGCTGCTGCTTGAGCGCCAGGATCTCCCAGGAGGTCACCAGCGGCGGCAGCCGCTTGAGCTCGTGCAGCGAGGCATCCAGCGCCAGCGGGTCCGGGTAGGTCGGCATCTGCAGCGCCGGCTTGCCACGCCAGCTCTCCGGCGACCAGGCAGCGTCGACGGCGGTCGCGGCGGGATCGCCTACGGGGGGGGCGGACAGGCTCATCACGGACTTCCGGGGTGTGGGGCCGGTCATGGTCGCAGAGCGCGCCGCCGGCGCAAAGGGGCGGGCACGCGCCCGGAGGCTGAACGCTGAAGAAAGGACACGGCGATCGGCCAGATCGCGCATGGTCCAGCGGCATCGGACAGGCGCATGATTTGTTACGGAGTAACACTTGCCAGGCCGGCCCCTCCTCCATCGCCCAGCCAAGCCATCCTCATGAAGCCCTCCCTGCTTGCTACCGGTATTGCTGTTTCCCTGGCCTTGACCGGCCTGCCCGCCCTCGCCGCCGCCCCTGCCAACGCCACCCCCGCCGTCACCGATCTGGATGCCGTCACCGTCAGCGCCCAGCTCGACCAGGCGCGCAACGCCCTGTCGCCGGATATCGGCAGCAGCCAGTACCAGATCACCGCCGAAGACATCCAGAACCTGCCGCTGGGTGCCTCCACCCCGTTGAACCAGGTGCTGCTGCAGGCACCGGGCGTGGTCCAAGACTCGTACGGCGGCGTGCACGTGCGCGGCGACCACGCCAACCTGCAGTACCGGCTCAACGGCGTGCTGCTGCCCGAATCGATCTCCGGCTTCGGCCAGACCTTGGACGCCCGCGCGATCAAGAGCCTCCGCCTGATGGATGGCGCCCTGCCGGCACAGTTTGGCGAGCGCACCGCCGCCGTGGTCGACATCACCACACGCAGCGGCGCCGAGCTGGGCAATGGCGGCAGCGCCGGCCTCACCGCCGGCTCCTACGGCAAGGTCAACCCCAACGCCTCGTGGTGGGGCAGCCAGGGCCGCTGGAGCTGGTACCTGACCGGCAACTACGACCAGAACCAGATCGGCATGGAAAATCCCACCGCCTCGCGCCGGCCGGACCACGATGACACCCACCAGGGCAAGGCGTTCGCCGACCTGACCTACCTGGTCAACGACGCCACCCGCCTGAGCCTGTTCGCCGGCTTCTCCGACAACCGCTTCCAGATTCCGGTCAACCCCGGCCAGAGCCCGCAGTTCGGCTACCTGGATACGGTGAACGCCGACTCGGCCGCGCTGGACGAAAACCAGCGCGAGACCACCCGCTTCGGCATGCTGGTGCTGCAGGGAACAGTGGGCGACACCGCCTACCAGGTCTCGGCCGGCCAGCGCTACAGCGACCTGTCCTTCGACCCGGACCTCGCCGGCGACCTCATCTTCAACGGCGTGGCCTCGCAGGTGGAGCGCAGCAATCGCGCCAACAGCGTGCAGGCCGATTTCTCCACGCCGCTGGGTGAGAACCACACGCTGCGCTATGGCTTGTACGTCAACGCCGAGCGCGCCCGCGCCGGCAGCGAGACCTGGGTCTTCCCGGTCGATGCCGACGGCCAGCAGGCCAGCACGACGCCGCTGCGCATACTCGACGCCAATGCCTTCAACGCCACCACCACGGCTGTCTACCTGCAGGACGAATGGCGCCTGGGCGACGACTGGACGATCAACTACGGCCTGCGCGGCGACCGTTACAAGGCCTTCGGTGGCACCGAGGGCCAGCTCAGCCCGCGCCTGGGCGTGGTCTGGAACGCCAGCGACAGCACCACCGTGCACGCCGGCTACTCGCGCTACTTCACCCCACCGGCCAGCGAACTGGTAGCCAGCAGCGACATCGCCCTCTATGAGGGCACCACCAACCAGCAACCGGCCGGCGGCAGCACGATCCCGCTGTCCGAGCGCAGCGATTACTACGACATCGGCGTCTCCCAGCAGATCGGCGATCACCTCACCCTCGGCCTGGACGCCTATGACCGCAAGGTCGACCGGCTGCAGGACGAAGGCCAGTTCGGCGCCGCCTATATCTACTCGACCTTCAACTATCGCCACGGGCATATCCACGGCGTGGAATTCAGCGCCGACTACAGCAATGGCCCGCTCAGCGCCTACGTCAACGCGGCCTACAACAAGGCCATGGGCAAGCAGGTCATCACCGGCCAGTACAACCTGGATCCGGAAGCACTGGCCTATGTCCAGGACAACTGGATCCACCTGGACCACGACCAGAAACTGACCTCCTCCGGCGGCATCAGCTACGCCTTCGCCGGCCACAATCGTCTTGGCGCCGACTACGTCTTCGGTAGCGGCCTGCGCTCGGACGCCGACGGCGTCCCCAACGGTGGCGAACTCCCCGCCTACCTCCAGCTCAACCTGAGCGCCGGCCACGACTTCAACGCCGACAGCGGCCACCCGCTGCACGCACAGCTGGCCCTGGTCAACGCACTGGACCGCAGCTACCAGCTGCGCGACGGCGGCGGGATCGGCGTCTTCGCCCCGCAGTGGGGCCCGCGCCGTGGCGCCTACCTCAGCCTGCAGCAGGACTTCTGAGCGGTGCCCTGACACCTTGCGACCGGATGGGGCCGGGAACATCCAGACCTGACCGCAGCCTCCGACCTGGCCGCGCAACGCGTGCCAGGGCGGAGACGGCCGGATGCGACCTCAGTGGCGGCGACGCGCACGGAACGCCGTCACCAGCGCCCACAGCGCCAATGCCGCGAACCACACCAGGCTCCACATCGGCATCGTCAGGCCCAGGAACTGCCAATCGATGTTGCCGCAGTTGCCGGTACCGGTCAGCACCGTGCGGAACACCTCGAACGGCCCCATCGTCTCGCTGAGGAAGCTCAACGGTGGCCCGCAGCTCGAGCCCATGTCCTGCGGCAGCAACTGCACATACACATGGCGCCCGGCAATGCCGATACCGACAGCCGCCGCGATGAAGGCCAGCACGCCATACGTCTTCCGCCCGGCCGGATCACGCGGACCGTGCAGCGCCCCGATCAGGAACAGCAGCCCCAGCGCCGCGAACGCGATCCGCTGGAAGATGCACAACGGGCACGGCTCCAGCCCCATCTTCAGCTGCAGGAAGATCGCATACCCCAACAGCGCCGCGCAGACCAGGAACCCCAGCAGGAACTGGGCGCGGAAACTCCAACGCAATGGATTCATTGCCAACACTCGTGAAAGTCCAGGCGCCAAGATTAACAGGGCCGCGACCAGCCGCCACGCAGCCGGCCAACGGCCGGCTCTACCTACGCCGCGCACAGCCCCCGCTTTACCCCATGCGCACCGACCATGTGTGCAGGCGTTGGCGCGGGGGGTGGGTTGTCGGGACCATGAGCGCCATGGATGGCGCGACATGAGCCTCCATGGACGGATTTACGGCGTGTCCCGCCAACCCACCCGCGCCGACGCCCCACCCTCGCCCGCAGCGCCATGCTCTTGCCGTGGCCGTGGCCGTGGCCTTGGCCTTGGCCCTTATCAACCCCGCAGAAACGGAAAAACCCGGCACAAGGCCGGGTTCTTCACCGAATAACAGGTACAGCTCGAAGATTACTCTTCGACGGCTTCAGCCACAGCGGCCGGACGATCGACCAGCTCCACGTAGGCCATCGGCGCATTGTCGCCAGCGCGGAAACCACACTTCAGCAGACGCAGGTAGCCGCCCGGACGGTTCGCGTAACGCGGGCCCAGGGTGGTGAACAGATTGCCGACGGCTTCGTTGTCGCGCAGGCGAGCAAACGCCAGACGACGGTTGGCAACCGAATCAACCTTGGCCAGGGTGATCAGCGGCTCGGCAACGCGGCGCAGTTCCTTGGCCTTGGGCAGGGTGGTCTTGATCAGCTCGTGCTTGAACAGCGACGCGGCCATGTTCTTGAACATTGCTTCGCGATGGGCGCTGGTGCGGTTGAACTTGCGACCGGACTTCATATGACGCATGACGGTGATTCCTGAAGTGAATGTTGGATCGGTTGGGTATCGCTGTCGCCATCCTGGCGTTGCTGCTTGGACTGCGGATGGTCCGGTGCCAGCCGTCCTGGCTGGCCGTCACCGCAGGCTATCGACCTGTCGGTGCGGGGTGTTGCCGGTGAAGCCCCCGCACCCGAAGGTGCGGGGTCAAGCATCTTGCGTAGCGCTGGATCAGCCGAGCATGCCGTGCTGGGCGACACCGGCCGGCGGCCAGTTCTCCAGCTTCATGCCGAGCGAAAGGCCGCGCTGTGCGAGGACTTCCTTGATCTCGGTCAGCGACTTCTTGCCGAGGTTCGGGGTCTTGAGCAGCTCCACTTCGGTCTTCTGGATCAGATCGCCGATGTAATAGATGCTCTCTGCCTTGAGGCAGTTGGCCGAACGCACGGTCAGTTCCAGGTCGTCGATCGGGCGCAGCAGCACCGGATCCACGCCGTTGTTGGCCGGCTTGGCCGCACCGCGGTCGCGGTGGGTGAAGTCACCGAAGACCGACAGCTGATCGCTGAGGATGTCGGCGGCAGTGCGCACGGCTTCCTCGGCATCGATCGTGCCGTTGGTTTCGATGTCCAGCACCAGCTTGTCCAGATCGGTACGCTGTTCAACGCGGGCCGCTTCCACCGAATAGGCGACGCGACGGACCGGCGAGAACGAGGCGTCCAGGACCAGACGGCCGATGGCACGGGTTTCTTCATCCGGACGACGACGCGCGGCCGCCGGCTGGTAGCCGAAACCACGCTCGATCTTCAGACGCATATTGATTGCCGTGTCCTTGGTCAGGTGGCAAATGATATGGTCGTTGTTGAGGACTTCGACGTTGTGGTCCAGCTTGATATCAGCAGCGGTCACGACACCCGGACCCTGCTTGGACAGCGACAACGTAGCGTTGTCACCGGTATGCATGCGGATGGCCACGTCCTTCAGGTTGAGCAGGACTTCCAGCACGTCCTCCTGCAAGCCTTCGAGCGTGGTGTACTCGTGCAGTACGCCATCGATTTCGACTTCCGTGATGGCGAAGCCCGGGATGGACGACAGCAGCACGCGACGCAGGGCGTTGCCCAGCGTATGCCCGTAACCACGCTCCAAGGGTTCGATGACGACCTTGGCGCGGGTATCGGTAAGGCGTTCGATCTGCGGACCGCGAGGACGCAGAACCTGGTTGGCGGTAACCGTCATGTTGCGGGTTCTCCTGCGAACCTCCGGTGTGACCCGGAGGTTCTCCAATGTGAATTACTTCGAATACAACTCGACGATCAGCGCTTCGTTGATATCCGCAGGCAGGTCCGAACGATCCGGCACGGCCTTGAAGATGCCGGCGAACTTGCCGGAATCAACTTCAACCCACGACGGACGCAGGTCATGCGTGGCAGACACGGTCAGGGCTTCCTGAACGCGCAGCTGCTTGGCAGCCTTCTCGGACAGAGCGACGGCGTCGCCAGCCTTGACCTGGTACGAAGCCAGGTTGACCGACTTGCCGTTCACGGTGACGCCGCGGTGCGAGACCAGCTGACGGGCAGCCGGACGGGTCACAGCGAAGCCCATGCGATAGACGACGTTGTCCAGACGGGTTTCCAGCAACTGCAGCAGGTTCTCGCCGGTGTTGCCCTTCTTGGTCGAGGCCTTCTTGTAGTAGTTGCGGAACTGACGCTCCAGCAGACCGTAGATACGCTTGACCTTCTGCTTTTCGCGCAGCTGGGTAGCGTAGTCGGACAGCTTGCCCTTACGGGCAGTGGCGCCGTGCTGGCCGGGCTTCTGCTCCAGCTTGCACTTGGAGTCCAGCGCACGGGCCGGGCTCTTGAGGGAAAGGTCGGCGCCTTCGCGGCGGGCGAGCTTACAGGTAGGACCGATATAACGAGCCATTTCTTATCGCTCCTTTAGACGCGACGCTTCTTCGGCGGACGGCACCCGTTGTGCGGGATTGGCGTCACGTCGATGATGTTGGTGATCTTGTAGCCCACGTTGTTCAGCGAGCGCACGGCCGACTCACGACCCGGACCCGGGCCCTTGATGCGGACTTCCAGGGACTTGACGCCGTAGTCGAGCGCGGCACGGCCGGCCTTCTCGGCAGCCACCTGGGCCGCGAACGGAGTGGACTTACGCGAACCGCGGAAGCCAGCGCCACCGGAGGTCGCCCACGACAGAGCGTTGCCCTGACGGTCGGTGATGGTCACGATGGTGTTGTTGAAAGAAGCATGGACGTGGGCGACGCCGTCAGTGACGACGCGCTTGATCTTCTTCTTGGTCTTAGCGACGGGCTTAGCCATTTCTTAGGTCCCTTACTTCCTGATCGCCTTGCGCGGGCCCTTGCGGGTGCGGGCGTTGGTACGGGTGCGCTGGCCACGAAGCGGCAGACCGCGACGGTGACGCAGACCGCGGTAGCAGCCCAGGTCCATCAGGCGCTTGATCGCGATACCGATTTCACGGCGCAGATCGCCTTCCACGATGTACTTGCCGACTTCGAGACGCAGACGCTCGATTTCCGGCTCCGACAGATCGCGGATCTTGGTGGTCGAGGTCACGCCTGCGGCGTCGCAGACCTTCTTCGAACGGGTACGGCCGATGCCGTAAATGCTTTGCAACCCGACCCAGACGTGCTTCTGGGCTGGCAGGTTGACGCCTGCAATACGCGCCATGACGCGGTTCTCCAGCTGAGTGATGGCCGACAGCGCACCATGGGCGCGCCAATCCGGCAGGATGGATCAAAAAAGTGAACTAGCGATTCTATCAAGGTCTCGGTTTACTGGGAAGCCCGTGGAACCTTGAGGTTCCATGGACCCGGCGTGGGGAGTGTGCCCATGCTCCGGCGCCGGATGTCGTTGACTGCAGAGGTTGCCCTCGCCGCCGCCCGCGCTACTCCCGCGCGGGACCACCACATCACACCCCCACCCGAAACCGCTGCAGGGGCCGCCCTTCGATTTGGAAGGCCAGTCCGGGAACCGGAGGGCCTTCACAACAAGAAGACTAGTGTAACAGGTCAATCAGCCGCGGGCAAAACCGCCGCGGTTGCCGCCCTTCAGGTTGGCCTTCTTCAACAGGCTCTCATACTGGTGAGACATCAGGTGCGCCTGGATCTGGGCGATGAAGTCCATCACCACCACCACCACGATCAGCAGCGAGGTGCCGCCGAAGTAGAACGAGGCGCCCAGCTGGGTGCGCAGGATTTCCGGCAGCAGGCAGACGATCACCAGGTACAGCGAACCGGCAGCCGTCAGGCGGGTCAGCACGGCATCCACGTAGTCGGCGGTGGCCTTGCCCGGACGGATGCCCGGAATCAGCGCGCCCGACTTCTTCAGGTTGTCGGCGGTTTCCTGCGAGTTGAACACCAGCGCGGTGTAGAAGAACGCAAAGCCACTGATCAGCGCAGCGAACACGATCATGTGCAGCGGCTCGCCCGGCCCGAGGGCGTTGGCGACCTTCTGCAGCCACGTGGCCGAGCTGGCCTGGCCGGACCACATCGCCAGCGTCGTCGGGAACGCCAGGATGCTCGAGGCGAAGATGGCCGGGATCACGCCCGCCATGTTCAGCTTCAGCGGCAGGAACGAGGTCTGGTTCATGTACGCGTTGCGGCCACCCTGGCGACGTGCGTAGTTCACCGTGATGCGGCGTTGGCCGCGCTCGACGAACACCACGAAGTAGGTGAAGGCCAGCACCACCAGCACGATCAGCAGCAGGGCGATGAAGCTCATGTTGCCGTCGCGGTAGGCTTCCACGGTGTGGATGACCGCGCCCGGCAGGCCGGCCACGATGCCGGCGAAGATGATCAGCGACACACCGTTGCCGATGCCGCGCTCGGTGACCTGCTCACCGACCCACATCAGGAAGATGGTACCGGCGGTCAGCGCGACGATGGCGGTGAGCACGAAGCCCATGCCCGGTGCGTAGACGACCGGGGCACCGCCCGGGGAGACCTGGTTCTGCAGCGCCAGCGCGATGCTGCCGCCCTGCACCACCGCCAGCAACACGGCGCCGATGCGGGAATATTGGGTGATCTTGCGACGACCCGATTCACCTTCCTTCTGCATCGATTTCAATGCCGGGAAGATGTGGACCGCCAGCTGCATCACGATGGATGCCGAGATGTACGGCATCACGTTCAGCGCGAAAATGCTGAAACGGTGCAGGGCGCCGCCCGAGAACATGTTGAACATGTCCACGATGCCGCCGCCCTGCGCCTGCATGAGCGCAAGCATGGCATCGGGATTGACGCCAGGCACCGGCACATAACAGCCGATGCGGTAGACGATCAATGCCCCGATGACGAACAGCAGGCGCTGGCGGAGTTCCGTGAACTTGCCGAGCCCGCCGCCGAGGTTACCAATGCCAGCTTGCGCCATGTCTTACTCCTGTACGCTGCCGCCGGCAGCTTCGATCGCGGCCTTGGCACTGGCCGTTGCAGCGACGCCCTTCAGGGTGAAGGCCTTGGTCAGGTCACCCTTCATGACGATCTTGGCACGCTTGGCGGTGCTCGGGACCAGCTTGGCAGCGCGCAGCGCGGCAAAGTCGATCTCGCCGGCTTCCAGGCGTTCCAGCTGGTAGGACAGCACTTCAGCGGTGTCCTTGGCGATCTTGGAACGGAAACCGACCTTCGGCAGACGACGCTGCATGGGGGTCTGGCCGCCTTCGAAGCCTGCCTTGATCTTGCCGCCACCCTTACGGGCGAACGAACCCTTGTGGCCGCGGCCGCAGGTCTTGCCCAGGCCGGAGCCGATACCACGACCGACGCGGGTGCGCTCTTTACGAGCGCCCGGTGCCGGGCTCAATTCATTCAGATGCATGGTCATTGGATTATTCCTCAACCTTGACGAGGTAGTGGACCTTGTTGATCAGGCCGCGAACCTGCGGGCTGTCCTTCAGTTCACGCACATCGTTGAGCTTGTTCAGGCCCAGGGCACGCACCGACAGGCGGTGACGCGACTGGGTGCCACGCAGGCCAGCCACCAGGCGGACCTTGACGGTCTTGACGGTTTCATTAGCCATGGTTGAGATCCTCCACCTTCTTGCCGCGCTTGGCCGCGATGCGGACCGGCGACTGCATTTCGGTCAGACCCTTCAGCGTGGCGCGAACCAGGTTGATCGGGTTACGCGAACCGACGGCCTTGGCCAGCACGTTCTTGACGCCAACGGCTTCCAGGACGGCGCGCATGGCACCACCGGCAATCACACCGGTACCTTCGGAGGCCGGCATCATGAACACGCGGGCTGCGCCGTGGCCGGACTTCACCGGGTGCCACAGGGTGCCGTTGTTCAGATCGACGGTGGCCAGGTTCTTGCGAGCCTGTTCCATCGACTTCTGGATCGCGACCGGCACTTCACGCGCCTTGCCGTAACCGAAGCCGACCTTGCCTGCGCCGTCACCGACCACGGTCAGTGCGGTGAAGGTGAACTGGCGGCCGCCCTTGACGGTCTTGCTGACGCGGTTGACCGCGACCAGCTTTTCGATCATGCCGTCGTCGACTTTCTCTTCGCGGCGATCGCGATCGCGACCCCGCTGCTGACGTTCTTCTGCCATGTTGATTCCTTGATTGATTGAGTATGTACGGCTCAGGGCCGCTTATAGCTGTGAGATGGAGCGGTGATTCGAGCGCCCCTGCAGAAGAAGGACGTCGCCCGGCGCAACCCGCGCCGGCAGGCAGGCGGAAGCGGGGACCAGCCCCGCTTCCTTATCCCTTAGAACTGCAGGCCGCCTTCGCGGGCTGCATCAGCCAGTGCCTTGATGCGGCCGTGGTAGCGGTAGCCCGAGCGGTCGAAAGCGACCTTCTCGATGCCCGCAGCCTTGGCGCGCTCGGCGACCAGCTTGCCAACCTTGGCGGCGGCGTCGCTGTTCTTGCCGTTCTTCAGGCCTTCCTTGACGTCGGCCTGGGTGGTGTTGGCAGCTGCCAGCACCTTGGAGCCGTCGGCGGTGAAGACCTGGGCGTACAGGTGCTGACCGGTGCGCAGCACCGACAGACGCGGCACGCCGAGCACACGGATGTGGGCACGGGTCGACTTGGCACGACGCAGACGAGCGATGTTCTTGTTCATGATCTTTTTCCTTGAAAGCTGAGGGCGTGAGTTACGCCTTCTTGGCTTCCTTACGAATGATGACTTCGCCGGCGTACTTCACACCCTTGCCCTTGTAGGGCTCCGGCGGACGGAAGCCACGGATCTTGGCGGCAACTTCGCCAACGCGCTGCTTGTCGGTGCCCTGGACCAGCACTTCGGTCTGGGTCGGGGTCGAAATGGTGATGCCTTCCGGCGCCACGAACAGGACCGGATGCGAGAACCCGAGCGACAGGTTCAGGTCCTTGCCCTGCATGGCGGCACGGTAACCGACGCCGACCAGCTCGAGCTTGCGCTCGAAGCCTTCGGTCACGCCGTGGACCATGTTGGCCAGGATGGCGCGCACGGTGCCGGTGAGGGCGACCAGCGAGGCATCGTTGGCGGCCAGGGTGGCAACGCCGTTGTCGACAGTGATTTCAACGCCAGCAACCTTGGCAAGCGACAGGGTGCCCTTCGGGCCCTTCACGCTGACGGATTCCGGCTGGATGTTCAGTTCAACGCCCTTGGGCAGGTTGACTGGCTTCTTGGCTACGCGGGACATAGTTGTTTCCTTCTCGCCTTAGGCCACGAAGCACAGGACTTCGCCGCCGACGCCCAACTGGCGCGCCTGCGCATCAGTCATGATGCCCTTGGAGGTGGAGATGATGGAGATACCCAGGCCGTTGAGGACCTTCGGCAGCTCGGACTTGCCACGGTACTGGCGCAGACCCGAACGCGAGAAGCGCTTCAGGGTCTCGATGACCGGCTTGCCTTCGAAATACTTCAGGACGATTTCAAGCTCGGCCTTGTTGTTCTCGATCTTGGTCACGCGCAGATCGGTGATGTAGCCTTCGGCCTTCAACACCTCTGCGATTGCCACCTTGATCTTGGACGACGGTGCTTTCACCGTCTGCTTGCCAACCGCGGCCGCATTCTTGATGCGTACCAGCAGGTCGGCGATGGGATCAGTCATGCTCATAGTCGATACCTTTGAGTGCACCGATATCCGCTTTCGCGAAAATCTTGTGTCTACCTGGGATGGGCCAGGGCCCTTGTTGCCTGTTCAGCGGACCAACGGCCCGCTCTACGCCAGCCCCCGTGACGGAGCAAGACGCGGGAGTATACGGCAAAAAGAGCCCGACTTGCGTCGGGCTCCCTTAATCCGGGATCAGGGCCGGAAAACCGACCCCTCCCCCCTGCCCCGTGCCGTGAAGGCGCGCGGCAGTGGAAGGGACGAATCCCTTACCAGCTGGCCTTGCGCAGGCCCGGCACGTCGCCACGCATGGTGGCTTCACGCAGCTTGTTACGGCCCAGGCCGAACTTGCTGTACACGCCACGCGGGCGGCCCGAGAGCTCGCAACGGTTGCGGTGACGGCTCGGCGACGAGTCGCGCGGCAGCTTCTGCAGCTTGATGACGGCCTCGGCCTTTTCGTCGTACGACGCGGTCGTGCTGGAGATGATCTTCTTCAGCTCTTCACGCTTGCCGGCGTACTTGACGGCCAGCTTCGCACGCTTGAGGTCGCGGTTGACCATGGAGGTCTTTGCCATTTCGGATTCCTCGACGTATCAGTTACGGAACGGGAACTTGAACGCTGCGAGCAGCGCCTTCGCTTCCGCATCGGTCTTGGCGGTGGTGGTGATGGCGATATCCATGCCGCGGATCGCGTCGACAGCGTCGAAGTCGATTTCCGGGAAGATGATCTGTTCCTTCACACCCATGTTGAAGTTGCCGCGACCGTCGAAGGAACGACCCGAAACACCACGGAAGTCGCGCACGCGCGGCAACGAGATGTTGATCAGACGGTCCATGAACTCGTACATCTTTTCACGACGCAGCGTGGTCTTGCAGCCGATCGGCCAACCATCGCGGATCTTGAACGATGCCACCGAGACGCGGGACTTGGTCACGATCGGCTTCTGACCGGAGACCTTGGCCATGTCGGCGACGGCATTTTCCAGGATCTTCTTGTTCGTGGCTGCTTCGCCGACACCCATGTTCAGGGTGACCTTGACCAGCTTCGGAACCTGCATCGGATTGGTGTAGCCGAACTGCTTCATCAGCGCCGGCACCACTTCTTCCTTGTAAAACTTTTCGAGACGGGAATTCATCAGCTCATTCCTCAGGCGTCGAGCGCCTCACCGCTGGAGCGGAACACACGCAGTTTGCGTCCATCCTCCAGCACCTTGAAGCCAACGCGCTCGCCCTTGCCCGAAGCCGGGTTCAGCACATTCACGTTGGAGATATGGATCGACGCTTCACGCTCGACCACGCCGCCGGCAACGCCTGCCTGCGGGTTCGGCTTGGTGTGGCGCTTGACGATGTTCACGTTGGCGACGATCACACGATCGCCGTCGACGCGGACGACTTCGCCCTGCTTGCCCTTGTCCTTGCCGGTGTTGACGACGACCTGGTCGCCCTTCTTGATACGGTTAGCCATGATTATCTCCTGGCGCTCACAGAACTTCGGGAGCGAGCGAGACGATCTTCATGAACTTCTCGGAACGAAGTTCACGGGTCACCGGTCCGAAGATGCGGGTGCCGATCGGCTCTTGCTTGTTGTTGAGCAGGACCGCGGCGTTGCCGTCGAAACGGATCAGCGAGCCATCGGCGCGACGCACACCCTTGCGGGTACGCACCACGACGGCGTCATACACTTCACCCTTCTTGACTTTGCCGCGCGGGATTGCGTCCTTCACGGTGACCTTGATGATGTCGCCGATGTGGGCATAACGGCGCTTGGAACCACCCAGCACCTTGATGCACATCAGTTCCTTGGCACCGGAGTTGTCCGCGGCGTCGAGGTAGCTCTGCATCTGGATCATGATTCAGATCTCCTTATTCAGCCGCACGCGTGATGACTTCCACCACGCGCCAGTTCTTGGTCTTGGACATCGGAGCAATCTCGGCCACGCGCACGACATCACCTTCGTTGCAGGTGTTGTCGGCGTCGTGTGCGTGCAGCTTGGTCGAACGCTTGATGTACTTGCCGTACAGGGCGTGCTTGACCAGGCGCTCCACCAACACGGTGACCGTCTTGTCCATCTTGTTGCTGACGACACGGCCTTCGACCGTGCGCAGCGTCTTGCTGTCGTTGTTATCGCTCATCGCGGCCATCCTTACTTGGTGCTGCCGAGCAGGGTCTTGACGCGAGCGATCTCGCGACGAACCCGGCGGGTTTCGTGGGTCTTCGGCAGCTGGCCAGTGACCTGCTGCATACGGAGCGAGAACTGCTCCTTACGCAGGTCGATCAGGTGGCTCTTCAGGTCGTCAGCCGACTTTTCGCGAAGTTGTTTGATATCCATCAGAGCACCGTCCGGGTCACGAAAGTGGTGGTCACGGAGAGCTTGGCGGCAGCCAGGCGGAACGCCTCACGTGCCACGTCTTCTGCGACGCCTTCGATTTCATAGATCATGCGGCCGGGCTGGATCTGGGCTACCCAGTACTCCACGTTGCCCTTACCAGAACCCATTCGGACTTCGATGGGCTTCTTGGTGATCGGCTTGTCGGGGAACACTCGGATCCACATCTTGCCGCCGCGCTTGACGTAGCGGCTGATCGAGCGGCGGGCCGCTTCGATCTGACGCGCGGTCAGCTGACCATGAGCGGTTGCCTTCAGGCCGTACTCGCCGAAGCTGACGGCGTTGCCGCTCCAGCTCAGACCATCGTTACGGCCCTTGTGTACCTTGCGGTATTTGGTTCGCTTGGGTTGCAACATTGTCGTTACCTCGCTTCACGAGCCGGGCGCGACGGACGGTCACCGCGGTCGCCGCGATCGTTACGATCGTTGCGCGGGGAGTCGTCCTGCTTTTCCTGGCCAACCTGGGAGAAATCGAAGACTTCGCCCTTGTAGATCCAGACCTTGATGCCGATGATGCCGTAGGTCGTCTTGGCTTCAGCGAAGCCATAGTCGATGTCGGCACGCAGCGTATGCAGCGGCACGCGGCCTTCGCGGTACCACTCCGAACGGGCGATTTCCGCGCCGTTCAAGCGGCCACCGACGTTGACCTTGATGCCCAGGGCACCGAGGCGCATCGCGTTGCCGACCGAGCGCTTCATCGCGCGGCGGAACATGATGCGACGCTCCAGCTGCTGCGCGATCGACTCGGCAACCAGCTGTGCGTCCAGCTCGGGTTTACGCACTTCGGTGACGTTGATGTGCGCCGGGACGCCCATCATTTCGCTCACTTCCTTGCGCAGCTTCTCGATGTCCTCACCGCGCTTGCCGATCACCACGCCCGGACGGGCGGTGTGGATCGTCACGCGAGCGGTCTTTGCCGGACGCTCGATCAGGATCTTGCTGATGCCGGCCTGCGCAAGCTTCTTGCGCAGCATGTCCCGCACCTTCAGGTCGGCTGCCAGATAACCAGCAAACTCGGCCTTGTTGGCGTACCACTTGGAGTTCCAGTCCTTGGAAATGCCGAGGCGGATACCAATCGGATGAACTTTATGACCCATGGTGTTTTCCTTTCCGCTTACTTGCCGGCGCCCACAACCACAGTGATGTGGCTGGTGCGCTTGAGGATGCGGGTGCCGCGGCCTTTCGCCCGCGCCATGAAACGCTTCAGGGTCGGACCTTCATCTACCATGATGGTCTGTACCTTCAGCTCGTCGACGTCGGCGCCCTGGTTGTTCTCGGCGTTTGCAATAGCCGACTCCACCACCTTCTTGATCAGGTGGGCAGCCTTCTTGTCCGAGAACTTCAGCAGGTTGACCGCACGCTCGGCCGGCAGGCCACGCACCTGGTCAGCGACCAGGCGGGCTTTCTGCGCAGAGATGCGCGCGGAGCGCAGGATTGCTTTCGCTTCCATTGTCATCTCTCCTTACTTGCCCGACTTCTTGTCACCACCGTGACCCTTGAAGGTCCGGGTGATGGCAAATTCGCCGAGCTTGTGGCCGACCATGTTCTCGTTGACGAGCACCGGAACGTGGTTCTTACCGTTATGAACGGCGATGGTGACGCCTACCATTTCCGGCAGGATCATCGAACGGCGCGACCAGGTCTTGATCGGCTTCTTGCTACCCGCAGCGGCTTCCACCTTCTTGATGAGGTGGTGATCGACAAACGGGCCCTTCTTGAGTGAACGTGCCATGGTCGATTAGCCCCTACGATCGCGGACGATGAATTGCTGGGTGCGCTTGTTATGGCGCGTCTTGTAACCCTTGGTGGGGACACCCCACGGGGTGACCGGATGCGGGTTGCCCTGGCCGGCCTTCGCCTCACCACCACCGTGCGGATGGTCAACCGGGTTCATGGCAGCACCACGAACGGTCGGGCGGACACCACGCCAGCGCTTGGCGCCAGCCTTGCCCAGCTTTTCCAGGTTGTGTTCGTCGTTACCGACTTCACCGATGGTGGCGCGGCACTCGACCGGCACCTTGCGCATTTCACCCGAGCGCAGGCGCAGGGTGGCGTAGATGCCTTCACGAGCGACGAGCTGCACGGCAGCGCCGGCGGCACGCGCGATCTGAGCACCCTTGCCCGGCTTCAGTTCGATGCCGTGGACAGTGGTACCGACCGGGATGTTGCGCAGCGGCAGGGTGTTGCCGGTCTTGATCGGCGCATCCGAACCCGCGATCACCTGGTCACCGGCCTTCAGGCCCTTCGGTGCGATGATGTAGCGGCGCTCGCCGTCGACGTAGCACAGCAGGGCGATATGGGCGGTGCGGTTCGGATCGTATTCGATGCGTTCCACGCGCGCCGGAATGCCTTCCTTGTTGCGCTTGAAGTCGATGACACGGTAGTGCTGCTTGTGACCACCACCCACGTGACGGGTGGTGATGCGGCCGTGGTGGTTACGACCACCGGACTTGCTCTGCGGCTCCAGCAGCGCGGCATGCGGCGCGCCCTTGTGCAGATCGGGCGTGACCACGCGCACGGCCGAACGGCGGCCGGGAGAAGTGGGTTTGAATTTCATCAATGGCATGGGATGTACCTCAGGCCTTGGCCGTTACATCGATGGACTGGCCATCGGCGAGACGCACGTACGCCTTGCGCCAATCGCCGCGGCGGCCGGTGCGGTTACGGAAGGACTTGTTCTTGCCCTTCACGTTCAGCACGTTGACCGACTCGACCTTGACGTCGAACAGCTGCTCGACCGCGGCCTTTACATCGGCCTTGGTGGCTTCGTTCGAAACTTCGAAGACATACTGGTTGGAATGTTCCTGCAGGCGCGCGGTCTTTTCGGAGACTCGCGGAGCGCGCAGCACGCTGAAGACTTTTTCGTTGCTGCTCATGCCAGCCACTCCTCGACCTTCTTGACCGCATCAGCGGTGATGACGACCGTGTCGGCACCGACCAGCGACACCGGGTCCAGGCCCTGCACGTCACGCACTTCCACGTAGGGAATGTTGCGGGCCGACAGGTACAGGTGCTCGGAAGCATCTTCGGTGACGATCAGCGGACGCTTGCCCACTTCCAGGCCGGCCAGCTTGGCGATCAACGACTTGGTGTTGGTCGCTTCGACATCGAAGGACTCCACGATCGTCAGACGGCCCTGGCGGTTCAGCTCGGACAGGATCGCGCACATGGCTGCACGGTACTGCTTACGGTTGACCTTCTGCTCGAAGCTGCGCGGCTTGGCCGCGAAGGTGACACCGCCGCCGATGAAGATCGGAGCCGTCAGTGCGCCATGACGCGCGCCGCCGCCCTTCTGCTTCTTCGACTTCTTGGTGGTACCAGCCACTTCAGAGCGAGTCTTCTGCGCCTTGGTGCCGGCGCGACCGGCGTTGCGGTAAGCAACGACGACCTGGTGAACCAGATCTTCGCTGAAATCGCGACCGAACACGGCATCGGAGACCGAGACCTTGTTGTTGCTACCCGTGATAACGAGTTCCATCGTCATCTCTCCTTATGCCTTGCTAGCCGGACGAACGATCACGTCACCACCCGCTGCGCCCGGAACGGCACCACGGATCGCGATCAGACCACGCTCGACATCGACCTTCACCACTTCCAGGTTCTGGGTGCTCTGCTGCACCGAACCCATGTGGCCGGACATCTTCTTACCCGGGAAAACGCGACCCGGGGTCTGGCGCTGGCCCAAGGAACCCGGCGCGCGATGCGACAGCGAGTTACCGTGGGTTGCATCGCCCATACGGAAGTTGTAGCGCTTGATGGTGCCCTGGAAGCCCTTACCCTTGGTGACACCCTGGACGTCGACCTTCTGGCCAACTTCAAAGATGTCCGCCTTGACTTCGCCGCCGACGGCGAAATCGCCGAGCTGCGCGTCTTCAACGCGGAATTCCCACAGGCCACGGCCCGCGTCGACCTTCGCCTTGGCGAAGTGACCGGCTTCCGGCTTGTTGACCAGGGCAGCGCGACGCGCGCCGACGGTCACCTGCACGGCGCTGTAGCCGTCAGCTTCGACGGTCTTGATCTGCGCGATGCGGTTCGGGGTTGCTTCAATCAGGGTTACCGGGATGGCCTGGCCATCTTCGGTGAACACGCGGCTCATGCCAGCCTTGCGGCCCACGAAGCCCAACGAATATTTCTTCGTCATGGTCGTAGTCCTCAGGTCAGCTTGATCTGAACGTCGACGCCGGCAGCCAGTTCGAGCTTCATCAGCGCGTCCACGGTCTTGTCGTTCGGGTCAACGATATCGAGCACGCGCTTGTGCGTGCGGGTCTCGTACTGGTCACGCGCGTCTTTGTCGACGTGCGGGGAGACGAGAATGGTGTAACGCTCGATCTTGGTCGGCAGGGGGATCGGGCCACGCACTTGCGCGCCGGTCCGCTTTGCCGTTTCTACGATCTCGCTGGCCGAACGGTCGATCAAACGATGATCGAACGCCTTCAGCCGAATCCGGATCTTTTGGTCCGCCATGACGGTGGGTTCCTTCGTTAAAAGAGCGACGGACAAGGCCTCTGGGTTGCCTTGTCCCATGAATATCCTGAATGCAGACGCCGCACATTCCTGCGCGGCGACAAGATCTTTCCGTAGACCTCAAAAATCGAGGCAGACCGGTTTCCCGATCTGCCCAGACAAAAAGTATAGCGCGCATACAAGTTGGCAGTCAACAGGGTCACTGTTGACAAAGCCTGAATGGCGCGACCCTTCCTGGTCTGGGGAACACGAGGAGCATCCTGCGCCTCTTTTCCCATTTAATTACGCCCCGATGCCCTACCCAGGCAACATCGGGGCGCAGATTCTAGCAGATTACTCGAGGATCTTGGAGACCACGCCGGCGC
>NZ_KV791270.1:0-9136 GCF_001807865.1 Stenotrophomonas sp. HMSC10F06 | reverse complement strand
CTGCCCCGGCGCCAGGGCCGGGGCGGGGGGCGCGACAGGCGCGGGCAATTCGGCCGGCGTGCTGGCGCCTGCGGGCATGGGATCGGTTTCGTAGACGACCTCGGGCGGCAGGTCGTCCCAGCTGGGGCGCGCTTCTTCGTCGGGCGCGGGCATCGCGCCGCTGAGCAGCGGATCGTTGCGCAGTTCGTCGAGCAGGTCGTCGAATCCCAGTGCCGGCGCGCTGATGGCAAGCGAGGCTGTCTCGGCGTCCAGTGCAACGCCCGCCGTGGGCAGCGTCATGGCGCCGCTCAGCAGCGGATCGTCGCGAAGCTCATTGAGCAGGTCACGGAAGCCTGGCGGGACAACCGGGTCGTCTGCCGCCGGCGCTGTACCAGCGGCGGTCTGTTCGTCGGTGGCCGGCGCCGCGTCGGCGCTGGCCGTTTCGACAGTCGCAGGTGCAGCGTCGAGGCCGCCGGTCGCTTCGACGGTGTCGGCCGTCGCGACGGCCACCGGTGACGCTGCCGGCGGCGGCATCGCGTCGCCAAGCAGCTGCTCCAGGTAATCGTCGAGCACGCCGGTGGTGTTCATGCCGCGCGCTCCATCTGCTGTGCATCGTCGGCCAGGATCCATTCCAGCGCGCGGCGATACGCGGCCAGGCCACGGCCGGGGTAATCCTCCGATTGCGGCGGCACGGTCAGGCTGGCGGCATTGCAGATGCGGGTATCGATCGGAATCGCGTCTTCCCAGACGCGATGGCCATGCTTGTCCTGCATCAGCTTGACGGTCTCGTTGCCGGCGCGGGTGCGGCGGTCGAACAGGGTCGGCAGGATCGACATCGGCAGCGCGCGGCGGCGCGAGCGCTCGACCATCTCGCCGGTGCGGACCATGCCATCCAGGCCATGCAGGGCGAGTGGCTCGGCCTGGGTCGGGATGATCAGGCGGTCGGCCGCGGCCAGTGCGTTGATCATCAACAGCCCCAGGGTGGGCGCGCAGTCCAGCAGGATGTAGTCATGCTGGCCCTGGTGACGGCCGAGCGCGTTCTGCAGGGCCAGGCCGAGGCCCGGCTGGTTGGCGCTGCGCCGTTCCAGCGTGGCCAGTGCCGCCTGTGCGCAGACGTAGTCCAGGCCCGGGATGTCGCTGTGGCGGGCGAGGGTGGGCAGCTCGGCCGGCGGCGTGGCGAACAGCTCCAGCACACCCTGCGGCGGCGGATCCAACGGCACGCCGAAGGCGCGGGTCAGCGAGGAATGCGGATCCAGATCGATCAACAGCACGCGGTGGCCCTGCGTGGCCAGGCCGCGGCCGAGTGCGAGCGTCGTGGTGGTCTTGCCCACGCCGCCTTTCTGATTGGCAACAGCCCAGATACGCATGCGGTTCACTCCTTCATTGCGGGCGGAACGGCGGCGCCAACGCGGCTGCCGGCCGGCACCGGTGGCAACTGCACCGGTGCGATGGGGGTAATGGGGGTAACGGGGCTGCCGGCGCTGGGCGCCTTGGCGGCATCGGTGGCGTCGGCGTCGGCGCTGAGGCGGTCGGTGATCGGGTCGATGCTCTGCGCCGTGTCGGCCAGGATGATCACCACCACCCGCCGGTTGCGGTTGCGGCCTTCGGCGCTGGCATTGTCTTCGCGCGGGCGGAACTGGCCGTAGCCGACCATCGCCAGGCGTGCCGGCTGCAGGCCCTGGTCGGCGAACAGGTGCACCACGCTGGCCGCGCGTCCGGCCGAGAGCTCCCAGTTGGAGGGGAACAGCGAGGTGGCGATCGGGATGTTGTCGGTATGGCCTTCCACGCGTACGCCGTTGGGCGCGTCACGCAGCACTTCGGCCAGCTTGGAGAGGGTGTCGCGCGCGTGAACATCCAGCGTGGCCGAGCCGGTCGGGAACAGGATGTCGCTGTTGATCTCCACCTCGATCCACAACTCGGTGCGGCGCACGGTGATCATGCCGCGTTCGATCAGCGGTGCCAGGGTGGCGGTGAGCTTGTCGGCGATGCCGTTGAGCTGGCGCTCGGCACGCTGCAGCTGTTCCTGGTTGCGGATCGAGACCGGCATGCGCATCTGCGAGGCCATCGCCGGCAGCAGGGTCGGGTCGTTGCTCGGTGCCGGTGCGGAGGGGCCGATCCGGTTTCCGGCCCTGATCACCGAGGGGCTGTCCCAGCCGCCGCCCTGGACCTGCTGGTTGCCGACCTGCACCGGGTTGATGGTGCGCGGCGCGCCACCAAAGGCGGTGGTCAGCGCGTCAGCCATGATCCGGTACTTGCCCTCGTTGAGCGAGGAGATGGCGTACATCACCACGAAGAAGGCGAGCAGCAGCGTCATGAGGTCGGCGTAAGGGATCGCCCAGGCCTCATGGTTGGCATGTTCTTCGTGGTGCTTGCGGCGGGCCATGTCAGTGCAGGAACCCGGACAGGTTGGTTTCGATGTTGCGCGGATTCTCACCCTGGGCGATCGAGATCAGGCCCTCGATGATCATCTCGCGGTCGCGGCTGTTGTGGTGGATCACGCTCTTGAGCTTGGCCGAGACCGGCAGGAACAGCAGGTTGGCCGAGGCGATGCCGTAGATGGTGGCGGTGAAGGCCGCCGCGATGCCGTGGCCGAGCTTGCTCGGATCGGCAAGATTCTTCATCACCGCGATCAGGCCGAGCACCGCGCCGATGATGCCCAGCGTCGGCGCATAGATGCCCATGCCCTCGAACACCTTGGAGGCGGCCAGGTCCTGGCCTTCCTGGCTGCTCAGTTCAATCTCCATCATGTGCCGGATGGTCTCCGGCTCCACGCCGTCCACCAGCAGCTGCAGGCCTTTGCGCAGGAACGGATCGTCCTGCGCATCCACCTGCGCTTCCAGGCCGAGCAAGCCCTGGCGGCGGGCGATGTTGCTCCATTCCACGATCTGCTGGATCAACTGGCGACGGTCACTGCTCGGCGGCCGGATCACCCAGCGCACGATCTTGAACGCATGCTTGAAGACTGCCGGCGAGGTGTGCAGCAGGATCGCGGCGATGGTGCCGACGATGACGATCACGAAGGCGGCAGGCGACCACAGCGACGTCAGACCGGCTCCCTTGAGGATGCTGCCGCCGACCAGCGAGGCCAACGCGAGGAATAGTCCAATGAGGCTGAGTCTGTCCATGGGTCCGTTATCGGCTTGTATGAATGGGACTTGAGACGCCGAAGGAATCCAGTGATGCGGCGGTCACACTTTCACGCGGTCAATCGTGGTGGGTGCGCAGTCCATCCACGTCCAGGATCAGCGCCATCCGGCCATCGCCGATCAGGGTGGCACCGGCATAGCCGCGCAGGCCACGCAGCGCCTTGGGCAGAGGTTTGATCACCACTTCCTCGCGGCCGCGCACCTGGTCGACCACCAGGCCGAAGCGGGCTTCGCCGGCCTGCAGCACCACGATGGTCAGCAGCGAGGACGGCATCGGCTCCACATCCAGCCAGTGGCGCAGATCGACCAGGGCCAGCGTGTGCGACTTGCGGTCCAGCACGGCGCGGCCATCGAACCAGCCCAGCGAGCTGTTGGGCGCATGCAGCACCTCCATCACGCGGGCCAGGGGCAGGGCATAGACGTCTTCGCCGGCCTGCACCAGCAGGGTCGGCAGGATCGCCAGGGTGAGCGGCACGCGGATCATGAAGCGGCTGCCACGACCCAGTTCGGACTGGATCTGGATCTGGCCGCTCAGCTCGCGGATGCGCGACTGGACCACGTCCATGCCCACGCCGCGGCCGGAGATGTCGGTGACCTGCTGTTTGGTCGAAAAGCCGGGCAGGAACACCAGGTGCAGGCATTCTTCGCTGCTCAGGCGAGCCGCCGCTTCCGGATCGATCAAGCCTTTCTCGCGCGCCTTCTGGCGCAGGCGTTCGGGATCGATGCCGGCACCATCGTCCTGCACCTCGATGCTGACGTAGTCGCCTTCCTGCTGGGCCGACAGGCGCACGTGGCCGCTGCGCGGCTTGGCCTGGGCTTCACGCAGCTCCGGCATTTCCACGCCGTGGTCGATCGCGTTGCGGACCAGATGCACCAGCGGATCGGCCAGTGCTTCGACCAGGTTGCGGTCCAGCTCGGTTTCGGCGCCGATCAGTTCCAGCTCGACTTCCTTCTTCAGCGAGCGTGCGACATCGCGGGCCACCTTGGGGAAGCGCGAGAACACCTTGCCGACCGGCTGCATGCGGGTGCGCATGACCGCCGACTGCAGGCGCGCGGTGGCGATGTCCAGCGTGGACACCGCGCGGTCGAGTTCTTCATCGTGCAGGCGCGCACGCAGAGTCTTGAGGCGGTTGCGCGAGAGCACCAGCTCGCCGATCAGATTGACGATCGCATCCAGGCGCTTGGTATCCACGCGCACGGTGTGTTCGGCTTCGGCGACCGGTTTGGCCGGGGCCGGCTTGGCGTTAGGCGCCGCCGGGGCGGCCACGGCGCGCGGGGGCGCGGCAGGCACGGGCGCAGCGGCAATGGCCTTGGCACCTGGAACGGCGCCGCCATGCAGCTGGTCAAGCAGGGCTTCGAACTCGTCTTCGCCAATCAGGCCGTCGTCCTTCTTCGACACGGCTACCGCGGTCGGCGCGGCGCCGCCATGCAACTGGTCGAGCAGTGCTTCGAACTCATCATCGGTGATCAGCTCGCCACCGCCGCTGCCGGCGCTGGCGGCAGCCGCGGGCGTCGGGGTGGCCGGACCGTTGACGTCGAACTGGGCGATCAGTTCCGGCGGGGCATAGCCCGGCTCGGTTCCGGCCGAGACCGAATCCAGCATCGACTGCAGGTAGTCCAGCGACTGCTGGGCCGCATCGAAGTGGTGCGCCTGCAGCGTGGCCTGGCCCGAACGCGCCATGCCGAGGGTTTCCTCGGCCGCGTGGCACAGTTCGACCATCGCCTGGATGCCGAGGAAGCCGGCACCGCCCTTGAGCGTGTGGAAGCCGCGGAACACGGCGTTGAGCTGGTCCGCGTCCTGGGGCGCCTGCTCCAGCGACACCAGCTGTTCGCCGAGGCGGTCCAGGATTTCCTGGGCCTCGAGGATGAAGTCGGCAGCGATATCGTCTGGAACAGCACTCATGATCGTTACAGTCCCAGGTCCGAGAGCAGGTCGTCGGCGTCGTTCTGTGACACCGCATGGCGATCCAGGCCGTTCACGGCCGGGCCGGCCAGGCCGTTGTTGTCGCGCTTCTTCTCGTCTTCCTGTGGCGGCAGACCGAGCGCACCGAAACCTTCATGCACGCGGCGCACGATCCCCACCACGCGGCGGATGATCTGGCCGGTGAGGTCCTGGTAGCTCTGCGTCAGCGCGATTTCGGTGAGGTTGTGGCGGATCCGGTCGAGCTGCTGGCCCTGGTCGGGCGTCAACCCGTTGGCGCGCAGCTGTTCGGTGAGCGAGCGACACTCCTCGGCCAGGTCCAGCGTGCGGTGGGTGGCCTGTTCGGTCATCGCCACCACGTGGTCCAGGCGCGCGCAGGCGTCATCCAGTTCGCCGGCTTCGCTGGGCAGGCTGGGCAGCTCGCCCAGGGCCTGGCCGAGTTCGCGGGCCAGGCGGTTCAGGCCGGCCATCATCGGCTGCGTGCGCAGCGCGGCGAGGGCGTCGATTTCCCGGCGCCAGCCGGCTTCGTCGCCACTTTCCAGCGCGGCCAGGGCATCCTGCAGGCGCTGCACCAGCGCGGATTTGTCGCTCAGGGTCTCCATCAAGCGCTCGCTGCCAGGCGTTCGAAGATCTTGCCGAGCTTCTCTTCCAGCGTCTGCGCGGTGAAGGGCTTGATGATGTAGCCGTTCACGCCGGCCTGGGCCGCTTCGATGATCTGCTCGCGCTTGGCTTCGGCGGTCACCATCAGCACCGGCAGGGTCTTGAGCTTGGCATCGGCACGCACCGCCTTGAGCAGGTCGATGCCGGTCATCACCGGCATGTTCCAGTCGGTGACCACGAAATCGAACGGCTGGCTCTGCAACATCGCCAGCGCGGCATGCCCGTCCTCGGCTTCGGCCGTATTGGTGAAGCCCAGATCGCCCAGCAGGTTCTTGACGATACGACGCATGGTCGAGAAGTCGTCGACGATCAGGATACGCATGTTCTTGTTCAAAGCACTTTCCTCGATTTCAATGGTTCTCGAGGCCGGCGTCTGCCGCCTCGAAGATCTTCAGCCGGCCCCGCAGGCGCAGCACGGCCTGGCCATGGATCTGGCACACGCGCGATTCGCTGACACCCAGTACGGCGCCGATCTCTTTCAGGTTCAGTTCCTGCTCGTAGTACAGCGACAGGACCAGCTGTTCGCGCTCGGGCAGCAGGCCGATCGCGTTGCCCAGCTCGCGCCCGAACTCGCCGCGTTCCAGCACCTGCTGCGGGGTCGGGCCACCCTGGGCGACGGTGTCCAGCTCGCCCTGGTCTTCGATCCGCGATTCCAGGCTCAGCACCTGGCCGCGCGAGGCGTCTTCCATCAGCCGCAGGTAATCCGGCAGCGGCATGTCCATCGCGGCCGCCACTTCGGTGGCGCTGGCGGCGCGGCCGGTGCTCTGCTCGAGGCGACGGATGGTGGCGGCGGCATCCCGGGCACGGCGATGCACCGAGCGCGGCACCCAGTCGCCCCGGCGGATCTCGTCGATCATCGAGCCGCGGATACGGATCGAGGCGTAGGTCTCGAACGAGGCGCCCTGGTCGGCGTCGTAGCTGCGCGAGGCCTCGATCAGGCCCATCATGCCGGCCTGGATCAGGTCGTCCACTTCCACGCTCGCCGGCAGGCGCGCGGCAAGATGGTGGGCGATCCGCCGGACCAGGTCCGAGTGCTGGGCAATGCACTCGTTGGCCGCGGTCCGCTGGACCTCTTTGTATTGTGCTGCGCCCTTCATACCGTCACCCCGCGTTGCTTGAGGATGCGTTCCAGGAAGAACTCGACCCCGCCACGCGGCTCGGTCGGGGCCTGCCAGCGGGCGGTGCGGCGCGCGATTTCGGTCAGCGCCAGGGCGGCCGGGCTGGAGGGGTAGGCCTTCACCACCGGCTGCTGGCGCTGCACCGACAGGCGCAGCCAGTCATCCTGCGGCACGCAGCCCAGGTAGTTCAGCGAGACATCGGCGAGGAACTTCTCGCACACGCGGGATAGCTTCTCGTACAGCACGCGGCCTTCGTTCGGGTCGCGGACCATGTTGGCCACCACCTGGATCCGGTCCACGCCGCGCTCGCGCGAGAGCACCTTGATCAGGGCGTAGGCATCGGTGATCGAGGCCGGCTCGTCGCAGACCACCACCACGGTGTCCTGCGCGGCCTGGCAGAAGGTGAGCACGCCATCAGTGATGCCGGCGGCGGTGTCCACGATCATGATGTCCAGCTCGCGCTCGAGCTCGGAAAACACATTGACCAGGCCGACGTGTTCGGCCGGCTGCAGTTCGGCCATGTGGCGGCGGCCGGAGGCGGCCGGGACCACCAGCACGCCACCGGGGCCTTCCATGATCACTTCTTCCAGCGTGCAGCGCCCGGCGACCAGGTCGGCCAGGGTCACCTTCGGCTGCAGGCCCAGGATCACGTCGATGTTGGCCAGGCCGAGGTCGGCGTCCAGCAGCAGCGTGCGTTTGCCCATGTCTGCCAGCGCCACGGCCAGATTGGCCGAAACGTTCGTTTTGCCCACGCCGCCCTTGCCGCCGGTGACGGCGATGGTGCGGACCGGGCCCAGCGGCTGGCTTCGGGTAGCCGACAACGGGAAGGTCTTGGTCAGCTTGGCGTACTCACGCGACGGCATGGTTCAACTCCGGGTTGCAGGGCATATCGGCCGCGCGGCGCAAATCTTCAAGGCGAAGTACAAGATTGGCCGCACTGGCACGGTGCAGGTCTTCAGGAACGTCCTGGCCATCGGTGACCCAGGTGATCGGCAGGCGGTGGTCCACGGCCACCGACAGGGCGCTGCCGAAGCGGCCGGTCTCGTCGAGCTTGCTCAGCACCACGCCCTGCGGGTTGGCGGCGCTGAAGCGGCGGACCACCTCGTCCATGTCGCCGAAGCTGGTGTTGGCCGGCAGCACCAGCAGGGTGCGGATCTGCTGGGCCGCGCGCAGCCACTGCAGCTGGGCGGCCAGGGCGCGGTCACGCGGGCCCAGGCCCGCGGTGTCGATCAGGACCAGCTTGTAGTCCTTCAGGCGCTCCAGCAGTTGGTTCAGATCGCTGCCGCTGCTGGCTTCATGGACCGCGATGCCGAGCTGCCGGCCGAAGCCGTACAGCTGCTCGCGGGCGCCAATGCGGCCGGTATCAGTGGTGACCAGGGCGACATCGCGGGCCGCATGCGCCTCGGCGAAGCGCGAGGCCAGCTTGGCGATGGTGGTGGTCTTGCCGGCGCCGGTGGGGCCGACCAGGGCGATCACGCCGCCGGCTTCGAGCGGGTCGACCGGGGCGATCGGCAGCTTTTTGGAGAGCAGGCCGAGCATCAGCCCGCGGCCACGGTGGGCTTCGGTGTCCAGCGGAATCTGCATCGCCACGTCGCGGCTGATGCCGGCATCGAAGCCGTACTCGTCCATCAGGTCCAGTGCGGCAGCGCGGACCGGCGAGCCGCGCAGGCGCTCGTCGGTGAAGCGGTTCATCTCGCGCTCGATGACATGGCGCATGCCGGCCACTTCGTGACGCAGCTGGCGGATCTCTTCGTCATCACGCTGCACCACCACCAGTTCGGCGGCCGGCTGGGGCTGGGCCTGCGCCGGTTCGGCGACAACGGCGGGCGCCGGGTTTTCGGCACGCGCTTGGGCGGCCGTGTCCTGCGCTGCCACGACGCTCTCGACCGCGGGCAGGGCCGGCGGCACGGTGACGCTGACCGGCAGCGGCGGCATCGCCACGGCCGCGGCCGGCACGTGCATCTGGAAGTGCGGTTCGTCGTCCATCGGCGGGTCGATGACGAAGCGCGCGCGGTTGATCGGCGGGTTCACGGCCGCCACGGTGGGCTCGGCGACAGGCGGCTCAGGCTGCAGCAGCGCTGGCGACGCGGCCGCGGCCTGCTCGACATTGAACGGCGCGAAGATCTGCTCCGGCAGCGACGGTTCGTTGACGGCCGGGCCGACGCTGGCACGGGCCAGGGTGGCGGCGAAGCCACTGCTGCCCCGCGGCGGCACGATCTCGTTGGCGGTATCCAGGGTGCGACCGGTGGCGCCGACGGCGGCGCGGGCCAGCGCGGCGACGGCCGAGGTGGTCGCGGCCACCGGCTCGGGCG
>NZ_KV791269.1:0-69351 GCF_001807865.1 Stenotrophomonas sp. HMSC10F06 | reverse complement strand
CCCACGTAGAGCCGACCGTTGGTCGGCTGCCGTCCGCCCGCGTAGAGCAGCCGACCAACGGTCGGCTCTACCCCCCGGCGTCAGCCTGCGCTGCCGCCCAATGCCTTGAACAACGTCACATCGTTGATCAACTGTCGCTGCCTTACCGAGGCCAGCGACAGCTCCGCATCACGCCGGGTCTGCTGCGCTTCCAGCCAGGTGCGCAGGTCGGTGGCGCCGACCCGGTAGCGCACTTCATACATCCGCTCGATCTCGACCGCTTCGTCGTAGGACGCCTGCGAGGCTGCCACCTGGGTGGCGAACTGCGTGCGCGCCGACAAGGCGTTGTCCACCTCCGACAGCGCGGTGTACAGCGTGCGGCGGAAGCCGTTGGCCGCGATCTGATAATCCGTGCCGGCCAGCCGGGTGTTCAACTGCGCCTGGCGCACGTTGAGGAATGGCAGCGACAGCCCGGCGCCGAGCGTGGCGACCGGATTCTTCAGCACGTCCGACAGCGAGGTGGCGCCCGTACCCACGCTGCCGGTAAGGCTCAGCGCCGGGTAGTACTGGGTCGCGGTCACCTTGATGGTCTTCAGGCTGTTGCGCAGCCGCAGCTCGGCCGCGCGCAGGTCGGGCCGGCGGCCGAGCAGATCGGCCGGCAGGCCTTCGGCGATCACCGGGCTGGCCACGCGCTGCAGCTGTTGCGGCTCGTCGGCCACGGCCAGCGGCTGCCCATCCAGCAGTACGGTCAGTGCATTGCGCGCGGCAACGCGTTGCTGCACCAGCGCACTCTGCGCGGCACGCTGTGCCTCCAGGCTCTGGGCCGCCTGGCGCACGTCCAGCCGCGAGACCGCACCGGCATCGAAGCGGGCCTGGACCAGTTCGCGGGTGCGCTGCAGGCGCTCCAGGTTGGCCTGCCCTGCGTTGATCGACTGGTTGAGGAAGGCCAGCGTCCAGTACTGCGTGGCGACGTCGCTGATCACCAGCAGGGCGGTGTTCTGCAGGTCCTCCTGGCTGGCCTGGGCTTCCCACTGGGCGATGTCGCGCTGGGTGCGCAGGCGCCCCCACAGGTCGATTTCCCACCCCAGTGACACGCCGGCCGAGCTGCCGCGGTTCCAGTCCGCGCTCTGGTCGATCGGGCGGTTGCCGCTGCTGCTGACACTGCCCGAGGGCTGCGGCCACAGTGCGTTGTCGGCCAGCCCGGCCTGCAGGCGCGCGCGCTGCACCGCCAGCCCGGCCGAGACGAGGTCGGTGTTGGCGGCCAGGGCGCGGTCGATCACACGGTCCAGGCCGGGGTCACCGAACTGGGTCCACCAGGCATCAGTGCGGACATCGGCCGATGTGGCGTGCGGCTGTTCGCTCACAGCCTCGGTGGGGGTGTTCAGGGTGGCATCGCCACGGCCATAGGTGGCCGGTACTGCCGGCGCGTCGACCTGGTAGCGACCGGTGCTGACGCAGGCCGACAGGGTCAGTGCGGTCACGCAGGCCAGGACCAGTGGACGCAGCGAAGCGGGGTGCAGCAGAGCAGGAGAAATCTTCATTCGCGCGCCAGCGCCTCCACGGGATCAAGTTGGGCGGCATTGCGGGCCGGCAGGAAACCAAACGCCACGCCGATCAGGCTGGAGCAGGCAAAGGCGGCCACGATGGACGCGGTCGAGAACAGCATCTGGAAGTCCGGCGCGAACTTGCCGAACAGCCAGCCGACCACCAGCGACAGGCCGACGCCGAGCAGGCCGCCGAGCAGGCACACCAGCACCGCCTCGATCAGGAACTGCTGGCGGATGTCGCTCTGCCGCGCGCCGACGGCCATGCGCACGCCGATCTCGCGGGTCCGTTCGGTCACCGAGACCAGCATGATGTTCATCACGCCGATGCCACCGACCAGCAGCGCGATGGCGGCAATGGCGCTGATCAGCAGCGTCATCGTGCGGGTCGTCTGTTCGATGGTCTGGCGAATCTCGGCGCTGTTGCTGAGGAAGAAATCCTCGGTGCCGTGGCGCATGATCAGCAGCTTGGAAATCGCGGCCTGCGCGGCATCCATCGGGGTGGCATCGTCCACGCGCACGGTGATGCTGGACACATGGCTCTGGCCCAGCATCCGCGACATCACCGTGGTGTACGGCACCCACACGCTCAGGCTGGTGCTGCCGCCGAAACCGAAGCTCTGCCGCTGCGCCACGCCGACCACGCGCACCGGCACGTTGCCGAGCAGGATCACCTGGCCCACCGGGTCCTCGCCATTGGGGAAGAACTGGGTGCGGGTGTTCTCGTCGATGATCGCCACCTGGGCCAGGCTGCGCACCGCATCGGTATCGAAGAAGCTGCCGGCGAGCAGGGTCACGCCCTTGACCCGGAAGAACTGCTCGCCCACGCCGTTGACCTGCGCGGTGGCCGACTGGTTGCGGTAGCGCGCGGTCACCGAGGAGGAGACGCTCGGCGTGGCACTGTCGATATAGCTCTGCCGGCCCAGTGCATCGGCGTCGCTGGCCTTGAGGGTCTGTACGCGGGCCGAGCGCATGTCGCCGAACCCGCGCCCGGGATACACATCGATCGTATTGGTGCCCAGTGCGCTGATGTTCTGCAGGATCTGCTGCTGCGAGCCGTTGCCCATCGCCACCACCGAGACCACCGAAGCGATGCCGATGATGATGCCGAGCATGGTCAGGAAGGTGCGCAGGCGGTGGGCGTTCATCGCCAGCAGGGCCATGCGGAACGCTTCGGTGAAGCGGTCGCGCGCGGCCCGCCAGCTGTGGCCCTTGCCGGCGGCCACGGTGGGCTGGCGCTGCGCGCGGTAGTGCGGTGCATTCGGATTGGTGCGGTCGGCAATGATCTCGCCGTCGCGGATTTCGATGATGCGCTGGGCGTGTTCGGCCACGCTCATGTCGTGGGTCACGATGATGATGGTGTGGCCTTCGGCATGCAGCTCGCCGAGGATGCCCATCACTTCTTCGCCGGATCGGGTGTCCAGCGCGCCGGTCGGCTCATCGGCCAGGATCACCTCGCCACCGTTCATCAGCGCCCGAGCAATCGACACGCGCTGCTGCTGGCCACCAGACAACTGGCCGGGCTTGTGGTTCATGCGGTCGCCCAGGCCGAGCCGCTGCAGCAGCTGTTCGGCGCGTGCGGTGCGCACCGGGCCGGGGCTGCCGGCGTACACGGCCGGCACGGCGACATTGCCGCGCGCATCCAGATCGCCGAGCAGGTGGTAGCGCTGGAAGATGAAACCGAAATGCTCGCGGCGCAGTTCGGCCAGCTCGTCCGGCTCCATGCGGCCGGTCTCGCGGCCGGCGACCTGGTAACTGCCACGGGTCGGCCGATCCAGGCAGCCGAGGATGTTCATCAGCGTGGACTTGCCCGAACCGGACTGGCCAACGATGGCCACCATCTCGCCGGCGGCGATGTCCAGATTGACATCGCGCAGCACTGCGATGGTCTCATCGCCCGCCGGAAATTCGCGGCGCAGGTCGCGCAGCCGCAGCAGCGGCGTGCCCGTCGAGGCGCTGCTCATCGGCGCGGCCCGCCCATGCCGGGGCCGCCGATCCGCACCGTGCTGCCGCCGCGGTTGCCGCCACCGGTGCCCTG
The DNA here is from genome assembly GCF_001807865.1 of Stenotrophomonas sp. HMSC10F06. Classification (NCBI taxonomy): domain Bacteria; kingdom Pseudomonadati; phylum Pseudomonadota; class Gammaproteobacteria; order Lysobacterales; family Lysobacteraceae; genus Stenotrophomonas; species Stenotrophomonas sp. HMSC10F06. The sequence goes on along the minus strand of NZ_KV791269.1, from coordinate 65,790 downwards.
CAGGCCGCCGCCTTCGCCGACGATCACCTTGTCGCCCTCGGCCAGCCCGGACAGCACCTCGGCATTGGCGCCGTTGTTGATGCCGATCTTGACCTTGCGCGGCGCCGGCATGCCATCGGCATCGGCCACGCGCACCATGTACTGCCCGTCGCGGGTCTTGGGGCCGAGTGCAACGGCCGGGATGATCAGCACGTCCTTGGCCTGCTTGAGCATCACCGAGACCTGCGCGGTCATGTCGATGCGCAGCGTGCCGTCGGGGTTTTCCACGTCGAACAGCGCGTTGTAGTACACCGCCGTGCTGGAACTGGAACTGGACGAGCTGGAGCTGCTCGAGCTGTCGTTGGCGATCGAGGCCGGCGCCGGATTGATCTGGCGCAGCGTGGCGTGGAACTTGCGGTCCGGCTCACCCAGCGTGGTGAAGTACACCGGCATGCCGGCCTTGATCTTGACCACGTCCGCTTCGGAGACCTCGGCATTCACCGTGACCAGGTCCAGGCGGGCCAGCATCACGATGGTCGGCGCGGTCTGGTTGGCGTTGACGGTGCGGCCTTCTTCGGCGACCACGGCGACCACGGTGCCGTCCATCGGCGCGGTGATGCGGGTGTAGGCCAGGTTGGCGCGGGCGGTGCCCAGTTCGGTTTCGCGGCCCTTGATCTGTGCATCGAAGGACTGGATCTGGGCACGCGCGGTCCTGAGCTGGGCGTCGGCCGCATCGAACTCGGCGCGCGAAGTGGCCTCGGCGGCGAGCATCTGCTGCTGGCGGGCGAACTCCAGCTCGGCTTCGCGCAGGCTGGCCTGCTGCACCGCGCGCTGCGCCTTGACCTGGTCCAGCGAGGCCTGGGCATTGAGCACCTGGTTCTGCTGGGTGGTGGCGTCGATCTCGGCGATCAGGTCGCCTTCCTTGACCGTATCGCCGAGCTGGACTTTCAATGATTTGATCTGGCCGGAGGCCTGTGCGCCGACACTGACCAGCTTGTAGGCGTCGATCACGCCGGTGGCTTCCACGGTCTGTTCGATGTCGCCGCGGCTGACCGGTGACGTGGCCAGGGTGGGGGCGGCCGGCTTGCGCAGCATCCATGCCACAATCGCGGCGATCAGGATGACGACCACGAGCAACAGCAGCAGACGGGCACGGCGGGTTCTGGGCAAACGGGGCTTCACGATGATCGTCAACTCGGCAGGCCGGTGCATCGGCGTTGTCAGCATTGTGAAGATCGTTCACCGCCGGCTCAATGCTCGCCGTGTACCAAGATGTATCCCTGCGGTGCACAGGGCGTTTCGTTATGTATCTGCATGACCCTTTGAAACAGACGTACGCAAACCATGAGATGCGGTTCAGCTCCCGACAGGGGATGATCACCGCATGGAGACTGCCAACAGCATGCATAGACTGCTGATCGTCGATGACGACAACGATATCCGCCAGCTGCTCGCCGAGCAGCTCGGCCGCGCCGGTTACCTGGTGAGCACTGCCGGCGATGGCCACGGCATGCGCCAGCTGCTGGAGCGCGAGCACGTGGACCTGATCGTGCTCGACCTCAACCTGCCGCGCGAAGACGGCCTGACCCTGTGCCGCGATCTGCGTGCGCGTTCGAGCACGCCGGTGATCATGTTGACCGCGCGCAGCGAGCCGATCGACCGCGTGCTGGGCCTGGAGATGGGTGCCGACGATTACCTGGCCAAGCCGTTCGAGCCGCGCGAACTGCTTGCCCGCATCCGCAACGTGCTGCGTCGCACCGAGGCGCTGCCGGCCAACCTGGAGCCGCTGGCGATCCGCCGCGCGCGCTTCTCCAGCTGGATATTCGATCTGGAACATCGCCACCTGGTCGATCCCGATGGGCGGGTGGTGGTGTTGTCCGGCGCCGAGTTCCGCCTGCTGCGGGTCTTCGTGGGGCATGCCAACAAGGTGCTGTCCCGCGAGCAGCTGGTCTCGCTGAGCAGCGGCCGCAACTACGAGTCGCAGGACCGTGCGATCGACCTGCAGGTCAGCCGCCTGCGCAACAAGCTGGCCGATGACGGGGGCAGCGATGGCCTGATCAAAACCGTGCGCAACGAAGGCTATGTGCTTGCGGCGGCGGTCACCCTGGAATGACACGCCTGCGCCGTTTCTTTTCCTCGATGGTGGGACGATTGTTCGTCATCCTGCTGCTGGGAATGAGCGTGGCCGCGATCGGCGCGACCATGCTGGCCAGCACCAAGCGCCAGCAGGAATTTGAACGGCAGAACCTCAACCGCATCGCTGATCGCCTGCAGGGCTTCGTGAACCTGCTCGACGGCAATCCGGAACTCCGCGAGCGCCTTCTCGGCAGTGGCGGGCCGAGCGTGCGCCAGTTGCCCGAGGGCGCACGCATCGGCCGGCCCGACGCGGCGTTGATGGAGATCCTCGATGACCGGCCCGGGCCGGTGGCGAGCAGCCAGGTCGCCTTCACCTCCTTCCGCTCCTGCCTGCCGCGGCTGCCGGAACTGCTGCCGCCGCCGCCGCGCGACAAGGAAAAGATGCGGCATCCGCCGCGTGAGCGTGATCCGTCTTTCATTCCGCCCAAGTGCCGTGTGGTGACCCTGCAGCTGAGCGATGGCACGCCGCTGCGGCTGGCGCTGGATTCCCCGGCGGTTGCGCATAACGGCGTGCTTGCCGTGGACCCGCTGTTCCTGACCCTGCTGGTGGTGGCGATCGCGATCCTTGCCTACATCGTGGCGCGGATGGCCAGTGCACCGCTGCAGCGCTTGGCTGATGCCGCCGCGGCGCTGGGCGATGACCTGCAGGGCGCGCCGATGCCGGTGACCGGCCCGTTCGAGGTCCGCCGCGCCGCGGAGGCGTTCAACGCCATGCAGAAGCGCCTGCAGCGCCACCTCGGTGAACGCACCCAGATGCTGGCGGCGATCACCCACGACCTTCAGACCCCGGTGACCCGCCTGCGGCTGCGGCTGGAGAACGTCACCGACGAGGCCCTGCGTGAGCGCCTGATCGGCGACCTGGGCGCGATGCAGGCACTGATCCGCGAAGGCCTGGAGCTGGCCCGCAGCGCCGAGAGCGCCGAACAGCGGGCCGCGCTGGATCTGGATTCGCTGCTGGAGAGCATCGTGGAAGATGCCGCCGAGGCCGGTGGGGATGTGCGCTTCGAGCAGCCGAGCGGAGCGGTACTGATGCTGCGGCCGCTGGCGATGCATCGCCTGTTCTCCAACCTGGTCGACAACGCGTTGATGTATGGGCAGACCGCACGGGTGCGCGTGAAGCAATCCGGGCAGGACGTCGAGGTCCGCATCCGCGACAGCGGCCCGGGCCTGGCCGAGGACGAACTGGAAGCCGTGTTCGACCCGTTCGTGCGGTTGGAAACCTCGCGTTCGCGCCAGACTGGCGGGGCCGGGTTGGGGCTCACCATCGCCCGCGCACTGGCCGAGAAGGATGGGGCAAGCCTGCACCTGCGCAACCATCCGCAGGGCGGGCTGGAGGCCATCGTGCGCTGGAGCTCGCCGGCGCGGGCCCCGGCCGGATCCCGCGGCGGCTGACGCCGGCTCCCCCAAAACGCAAGGATTTGCCTACTATGGGCATCTCTTTCCAGCGTCTCCCCCATGAGAGCGTACGACTCTGCCAGCCCCCGCGCTGGTGCACGGCCGTTCCCCCCATGCGCACGGCGCCTGCCCAAGGCTGATCCATACGGATGAGCGATCGGGGGGGCAGGAACCGGTGGCGGCCGGCACAACTGAAGTTCCCGGGCATGCCGACCCTGCAGGCGGCTGCGCTGTGGCTGATGCTGCTGTGCGCGGTCCCGTGGTCGCTCTCGGCCCAGGATGGCCCGCCGCCGCTGCGTGACTATGCGATCGATGTCTGGACCTCGCGCAACGGGCTGCCGCACAACTCGCTGCGCGACATCGCCCAGACCCCGGAAGGGCATCTGTGGTTCGCCACCTGGGAAGGCCTGGTCCGCTACAACGGGCTGGATTTCACGGTATTCGACCGCAGCACCACGCCGGGCCTGCGCGACAACGGCGTCGGCGCGCTGCTGGTGGACCGCAGTGGCGGGCTGTGGATCAGTGATTCGCGCGGCAATGTGACCCGGCGCGGCGCGGACGGCCGCTGGCAGGTCTGGGAGCATCGCCCCGATACCCCGCAGGTGCTGATCCAGGCGATGCAGATGGACAGCCACGGGCGGCTGTGGCTGCTGTACGAAGGCAAGGGTATCGGCAGCCTGGGCCCGGACGGCACGTTCGACTATCAGACGCCGCCGGCCGACGTGCCGATGGCGATGAGTTTCACCAAGCTGGTGGTGGATGCGCAGGACCGGGCCTGGGTTGGCACGCTGGACGGCCTGGTCGTGCGCGACACCGATGGCGTGCAGCGCCGCGCGCCGGACAGCTGGGGACTGGGGCGCGGCCTGGTATGGCCGTACCGCGCGCCCGATGGGGTGATGTGGGTGGTGGCCGGTGAGCGCATCTACCGCATGCAGGATGGGGCGCCGCTGCTGCAGCACCGCCTGCCGGGGGTGACCCACATCACTGCGATGCTGCAGGACCGCCACGGCGACCTGTGGCTGGGCACCGAGAACCAGGGCCTGCTGCGCTTGTCGCGGCACGGGCTGGAGCGGTTGCCGACCGGGCTGTCGCTGCCCGGGGGGCGCGTGGTCAGCCTGCGCGAAGACGCCGAGGGCAGCATCTGGGTGGGCGCCAATGGCGGCCTGTACCGCTTGCGCGAAACCTTGTTCAGCAGCTTCACCGAGCGCGACGGGCTCAGCGGCGACTACGTGCGCACGGTGTTCGAGGATCGCCTGCGCCAGCTCTGGATCGGCAGCGCCAGCGGCCTGGACCGGCGCGACGCGCAGGGGCGCTTCAGCCCGGTGCCGCTGCGCAACAACGTTGGCAAGAGCCCATCGGTGCTGAGCCTGGCCCAGGATCGTGAGGGCAGGTTGTGGGTCGGCACGTTCGGCGACGGCATCTTCCAGATCAACGAACAGGGCCAGCGCCTGCACGTCTACGGCAACGCCGAAGGGCTGCCGGGCGGCAACATCCGCGCGATCAGCATCGACCGCGACGGGGTCGTCTGGGCCGGGACCCAGAAAGGCGTGATCCGCATCGAGGCCGGCCAGGTCGGGCAGCCGGCGATTCCCGGCATGCCGACCGGGCTGATCACCGCGCTGGCGCATGATGCTGAGGGCGGGCTGTGGATCGGCACCATCGAGGGCATCCGGGTGCTGCGCGGCGACCGGGTGCAGGCCATCGACCTGCAGCGCCTGGGCGGCGGGCGCAGCGTGTTCGGCTTCCAGCAGATCGGCGATGCGATGTGGATCAGCACCGACCGCGGCCTGTACCGCTACCAGCAAGGCACGCTGGCGCGGGTCGGCCTGGAGCAGGGCATGCCGGTGGACACCGTGTTCCAGCTGGTGCCCGACCGGGTCGGCAATGTCTGGATCAGCAGCAACCGCGGCGTGCTGCGCACCGACATGGCGATGCTCAATGCCGTCGCTGACGGGCGCGCCGCGCGGGTGGAGGTCGAGCATTACAACGAGATCGACGGCATGGCCAATTCACAGGCCAACGGCAGCTCCGGGCCATCGGCGATCCTGCGTCAGGACGGCACGTTCTGGGTGGTGACCGCTGGTGGCCTGAGCATGGTCGACCCGCTGCGGCTGCAGCGCTTCCGCGAGCGCCTGGCGCCGCCGGCGGTGATCGAGAGCGTGCAGGTCGATGGGGCGCCGCTGCATTGGCAGGGCAGCGACCATAATTCGATTCCCGGCGGGCGCCGCTTGAGCGTGAGTTACGTCGGGCTGAGCTATCTGCTTTCCGAGCGTATCCGCTACCGCACCCGCCTGGATGGCCTGGACAAAGGCTGGATCGAGCGCGGCCAGCAACGCAGCGTGGAGTTCATCGGCCTGCCGCCGGGCGACTACACGCTGCACGTGTCCGCTGCGCATCCGGGCGGTGCCTGGAGCGACAGTGAAGCGGTGTGGGAATTCACGGTGGAACCGTTCCTGTGGCAACGCCGCAGTGTGCAGCTGGTCGCCGCGCTGATGTTGCTGGCCGGGCTGATCGCGTTGTACCGGTATCTGATCAACCGTTACAAGGCCAGCAATGTACGGCTGGCACGGATGGTGAAGGAAGCGACGCTGGATCTGCAGACGCAGACGGTGAACCTGCAGGCGCTGAATCTGGAGAAGACAGAATTGGCTGACCGGCTGGCAGTGCAGGCCGAGGCCTTCGAGCGGCAGGCCCGCGAAGACGCCCTGACCGGGCTGCCCAACCGGCGCGCGTTCGATGAAGCGCTGGCGCGTGATTTCGCGCGCTCGCAGCGCAGCCACCACCCTCTGTGCCTGGTGGTGCTGGACATCGACCACTTCAAGGAAGTGAACGACCGGCACAGCCATTGGGTGGGCGATGTGGTGCTGGTGGAAGTGGCGCGGCTGCTGGCCTCGGCCTGCCGTGATTCGGACATGCCGGCGCGTACCGGCGGCGAAGAATTCGCGCTGCTGCTCAATGACACCCGCCTGGACGAAGCCGCCCAGGTCTGCGCGCGCCTGCGCGGGTTGTTCCATGACCACCCCGACTGGGCAGGCATCCCGGGGCTGACGGTGACCTTCAGCGCCGGCCTGGTCGAACTGGATGCCGCCGACCGCACGCCGATGCTGCTCTACCAGCGCGCCGACCGCGCGCTGTACCGGGCCAAGAGCGAAGGGCGCGACAGAACCGCTATCGGTTGATGCCGCTCAGGGGCGCGGCCAGCTGTTGGCGACCTTGCAGAACAGCTTGGCGGTCTGCTCGGTGTCATACACCGCGCTGTGCGCCTCATCGGCATCCCAGCCCAGCCCGGCTGCGGTGGCCGCGCGTGCCAGCACGGTCTGGCCATAGGCGATGCCGCCGAGGGTGACGGTGTCGAACACGCTGAAGGGGTGGAACGGGTTGCGCTTGTGGCCGGTCCGGTTGACCGCCGCATTGACGAAACCCAGGTCGAAGTGGGCGTTGTGCCCGACCAGGATCGCGCGCTGGCAGCCGTACTTCTTCATCGCCACCCGGATCGGTGCGAAGATGTGGTCCAGCGCGTCGCGCTCGACCTTGGCCAGCCGGAAGGGGTGGTCCAGGATGATGCCGGTGATCTCCAGCGACTTGGGATCGATCTCCAGGCCTTCGGCGGGTACCACATGGGCGCTGGCGGTCTGGCCGGGATAGAGCAGGCCGGTCTCGTCCATCTCGATCGGCACCGCGGCGATCTCCAGCAGGGCGTGGCGATCCGAGTCGAATCCGCCGGTCTCCACGTCCACCGCCACCGGCAGGAAGCCGCGGAAGCGGGTCGCCATCAAGCGCTGGGCGGCAGCGGGCAGTGCGTCGGCAGCAGCCGGCGCGTCGGAGCGGGGGAGGTCGTCAGTCATCGCCCCAGTTTAGCAGAGCGACCTGTATGCCCCCCGCGCCCAGGCCAGTGCCGGCGTGCGCCCGCGGCCGCGGTGCAGCAGGTGATCCAGGCTCAACGGGCCGGCACCCTGCAGGGCCAGCGGCAGCAGCATGGCCATGAACAGCAGCGGCAGTTTGAAGTTGCCAAAGCCCTGGTCGGTGATGACATAGCCCATTGCCAGCTCGGCCAACCCATCCCAGTGCATCGGCCAGTGCACGGCGGCCGTGGCGACCACGGTCAGCACCAGCAGGCAGCTCGCGGCCAGGCGCGTGCCCAGCCCGAGCAGCAGGCACACCGCGCCGATCAGTTCGAACCAGGTGGCCAACTGCCAGTTGAGTGCGGCCGGCAGCTGGTCGAACGGGAATGGGAAGGCGTGCTGCAGGTCCTCGAACCAGTTCTGGCCGCGAAGTTTTTCGCGGCCGGACTCGAAATATTCCCAGCCCATCAGCAAGCGCAGGCCGAGCGGCGCGAACCACGGGCCGAGACGATCCAGCCGGTCGCGCAGGGCGACCAGATGCAGTGACTTCATGGAGGTACTTCCTTGGTGGAGGGGTCAGGAAACAGGCGCGGCAGGCCCGATCACGCCGCTGTCGTGGAACTGGCGCAGCAGGGCGGCGCCGGGCGAAAGCAGCGCATCGGCCGCCATGCCGTGCGCCTGCGCAAGCTGCTGCAGGCAAGTGGTGCCGGTACTGCCGGGATGCTGACCGATCAGCTCCAGCAGCTGCGCGGCCATCGGGCTGACGGCGGCGAAGCGGACCTGCCCGTCCGGGTCGCGCCGGACCAGCAACCCGGTCGGCTCGGGGCCGGGCTGCGCGGGCGCGTCATCGGTGCCGAGCCGGTGCACCGGCCAGCGATAGAGCAGGGGCCAGGCCAGGGGGGAGCGCTGCAGCGCCGCGTGCATCGGGTCCAGGCCGGGCGAGGGCGGCAGGGGGGACGCATCCCACTGGTAGAGGGCCGTTTCCACCCACTCGTAATGTGCCAGTTCGGCCAGTGCCGGGTGTGGCAGCGCGGCCTGGTGCTGCAGCCACTGCACGAACTCGGCAGCCAGTTCGGTGAACAACGGTGTCTGCGCCGGGTGACCGGCAAGGAAGCGCCGGACCAGGGCGGCCCACGCCGCGTCCCCCAGCAGCTGCACGCAGACCGGAAAACCGTTGCCGAGCAGGCCCAGGACGTTGTTGAACACCAACCGCTGGTAGACGCCCAGCCGGCGCGCGTCCATGCCTTCGGGGGCCGCGATATGGTCCGGGTCGCGCAGATGGGCGGTGAACGCTCTCTGCTGTGCGTGAAGCCGTGCCGGGGCGTCAGTCATGTCCGCTCCCGGCATGGGCGGCCATCAGTCGGCGGATATGCTGCAGTTCTCCGCGCAGTTCGGCATAAGACGGGAAATTGAAATCGCGTTCCAGCAGCGTGGGGCGCGCGCCGATGCGTGCATAGGTGCGGGCGAGCAGGTCCCAGACCGGATCGATTACTGCGCTGCCATGGGTGTCGATCTTCAGGTCGGGGGCTTCGTCCAGATGGCCGGCCACATGCAGGCAGACGATGCGCGCGGCCGGCAGCCCGGCGATGAACGCATCGGCGTCGTAGCCGTGGTTGCACGCGTTGACGTAGACATTGTTGACGTCCAGCAACAGATCGCAATCGGCCTCGGCCAGCACGGCGTTGGTGAAGGCCAGTTCGTCCATGGCCGGGTCCGGGGCGAGGTAGTAGGACACGTTCTCCACCGCGATGCGCCGGCCCAGCAGGTCCTGCACGCGGGCGATGCGTGAGGCGGTGTGGCGCACGGCTTCGTCGGTGAAAGGAATCGGCAGGAGGTCGTAGAGATGGCCGTCATCGCTGCAGTAGCTCAGGTGTTCGCTGTACAGCGGCACGTTGTGCCGGTCGAGGAACCGTCCTACCTGTTCAAGCAGCACGGTATCCAGCGGCGCGGTGCTGCCCAGCGAGAGCGACAGCCCATGGCAGGTGAGCGGGTGGCGCGTGGTCAGTTCGGCGAGTGCGTCGCCGGCCGGCCCACCGATACCGATCCAGTTTTCCGGCGCGCATTCGAGAAAGTCGATATCGCCGTTTGGCGCATCGCGCAGGTCCTGCAGCAGGGCCCGGCGCAAACCCAGTCCGGTGGCCGCCGCAGGCAGCGGCGACCGGGCCAGGCCAGTAGCGAGAGCGTCAGTGCTTGGCACCGCACTTGCCTTCGCCGCACTTGCCTTCCGCCGTCTTCTTGTCGCCAGCCGTCTTGGCCTTGGCGCCGGTCGTCTTTCCCTTGTCGGCGCCGCACTTGCCTTCCCCACACTTGCCTTCGGCGGCCTTGGCACCGGTGGTCGCAGCCTTGTCGCCATGCGCACCGCACTTGCCTTCGCCACACTTGCCCTCGGCAGCCTTGGTCGCTGCCTGGCCGGCCACCAGATAGCCTTGGGCCAGCTCGGTCATGCTCAACGCAGATGCGGAGGCAGTAACGCCCAGGCCCGCGGCCAGCGCAGTGGCCGCCAACAAAGACAGTGATCGGGTGGGTGTGCTCATCGGGTGGATCTCCTTGAAATGGGCCGGGGCCCGGGATGGCTGCGTGGGGGCAGCAGGTGCGGCCATGGTGGCCTGGCCCGGCTCATCGAATCCTCACACAGGATTCAACGTTTCGTGAAGTGCAGCGCCGCATTCCTCAGCGGCAAGTGGGTCGGGCGCTGGGTCGAGATCACTGGCGCCTCCCAGCGAGCAAAAAAAAACCGCCACCCGAAGGCAGCGGCTTTTGCTTTCCGTTTTTGAAGCCCATGCTCAGACGTGATCGGTGCTGCTCGTCTCGTCGCGCTTCTCGCGCGGCGGCAGCGCCTGCTCGCCATGCACCAGGAACCACACGTTCTCGGCGATGTTGGTGGCATGGTCACCCACGCGCTCCAGGTTCTTGGCCATGAACAGCAGGTGGGTGCACGGGGTGATGTTGCGCGGGTCTTCCATCATGTACGTGAGCAGCTCGCGGAACAGCGCGGTGTACTGCGCATCCAGACGAGCATCATCGTCGCGCAGTTCCAGCGCCGCGGCGGCATCGTTGTCGCGGTAGGCCTCGATCGCACGGCGCACCTGCTGCGCGGCCAGCCGGCCCAGCGCGCGCAGGCCCTGGATCTGCGGCAGCGGCGGCACCTTGCTCAGGGCGATCGAACGCTTGGCCACGTTCGCCGCGTAATCGCCGATGCGTTCGATGTCGGCCGGGATGCGCAGGCCGGCCAGGATCTCGCGCAGGTCGCGTGCCATCGGCCCGCGCAGCGCCAGACGCATCACGTCGTGGCTGATGTGCTGCTCAAGCTGGTCGATGGCTTCATCGTTGGCGATGATGCGCTGGGCGGCGTTCTCGTCGCGCTTCTCGATGACGTCCATGGACGCCTCCAGCTGGGCGACGGCCATCTCGCCCATGCGCACGATCTCGGCCACCAGGCGCTGCTGTTCTTCGTCGTAGCTCTTGACGATGTGGTCGTTGGGAATGCTCATGCGGTTCTATCCAGGGTTCGTGGGCCGGAATCAGCCGAAGCGGCCGGTGATGTAGTCTTCGGTCTGCTGCTTGTTGGGCTGCGAGAAGATCACTTCGGTGCGGTCGTGTTCGATCAGGTCGCCCAAGTACATGAAGGCGGTGTAATCGGACACGCGCGCGGCCTGCTGCATGTTGTGGGTGACGATCACGATGGTGTAATCGTGCTTGAGCTCTTCGACCAGCTGCTCGATGCGGCTGGTGGAGATCGGATCCAGCGCGGAGGTCGGTTCGTCCAGCAGCAGCACGTCCGGGCGCAGGGCCACGGCGCGGGCGATGCACAGGCGCTGCTGCTGGCCACCGGACAGGCCCAGCGCGCTCTGGTTGAGCTTGTCCTTCACCTCGTCCCACAGCGCGCCCTGGCGCAGGGCCTGCTCGACGCGATCAGTCATCTCCGACTTGGAGAGCTTTTCGTGGTGACGGATGCCGTAGGCCACGTTCTCGAAGATGGTCATCGGGAACGGCACCGGCTTCTGGAACACCATGCCGACCTTGCTGCGCAGGCGGTTCATCGGGTACTTCGGCGAGAGGATGTTCTCCCCGTCCAGCATCACTTCACCGCGCGCTTCCAGCTTGGGGTACAGCGCGTAGATGCGATTGAAGATGCGCAGCAGCGTGGACTTGCCGCAGCCGGAGGGACCGATCAGCGCGGTGACACGCTTTTCCGGAATCTCCAGGTCGATGCCCTTCAGCGCGTGGAACTTGTCGTAGTAGAAATCCAGCCCACGTGCGGCCAGCTTGATCGGCGCCGGGGTCTGCAGGCTTTCATGCGAGGCCGGGACCACGATGCGCTGCATCGGCACGGCGTTGGAGAGATCGTTCATGGCGATGTCCGTGGAAAGGTCAGTCATGGGAGATACGGTTGCGCAGCAGGATGCCGCGCGCGGAAAGGCTGACCAGCAGGACGAACACGGTCAGCACCAGCGCGCCGGCCCAGGCCAGCACCTGCCAGGATTCATACGGGCTGCCGGCAAACTGGTTCATCACCACCGGCACCGAGGCCATCGGCTGGAACACGTTGCTGTTCCAGTACTGGTTGCCGAAGGCGGTGAACAGCAGCGGGGCGGTTTCACCGGAGATGCGGGCCAGGGCCAGCAGGATGCCGGTCACGATGCCGGCAGCAGCGCTGCGGTACAGCACCTGCACGGTCACCTTCCACTGCGGGATGCCCAGCGACAGGGCCGCTTCACGCATCTGCGAAGGTACCAGGCGCAGCATTTCATCGGTGGTACGCACCACCACCGGCAGCACGATGAAGGCCAGCGAGAGCGCACCGGCGAAGGCCGAGAACTGGCCACCGGTCTGCATCACGTACAGGGTGTAGACGAACAGGCCCAGCACGATCGATGGCGCCGAGAGCAGGATGTCGTTGACGAAGCGGACCACCGTGCCGGTCTTGCGGAAGTTGCCGTACTCGGCCAGCCAGGTACCGGCCAACACGCCGAGCGGGGTGCCGATCGCGATTGCCAGGCCACACATCACCGCGCTGCCGAAGAAGGCATTGGCCAGGCCGCCTTCCTGCATCGGCGGTGGGGTCATCTTGGGGAACAGGTCCAGATTGATGCCGGCCAGGCCCTTGGAGGCCAGCGTCCACAGAATCCAGCCGAGGAAGAACAGGCCGAACAGTGCGGTCAGGCAGGACATCAGCAGCGCGACCACGTTGACGATGCGGCGGCGCAGGTACAGCGGTTGGGCGTTGGCGGTGGACATCAGTTGCCCTCCTTGCGGGCCAGGCGCATCAGCATCAGGCGGGCGATCGCCAGCACCACGAAGGTCACCAGGAACAGCACGAAGCCGAGCAGCAGCAGGGCCGAGCGGTAGGTTTCGGTGGCTTCGCCGAAGTCGTTGGCGATCAGGGCGGCAATGGTGGTGCCCGGTTCGAGCAGCGACGGCGACAGACGCACGCTGTTGCCGATCACGAAGGCCACCGCCATGGTTTCACCCAGGGCGCGGCCGAGGCCGAGGAAGATGCCGCCGATCACCGCCGAGCGGGTGTAGGGCAGCACGATGTCCCAGCTCACTTCCCACTTGGTGGAACCCAGCGCGTACGCCGATTCCTTCAGACGGGTCGGCACGGTGAGGAACACCTCGCGCATCACCGAGGAGATGAAGGGGATGACCATGATCGCCAGCACGAAGCCGGCGGTGAGCACACCGATGCCCAGCGGCGGACCCTGGAACAGCGGGCCGATGATCGGCATCGTGCCCAGGTGATCATTGAGGAACGGGGTGACGTACTCGGTCATCACCGGGACCAGCACGAACAGGCCCCACATGCCGTAGATGATCGAGGGGATACCGGCCAGCAGTTCGATGGCGGTACCGACCGGGCCACGCAGCCAGCGCGGGGCGACCTCGGTCAGGAAGAAGGCGATACCGAAGCTTACCGGGACAGCGATGACCATCGCGATCAGGGCGGTGACCAGGGTGCCGTAGATCGGTGCGAGCGCACCGAATTTGTTCTCGACCGGATTCCATTCGGAGGAGTAGAAGAAGCTCAGGCCCTGCTCCTGCAGGGCATGGCGGCCGCCCCACAGCATCGAGAGCGCGGCGCAGGCCAGGGCGACCAGCACCAGGATGACGGTGGTGATCAGTACCCAACGGAACAGTGTGTCGTTGCGGGCATCACGCAGGTCGCGAAGAGACGGTGCGGGAACAGGCTGGGCGATGGCATTCATGGCTGAGGCGGGGGCCCGAGAAGAGAAGAGGTAGTGCCGGGCGATGCCCGGCATCACGTTCGGAGCGTGGTGCCGCCGGGCAGGGCCCGGCGCTACGATCGGTCAGGCCCGCGCCAGGCGCGGGCCTGCCTGGTTCACTTGAACTCGCTGGTCCAGTACGCCTCGATCTGGGTGACCAGCTCGGCCGGCAGCGGCACGTAGTGCAGTTCGTTGGCCTGGGCCTGGCCCTTCTCGAAGGCCCACTTGAAGAACGCCAGGGTGTCCTTGCTGCGCTGGGCATCCTTGGGCTGCTTGTGCATCAGCATGAAGTTGGTGGCGGTGATCGGCCATGCCTGGTCGCCCGGGGCATTGGTGATGACCAGGTTGAAGTCCTTGGCGCTGGCCCAGTCGGCGCTGGCGGCTGCCGCGGCGAAGGTTTCCGCGCTCGGCTGCACCCAGTTGCCGGCGGCGTTCTGCATCGAGGCGTACGGCATGCCGTTCTGCAGCGCGTAGGCCAGCTCGACGTAGCCGATGGAGCCCTTGATCTGCTTCACGTACGAGGCCACGCCTTCATTGCCCTTGCCACCCACGCCGTCCGGCCACTGCACCGAGGTGCCTTCGCCGACCTTGCTCTTCCAGTCCGGGCTGACCTTGGACAGGTAGTTGGAGAAGTTGAAGGTGGTGCCTGAGCCATCCGAACGGTGCACCAGGGTGATCTTGCCGTCGGGCAGTTTGACGCCCGGGTTGGCAGCGACGATGGCCGGGTCGTTCCAGGTCTTGACCTTGCCCAGGAAGATGTCGGCCAGCAGGGCGCCGCTCAGGCGCAGCTTGCCGGCTTCCAGGCCGTCGATGTTGACCACCGGGACCACGCCGCCGATGGCCGACGGGAACTGGCCGAGACCGGCCTGGGCCAGTTCTTCGCTGCTCAGCGGCTTGTCGGAGGAACCGAAGTCAACGGTGCCGGCCTTGATCTGGGCGATGCCGCCACCCGAGCCGATCGACTGGTAGTTGATCTTGGCGCCGGTGGCGGCGTTGTAGTCGGCCGACCACTTGGACACCAGCGGGAAGATGAAGGATGCACCGGCGCCGGAAATCTCGGCGGTCAGGCGATCGCCAGCGGCCGGAGCGGCAGCGGGCGCATCGGTGGCCGGCGCGGCGGCTTGGCCTTCAGCGCCCGGCTTGCAGGCGGAAAGACCCAGCGCGATGGCCAGGGAAAGGGCGGCGATGCTGGCCGTGTGCAGTTTCATGCGTCACTCCATAGCGGGATAAGGGCCGGTCTTTCCGGCGACGCGACTATGAAATGATGTTTTTGTTACAGCTTGATGACGCCGTGACCGAGCGCACGCAAAGCCTTGCGGCACAAGGGTCGGGCATTTTGCGGCAGGCAACAAAAAGGCGCGGAACCTTGCGGTCCGCGCCCGATGGCGCCGGAAGGGGGAGAGAGGTCCCTCCGGCGCCATTGCTCTGTCCGGTGGGTTGCGTCGGGGGCGACGCGTACCGACCAACGGTCGGCACCTACCGCTAGGTCACCACCGTGGGTGGTGACTTCCTCAATACTTCAGGTTCTGCGACCAGTAGGTCTCGATCTGCTTGACCAGGGTGTCCGGCAGCGGGACGTAGTCGAGCTGCTTGGCCTGCGCATCGCCGCTCTTGTAGATCCAGCGGAAGAATTCCTGGGTGGCCTTGGCGTTGGCGACGTTCTTGGGCTGCTTGCGGACCAGGATGAAGTTGGTGGCGGTGATCGGCCACGCATCGGCGCCCGGGGCGTTGGTCATGACCAGGTAGAAGTCCTTCGCGCTGGCCCAGTCGGCGCTGGCGGCAGCGGCGGCGAAGGAGGTGTCGCTCGGCAGCACGATCTTGCCCGAGGCGTTCTTCATCGCAGCGTAGGACATCTTGTTCTGCAGCGCGTAGGACAGTTCGACGTAGCCGATGCCGCCCTTGATCTGCTTCACGTAGGCGGCAACGCCTTCGTTGCCCTTGCCACCGATGCCGACCGGCCACTGGACGGAGGTGCCTTCACCGACCTTGGTCTTCCACTCCGGGTTGACCTTGGAAAGGTAGTTGACGAAGTTGAAGGTGGTGCCCGAACCGTCCGAGCGGTGCACGACGGTGATCTTGCCGTCGGGCAGCTTCACGCCCGGGTTCAGCGCGGCGATCGCCGGGTCGTTCCAGGTCTTGATCTTGCCCAGGAAGATGTTGCCCAGGGTCGGGCCATCGAGCTTCAGCGCGCCCGGGGCGATGCCGGCCACGTTGATCACCGGGACCACGCCGCCGATGACCGACGGGAACTGGGCCAGGCCGGCGGCAGCCAGTTCTTCCGGCTTCAGCGGGGCATCGGAGGAGCCGAAATCAACGGTCGCGGCCTTGATCTGGGCGATACCACCACCGGAACCGATGGACTGGTAGTTGACCTTCTTGCCGGTGGCAGTGCTGTAGTCGGCCGACCACTTGGACATGACCGGGTAGATGAACGAGGCGCCCGCGCCGGTCACATCGGCGGCGTTGGCGGCAAACACGGATGACGCGGCGAGGACGGCAACAGCGGCGCGCGACTTGAAGGCGTGGATCACGGGGTGGCTCCTGGGATGGATGAAGGTGCGGGGTGTCCCGCCCGGTGCTCATTCCATAACGGTTCGATGACAGCGCAGCGACTGTCATATGACCACCTCGTGACACGCCTTCCGGGCGGGGTGTCACAGCGGCTGCAGCGCCTCCGGGACCGCGTAGCGGCGGCCGTCGAAGCGCAGCACGCGGCGCTCGCCCTCCACTGGCGTGTCCTGGTCGCGGCAGGTGTCCCCGTCCATCCAGCTGTGCGTGGTGACCCGCCGCTCGCGCAGGATGAGATCGGCCAAGCCGTGTTTGCCTTTGGGCCCAACGGCCACGGTGCGCGTTACGTCGGTGGAGTCGCCGGCGCAGCGGGTGTCCCACTCGGCCTGGAAACGACCCAACACCATCGGTGGGCCGAGCGTGCGCAGCGTGTCTGCCTGCACCGCCAGCAGATGCAATTGTTCTTCGCTGAACGGATTGGGCCCGGCGCCATTGCGGCGCTGCACGCGCAGGCCGAAGGCGAGGGTGTCCGGCGCAAGCTGGTAGCGCGCAGTATCCAGGTGCATGCCGTCGTAGAAGATCGCATCGCTGTCGAGTGCGCCGGACAGCACCGTCCAAGCGCGCGTGGCGAGGGTGTCGGAATCGATTACCAACACCTCCACGTCGCCATCGCGGGCGTCGTTGTCGCCACCGTCGCGCCAGACCGGCGTGGCCACCAAGGTCAGCTCGGGGCGTGCCGGCCATCGGCGGCAGACGCTGGCGGCGGTGTCGCGGGTATAGCCGAGGCGATCGGGCAGCGCATTGTCCGCCCGCACCACGTAGGCCTCCTCAGCGGCCGCCTGGGCGTCATGGCAGTCCTGCGCCTGGGCGGGCAGGGCGGCGGCACTGCACGCGGCGGCCAGCAACAGCGGGAGGGCGATACGCATCGGGTTCCATCCATGGGGCAAAGGGCGCACAGCATACGCGCGCATACCGGCGCGCGGGCACGAAAAAGGCGCAGCCGAAGCTGCGCCTTTGTGTGTCACGCGTGTTGCAGGGCTTACCAGAAGAACTGCAGGCGCGCTTCGAGGATGTTCGGGTCGTCGTTGACGAACGTGCGCGCGGTCGAGCTGTACTTCTTGCTGTCCACCATCACGTAGTTCAGCGCGAACTTGGTGTTGGAGCGCCAGTAGTAGTTCACGCCCACGGTCCAGATGTCCATCTTGCCGCCGAGCACGCCATCGACGATCGGCGGGCGGCCGGCCACCGGATTCGCGTTCAGGTTACCGTCGTTGAGATCCATGTGGTCGTAACGCGCACCCAGCTGCCACATGCCGCGGCCCGGTTCGTCCGGCAGGCCGGTGGTCGGGGTGCCGCCCTTGTAGCCCCAGGTCTCGCCGCTGATGTTCCACAGGCCGCTGACGTAGTAGCCGTCGCTGCTGTAGTTGTCGTGCGAGTAACGCTTGGCCTTGCTGGTGTAGTACTCGGCCTGGGCCTTGAACGGGCCACCGATGTACATCGCTTCGGCACCGATCGTGCTGACGCGGTCGGTATCGACCAGGTTGCCGCTGTCGACCAGGCGCGCGGTGGCCAGGTCGGCGTTCGGACGGGCGCGCACGCGCAGGGTGTCGGCGTCGGTGTCGTAGTCCACATAGCTCAGGCCGAAGTGCAGGACCTGGCCCTTCTCGTTGATCGGGGCCCAGGTACCACGCGCGCCGTAGCCGCTGCCGTGGGCCAGGTTGCGGGTCAGCTCGCGGCCGAAGGCGCTGGCGGTGACGGACCAGTTGTTGTCACCGATGCTGTAGGCGCCACCGAGGCGGCGGGCCACGGCGTAGGTGTTGGTGACCGCGGCCTTGGAGATGAAGTCGTTGTTCTTGGTGCTGGAGAGTTCTTCCAGGCTGTTGGGCTGCTTGAACTGGCCGAACTGCACGAAGTGGTTGGCGTTGCCGGCCAGCTTGTACTTCAGGTTGGTGTCCAGGAACTTGTCGGCCTTGGCGTCGTAGCCCACCACCCATTCCACGTTGCCCGGGCCCTTGCCCTTGAGCACCAGCTCGGCGCGGCGCAGCTCGAATTCGCTGTTCTTGCCGTTGCCGGCATCACCGCCGTTGAGGTCGGTCACATCGTTGTCGAACCAGTTGCCGTCGGCCTGGACCAGGCCCTCGAACGTGATTTCCGAACCGCCGATCACATCGATGGCCACTTCAGCGTGAGCGGCCGGAACGAACAGCGCAGCCGCCACGGCCGCAGTAAGAAGTTGGCGATGCAGTTTCATGGAAGGAGCCTTGCAGGCAGGTGGGAAGATGCTGCGCAGGCTAATTAGTGAAGATTGCGTAAATGTGACAGTTTCAGACAAACCGTCATCACCCGCATCCCAAGCGGCGTCAGGGGCTGCTATTGATGCCCGGCGCAGATGACCGCCGGGTTGCGCCCATATGGCAGTCGCGTGCCCCGTTCAGGCGGCGGTTTTTTCCTTGAATCGGCACAGGTCGCGGATCACGCATTGCGGGCAATCCGGCTTGCGTGCTTTGCACACATAGCGGCCGTGCAGGATCAGCCAGTGGTGCGCATCGAGCAGGAACTCGGCGGGGATCACCTTGACCAGCAGATCCTCCACCGCGCGCACATCCTTGCCCGGTGCCAGGCCGGTGCGGTTGGACACGCGGAAGATGTGGGTGTCCACCGCCATCACCGGCTCACCGAAGGCGGTGTTGAGCACCACGTTGGCGGTCTTGCGACCGACACCGGGCAGCGCTTCGAGTGCGGCGCGATCACGCGGCACCTCGCCGCCGTGCTGGCTGACCAGCATCGCGCAGGCGGCGATCACGTTCTTGGCTTTCGCGTTGTACAGGCCGATCGTGGCGATGTACTTCTTCAGGCCGTCCTCACCGAGCGCCAGGATCGCCTGCGGCGTGTTGGCGATC
Organism: Stenotrophomonas sp. HMSC10F06; assembly: GCF_001807865.1. NCBI lineage: Bacteria > Pseudomonadati > Pseudomonadota > Gammaproteobacteria > Lysobacterales > Lysobacteraceae > Stenotrophomonas > Stenotrophomonas sp. HMSC10F06. The sequence continues at coordinate 46,806 of NZ_KV791269.1, read as the reverse complement.
GGAAACAGCTTGCGCGTGGCTTTGTTGACGCCCACGTCGGTGGCCTGCGCGGACAGCGTCACCGCCACCAGCAGTTCGAACGGGGTGCTGTACTCCAGTTCGGTCTTTGGGTGCGGGTTGAGTTCGCGCAGGCGCGTGAACATTTCGATCACGTCGGCCTTGGGCATGCGTGCGGTGCGTGCGGCGGTTTTCTTCATCGTTGCCATCAGGACGTGCGGCCAGCGGCCTTGGCCTTGGCGCGCGCGAGGATCGCGGCGGCGGCAGAGGGCAGGGCGGGCTTCTGGATCTCGGGAGTGGGGGGCGGTGCACGGCGCGCATCGCGTTCGGCGGCACGGCGCGCGAGCCGCTGCTGGCGCTGACGGTAGCGTTCGCGTGCGGCCCAGGCCCGTTGCAGCTGCTGCTGCGCCTGCTGCAGGCGCTGCGGCAGGTCGGGATGACCGGGCAGCAGCTGTGCGTCGCCCGGGTGCGGAACGTAGTCCATCAGCCCGGCGTCCAGCGCGGCGTCCCAGTGATCATCGAGCACGAGCGCCAGCAACTGCGCCGGCGAAACGGTAGGGGGAGGCGACATGGCTCAGCGGTTCTGGAATACCGGTGGGCGGCGCGCCAGGAATGCGTTGGTCCCTTCGCGCATGTCCTCGGTGGCGAACATCAGGCCGAACTGCGCGCTCTCGTACTCCAGGCCCTCGCCCAGCGGGCACTCACCGCCGATGTGGATCACATCCAGGATGCCGCGCAGTGCCAGCGGCGCGGCCGAGGCCAACCGCGACGCGATGGTCTGGACCCGCGCATCGAGCTCCGCGGCGGGGACGACCTCGTTGACGATGCCCAGTTGCGCGGCACGGGCCGCAGTGATCGGGGTGCCCAGCAGGCACAGCTCCAGCGCGGCGGCGCGGCCGCACAGGCGCAGCAGCCGCTGGCTGCCGCCGAAACCGGGAATCAGGCCCAGGTTGACCTCCGGCTGGCCGACCTTGGCGGTCTCCGCCGCGACCCGCAGGTGGCAGGCCATGGCCAGTTCCAGGCCGCCGCCCAGCGCAAATCCGTTGATCTTGCCGATCACCGGCTTGGGCATGCGCTCGATGCGGCGCATCAGCCCTTGGCCGAGCAGGGAGAAATCACGACCCTGAACCGCGCTCAGGCCGTTCATTTCGGCGATGTCGGCACCGGCGACGAACGCTTTGGGACCGGCGCCGGTCAGCACCACCACCCGCACCGCAGGGTCGGCAGCGGCCTCGGCGAAGGCCGTATCCAGGGCTTCCAGCGTCGCCCGGTTGAGGGCGTTGAGTTTGTCCGGGCGGTTGACCGTCACAGTGCGTACGGCACCATCGTCCATAATCGCGATAAGGGCGTCGGCCACGGCAGGACTCCTGAAAACGTTAAAAAAAAGTGATGTTGAACTCTTGAAACGAAGTCAGGTCAGAGCCTGCGTCGTTAGTGGCGGTTCAACGTTGCGGCGGCTATCCTAACCCGTCGCCTCAGGGCGGCCCAACGCGTCCTGAGTTACCACCCCTGGAGAAAAGTTTGATGAAGTTGCGTTCTATCGCGGTCGCCGTCGCGGCCCTGGCCCTGACGGGCAATGCCTTCGCCCAGGACACCTCGTCCGAAAAGGGCAAGCTGAGCTATTACTTCGGTTACGACTACGGCAACAACCTGGCTGAACTCACCGCACGCGGCGAGCAGCTGGACATCAACTCGGTGGTGAAGGGCCTGCAGGATGCCTACGCCAAGAAGCAGCCGTCGATCACGGCCGAGCAGTTGAAGCCCGCCGTCGAAGCCTTCCAGAAGCGTGAGCAGGGTCGTGCGCAGGCCGCCAAGGCCGAGTACGACAAGGCTGCCGCCGAGAACAAGACCAAGAGCACCCAGTTCCTGGCCACCAACAAGGCCAAGGCCGGCGTGCAGTCGCTTCCGAGCGGCGTGCAGTACCGCGTGATCGAAGCCGGCAAGGGCGCCAAGCCGACCCAGGCCAGCACCGTGCAGCTGGAAGTGGCCGGTCCGTACCCGTTCGGCACCCGTCCGGCCGAAGCGCGTCCGGCCCAGCAGATCCCGGGCATCAAGGTCAGCGAAGTCGAAATGAAGGCCATGCGTGAAGCCCTGCTGCAGATGCCGGCCGGGTCGAAGTGGGAAGTGACGCTGCCGCCGGAACAGGCCTATGGTGCCGATCCGCGCACGCCGTTCCCGCCGAACGTTGCGGTGCAGTTCGAAATCAAGCTCGTCAGCGTCAAGTAATTTCTGCAACATCAAGAACGCGCCGGTGGCAACACCGGCGCGTTTTTCGTTTCCGTGCATTCGCGCTACTGTTGACCGGTGCAATCGATGGAACACTCCCCGCATGCCGTGCCCACTCCCTGCATCGGAATCTGCGCGCTGGATCGCGCCGGTGTCTGCACGGGCTGCCTGCGCACCGTGGATGAAATCACCCGCTGGCGAACCATGAGCCGACCCGAACAGCAACACGTCATGCAGCACACGCTGCCCCTGCGCGAACAACTGCGGCAATCGCTGCAAGGTTCGCTGGCCGAACACGAACGCCTGATGCGCGCGCTGCATCCGCTGGACCGGCCGCCGCCCGGCGATGGCTGGAACCGCAGCGAGCTGGTCGATCTTCTTCCACCCGGCCCGCCGGTTGAAGCGGCCGTGCTGGCCGGCATCATTCCGCGCGAAGGCGGTGCCCAGGTGCTGCTGACCCGGCGTACCGATACGTTGCGTCATCACGGTGGCCAGGTCGGTTTCCCGGGGGGGCGCATGGAACCGGACGACCGCGATGCGGTGGCCGCCGCGATCCGCGAGAGCGATGAGGAAATCGCCCTCAAGCAGGATCAGGTGCAGGTACTGGGATACCTGGATCCGTTCGTGACGATTACCGGTTATCGGGTCATGCCGGTCGTGGCCGTGATCGATCCCGCATTCGTGGCCGTGCCCGAACCGGGCGAGGTCGCCGAAGTCTTCGAAGTTCCGCTCGCGTACCTGATGGATCCGGCCAACCTGCACCACGTCGAGATCGATCACCGCGGGCGCATCCGCCACGTGCTCGAGTATGGCTGGCCGGGGCAACGGATCTGGGGCGCGACCGCCGCCATTCTCTACAACCTGCGTCGCCGCCTGGAGCAGACCGCATGACCACGCCGCTGATCGATGTCACCGCCCTCGCACCGGCCCTGGAGGAGGGCGCCACGCGCCTGATGGATGCACGCGCGACGGCCAGTGCCGCAGCGCCGCTGCGCGTGGTGGATGCCCGTTTCTCGTTGGCCGACCCGTAGTCCGGTGCGCAGCTGTACGCACAGGGCCATCTGCCCGGCGCCCTGTACGCCGATCTCAACCGGGATCTGTCCGATCTGGGCCGCACCGGCCATGGCCGTCACCCACTGCCGGACAGCGAGGCGTTCGCCGCACGCCTGGGCGAGTGGGGCATCGGGCCCGATACCCGGGTGGTGGTCTATGACGCCGGCGATGGCAGCATGGCCGCCGCGCGCCTGTGGTGGCTGTTGCGGTTGATCGGGCATGCGCACGTTCGCGTCCTCGATGGCGGCTTCGCGGCCTGGCAGGCGGCCGGTCTGCCGGTTACTAGCGAGCTGCCGCAAGTGACCGCGCTGCCGCCTTACCCCGGTCACTTCGACCGCAGCCAGATCGCCTCGGTCGAGCAGGTGCAGGCGCGTCTCAAGCATGCTCCGGGCTGGCTGATCGATGCGCGGGCCGGCGAGCGTTTCCGGGGCGAAGTGGAGCCGTTGGACCCGGTCGCCGGCCATGTGCCAGGCGCGGTGAATCGTCCGTTCGCGTTGAATGTGCATGACGGGCGGTTGCGCCCTGCGGACGATCTGCGCGCGGCGCTGCAGCCGCTGCTCGGCACGCATGCACCGGAGGAGGTGGTCCTGATGTGCGGCTCCGGCGTGACCGCCTGCCATCTGCTGCTGGCAATGGAAGCGGCCGGCCTGGAAGGCGCGCGGATCTATGCCGATTCGTGGAGCGGCTGGGTCAGCGATCCGTCGCGCCCGGTGGCCACCGGCTGATCATCGGCACACCCGCTCACCCACGCAGTTCCTGCAACGGCACCGCCGCGAGCACGCGCGGCCACGGGAACAACGGACCCGGGTCGCGCTTGCGCGGCACCCGCCGCTCCGGATCGTCGCTGGCCACTTCTTCGCGCGTATCCAGCCACTCATGGCCGGCGATATGCGCCAGTGCCGGCAGCGTGCCGCACAGGTGCTGCAGCAGATCGATCAATGCCGCGATCTGCGCATCGGGGTAGGGTTCGTCCATCGCCTGGTGCCGGGAATCCCACCAGTGCGGGTAGCGCCCGGTGTTGACCAGTTCGATGCCGATCGAGCGCGGATTGAAGCCACTGACCTGATGGGCGACGCGGTCCAATGACACGTACTGGACGATGCGCCCGTCGCGGTCGATGTAGTAGTGCCCGCTGTTGCCGGTGCCGCTGTCGTACAGCACGCGTTCGCCGTACTCGCGCGCCATCGCCAGGTCCGGCAGTTCGGTGCAGTGGATGACCACCAGATCGATGTCGTCGTGCGTGCGGGGCAGCAGCCTGTCCTGGTAGGGCAGGGGCTGTGCATCGATGGCGGGCGGGGCGCGGTCGGGCATGTGGCGATGCTAGCATTCGGGCATGAACGCTCCTATCGATTCCCGCGCGGTCTGCGCATGAGCCGCGGCCACTGCATCCTCTCCCATGGCTTTGAAAGCGGCCCGGACGCCATCAAGGTGACCGCCCTGGCCGAGGTGGCCGAACGCCTGGGCTGGACCCACGAGCGCCCGGACTACACCGATCTGGATGCCCAGCGCGAGGTCAGCAGTCTGGGCGATGTACGCGCCCGCCTGCAGCGCCTGGTCACCCTGGCCACCGCCCGCGCCGCGCAGGGCCCGGTGGTGCTGGCCGGCTCCAGCCTGGGCTCGTACATCTCGGCCATCGCCTCGCTCCAGGTGCCAGTCCAGGGCCTGTTCCTGATGGTGCCGCCCACCCGCATGGGGCCGATGCCGGCGCTGGATGCCGCCCGCGTGCCGACCAGCGTTGTCCATGCCTGGCACGACGAGCTGATCCCGCCGGCCGAGGTGATCGCCTGGGCGCAGGCCCGCTCGGCGCGCCTGCTGATGGTGGACGACGGGCACCGCCTGACCGACCACGTCGAGGCCTCGAGCCGGGCCTTTGAGGAACTGCTGGCCTCGCTGTAACCGGGCGTTCCAGCCCACCTCACGTACAATGGCCCCCCGGGACCCCGTGCCCGGCTGCTTGCCGTGCCCGTGGGCACCCCCTCTCCGCTGACCTGCGATACCGATTCCGTGAAATTCTTTGTTTCCTGCGCCAAGGGCCTGGAGTATCTGCTCGCCGACGAACTGTTGGCGCTCGGCCTGGACAAGGCCACCGCCACCATTTCCGGCGTCAACGCCGAGGGCGAGCTGGCGCAGGCGCAGCGCGTGGTGCTGTGGTCGCGCCTGGCCAGCCGGGTGCTGTGGCCGCTGGCCGAGTTCGAGTGCCCGGACGAGGGCTCGCTCTACCAGGGCGTGTCGGCGATGGCGTGGGAGCAGCACATCAGCCCCGAGTTGACCCTCTCGGTGGATGCGCATGTGTCCGGCACCGAGATCACGCACGCGCGCTTCGCCGCGCAGCGGGTCAAGGACGGCGTGGTGGACAGCCTGCGCGCGCAGGGCCTGGAACGGCCGTCGGTGAACGTGGAGTTCCCGGACGTGCGCATCAACCTGTCGCTGCGCAAGGGCCGGGCCACGATCTCGATCGATCTGGGCGGCGGCCCGATGCACCGCCGCGGCTGGCGCATGGCGCAGAACGAGGCGCCGCTGAAGGAAAACCTGGCCGCTGCGGTGCTGCTGCGCGCCAACTGGCCGAAGATCCACAGTGAAGGCGGTGGCCTGCTCGACCCGATGTGCGGCAGCGGCACGCTGCTGATCGAAGGCGCGCTGATGGCCGCCGACGTTGCCCCGGGCCTGCAGCGCCATGGCAGCATCCCGCCGAGCCGCTGGCTGGGCTTTGACCGCGAGAGCTGGAACACCCTGATGGCCGAAGCGCGCACGCGCGAGGAAGCCGGCCGCGGTGCGCTCAAGCAGGTCATCCACGGCAGCGATATCGACCCGCATGCGATCCGCGCGGCCAAGGAAAATGCCGAGACCGCCGGCGTCTCGCACGCGATCTGGTTCGGCGTGCGCGACGTGGCCGATGTGCAGGTGCCCCTGCAGGAAACCGGCTGCGTGGTCTGCAACCCGCCGTACGACGAGCGCCTGGCCGCCGATGCCCTGCTGTACCGCCGCCTCGGCGACGCGCTCAAGCGCGCGGTGCCGCAGTGGCGTGCCAGCCTGCTGTGCGGCAGCGCCGACCTGGCCTTCGCCACCGGCCTGCGCGCCAACAAGAAGTACCAGCTGTTCAACGGTGCCATCGAGTGCGCGCTGATCGTCTGCGACCCGATCGCGGTGCCGCAGCGCGAGAACACCGGTCAGCCGCGCGAGCTCAGCGAAGGTGCGCAGATGGTGGCCAACCGCCTGCGCAAGAACATCAAGAAGTTCAAGACGTGGCGCACGCGCGAGAGCATCACCTGCTACCGCGTTTACGATGCCGATCTGCCCGAGTACGCGGCCGCCATCGATGTGTATGAAGAAGACGGTGGTGCCCGCCGCACGTTCCTGCATGTGCAGGAATACGCGGCCCCGGCGACCATTCCCGATGTCGATGTGCGTCGCCGCCGCAACGAGCTGCTCTCGGCCGCGCGCGAGGTCTTCCAGGTGCCGGCCGAGCAGGTCGCGCTGAAGTCGCGCGAGCGGGGCAAGGGCGGCAGCAAGTACGGTCGTTTCGAACAGCGCGGCGAGTTCGTGCTGGTGCGCGAGAACGATGCCCTGCTGCGCGTGAACCTGTTCGACTATCTGGACACCGGCCTGTTCCTGGACCATCGCCCGCTGCGCTGGCACATGGCGCAGGAAGCCCAGGGCAAGCGCTTCCTCAATCTGTTCTGCTACACCGGTGTCGCCTCGGTGCAGGCCGCGGTGGCCGGTGCCGCGACCACCACCAGCGTGGATCTGTCCGGCACCTACCTGCAGTGGTGCGCCGACAACCTGGCCTTGAACGGCAAGGGCGGCAGCCAGCACCAGCTGATCCAGGCCGATGCGCTGGCGTGGCTGGAAGCCGAACGTCACCGCTTCGATGTGATCTTCTGCGATCCGCCGACCTTCTCCAACTCCGCCCGCGCCGATGACTTCGACATCCAGCGCGAACACGTGCGCCTGCTGCGTGCGGCCGTGGCGCGCTTGAGCCCGGAAGGCGTGCTGTACTTCTCCAACAACTTCCGCCGCTTCAAGCTGGACGATGAGGCGATCAAGGCGTTCGCGGAGTGCAAGGAGATTTCGCCCGAGACCATCGGGGCGGACTTCGAGCGCAACCCGCGCATCCACCGCGCGTGGGAACTGCGCCGCTACGGCGCCTGACGGGACGGCAAGGGGCTGACATGGACGACCGCCAGCTCCACCCCGACGGGCTGCTGCTGCGGCCGTTCGAGGATACCGACGCCGCCGCGTTCGCAGCGGCGGTGCGTGAGTCGGCCGAGGGCATGCGGCGCTGGATGCCGTGGAGTTCGGTCGACTACACCGTGGGGCAGGCGCTGCAGTGGTTCCAGGCCTGCCGGGACGGCTGGACGGCAGGCACGGCCTGCGAGTATGGGGTATTCAACCGTGACACCGCCGCCTTCGTCGGCGGCGCGGGACTGAACAAGATCCAGCACGATCCCCGGTTCTGCAACCTGGGGTATTGGGTGCGGCAGTCGTGTCGCGGCGAGGGCGTCGCGCCCCGCGTCGTACAGGCGCTGGCCGCCCAGGCATTCGGGCCGCTGGGCATGCATCGGGTGGAAATCGTCGTGGCCGTGGGCAATCTTGCCAGCGAACGGGTGGCGGTGAAGGCAGGCGCCCTGCGCGAAGGCGTGGCACGCAACCGACTGGTCATCGACGGCCGTCCTGTTGCCGCGCATATGTTTTCACTGGTGCCCTGATCGGCGATCGCGATGCGGCTGCGCAGCTGCTCCCTCAGCGCGCGACCAGTGTCACCGCCAGCCCCACCACCGGCAATGCCCACGCCAGCGGCGCGATCCAGCGCGGACGGTACGGGTACAGCCCGAACGCGATCAGCACCCCGCTGATCGTCAGCGCACCCAGCCACAGCACCGGGCCGATCGCCCAGCCGTGGTCCAGCACGCACAACGCGAATGCGACGGTCAGCAGCGTCCAGCCCACCCAGCGCCATACCCGCATCCGCGCGGGGCTGGCGCCGGCTTTGCCGTGCAGTTCCAGCTGGTGCTTGTCCATTGCCAACGACAGCGCCGTGAACGCCGAAAAGGTCAGCGTGATCGCCAGCAGCATCATGCCGTGGCTCCCGCGGCGGCCGCCTGCTGGCGGCGCTTCTTCTCGGCCGCACTCAGCGGTGGCTGCCAGCGCTGCATGCGATGGCCGCAGTAGGCCAGCATCGCGCCGAAGGCGAGCATGGTCAGATCGAACCCGGCCAGCACCCAGTCACCGGTGCGCAGGGTGACGCCCAGGTGCGCATGCGTGGTGACTGCGTTGACCACGGGAATCAACGCGAACAGCGCGCCGCCCAGATACAGCTGCCACGTCCACATCATCCGCTTGGGCCAGAGGAAACCGGCCAGCAACGCGGCGGCCCAGGCATAGAAGAACGCATTGACCTCGGCGGTGGAGCGCTCGGCCATCTGGACCGGCAGCAAGCGGTTGGCCAGGAAGTAGGTGGCGAAGGCGATCGGCAGGCCGGCTACCGCGCCGATGTTGAGCGCATCGACCAGGCGCAGACCGAAGCCGGTCCTGCCGGACTTGGCGTGCTTGGGCCGTTCCTTCACCGCCCACAGGACCACGCCACTGGCGACCATCAGGCAGCCGATCAGCCCGGACAGGAAGAACAGTGCACGCAGGCCCCAATCGGCGAAGCGCGCCAGGTGCAGGCCGTACATCACGCCGCGGGTCTGGGTCGCGCCGCCCGAGGCCGGGCTGGCGTCGATCAACTCGCCCGTCACCGCATTGAAGCGCAGCGACGGGGTATCCACCGACAGGCGCTTTCCATCGCGCTGGGTGATGTCCACGATCGCGTTCGCCGCACCCGGGTGATACAGGGTGAAGCCGGCCACGTCCGCGCCTTTCCATTCGGCGCGGGCGCTGTCGAGCAGCTGCTGGATCGGCAGCGGCGTGGCGCGTCCTTCCGCCGGCGTGTCGATCTCGGCCAGACGCGCAAAGGCCTCGCTGAAGAACGCCTCCTCATCCTTGGGATAGGCCACGCTCACGCCCCACGGCAGGTACATGAACATCAACGTGACGATGCCGGTGTAGGTGATCATCGCGTGGTACGGCAGCGCCATCACCGCGCTGACGTTGTGGAAATCCAGCCACGACCGCAGGCCCTTTTCCGGGCGGAAGGTGAAGAAGTCCTTGAAGATCTTCTTGTGCGTGATCACGCCGGTGATGATCGCCACCAGCATGAACATCGCGCAGAAACCGACCAGGTAACGCGCCCAGTACACCGGGATGTAGTGCAGGTCGAAATGCAGGCGGTAGAAGAAGTCACCGCCGCGGGTTTCGCGTGCAGCGATCTCCTCGCCGGTGTTCGGATCGACGGTGGCATCGCCGAAGCGGCCACCGCCGCGGCGGCGACGCTCGCCTTCCACCGGCGGCTTGACCATTGATTCGGGGTTGCGCCAGAACATGCGCATCGCCGGGTTGCGCGGGTCAGGCAGGGTGACGTTCCAGCTCTCGGCCTGTGGCGCCTTGTGCTGCAGGAAGGTCAGCGCACGCTCGGCGGCCACATCGGCGGTGACGCTGCTGCGCGGCAGTTCCGGGCGCATCCAGCGGCTGATTTCCTCACGGTAGTAGCTGGCCGTGCCGGCCATGAAAATCAGCAGCAGCAGCCAACCGACCAGCAGGCCGGTCCAGGTGTGCAGCCACGCCATCGACTGGCGGAATCCGTTCTTCATGCGGCCCCCTGCAGCAGGCGGGTGCCCACCCAGAACAGCACGGTGGGTATCAGGATGCCGACCCAGGCACGCAGGGCGGTGCGGGTAGCGAACGCCCACAGTGCCGCGCAGGCGCACAGCACGATCGCCACCATCATGCCGGTCAGCACGGCCTGCCCGCGCGCGATCGGCAGGGCGACCGCGAAGAACATCGAGCAGGTCGCGGCCAGCGCGTAGCCGCCGAACATCGCTGCGAGCGAACGTGACAACACACCCAGCCAGGGGCGGGTGAAGAAGGAACCAAGACGGTTGAACCTGGCGCTGGCGTGCGGCGTGCTGTCCACGGAAACCTGCTGATCGATCGGGGAAACGGGCATCACCGGCCGCAGCCGGTGATGAAGGATAGTGGCCATCCGTGGCCGTGTTCACTGCGCGTCGCAGTGGTCCCTTGGAGCCGGTGTCAGAGCTTCCAGCGCAGGTTCAACATCACGTTGCGCGGTTCGCCCCAGTACACGCCGTTGTAGAAACCGACGTTGCTGAAGTACTTCTTGTCGAGCAGGTTGTTGACGTTGAGCTGTGCGGAGAAGTTGTCGTTGAAGCGGTAGCCGGCGAACACATTCACCAGGTAGAACGCGTCCTGGGTGATGAACGCCGATTCGGTACGGCCGCTGGTCGCGTAATCCGCGCGCGGCTTGGTGCTGGTGCGGTAGATCCGGCTCTGCCAGGTCACGCCACCGCCCAGCGACAGGCGGTTCCACTCACCGCTCGGGCGCCAGCTGGTGTTGAGGCGGAAGGTGTCCACCGGGTTGGTGGTGTTCTGCGCCACGCCGGCCTGGTTGCGGATGGTGGTGTGCGCGAAACCGGCCGAGAGGTTCCAGTTCGCGGTCAGGCTGCCCTGGGCTTCCAGTTCCCATCCCTTGACCTTGTTGCCCTTGCCGGTGGAACGGTAGGCGCTGCTGCCATCGGGCAGCGAGGCGGCCGGCACCGAGTCATCGAGCTCGGCGACATTGTCCTTCTCGCCCTTGAACACCGCGGCGGAGGTGTTCAGGCGTCCACCGAAGAATTCACCCTTCAGGCCGGCCTCCCACATGTCGCCGACCACCGGCTCCAGGTAGTCGTTGTTCTTGTCGCGGTAGTCCTGCGGCTGGAAGATGTCGGTGTAGCTGGCGTAGGCGCTGAACTGCCTGCTGAAATCGTAGACCAGGCCGAAGTACGGGGTCAGCGAATCGTCCGGCTTGTAGCCGCCGCGGGTGGTGCCGGTGCGGTTGCCGGCAGCATCGTGGGTGTAGCGCCAGCTGCGGGTTTCCCAGCTGCCGTAGCGCGCGCCGAGCACGGCCAGCAACGGATCGGCCAGCTGCAGGCGGGCGGCCACGTAGGCGGCCTTCTGCGTCAGCTCGTTCTCCGAGGCCAGCCAGTCATGCCGGGTGAGCGGCAACGGGGCGACATCCCCGGTCCAGTGGCGCCAGTCCGGCACGACGTCATAGCCCGGCGGCTGCGTGAACGCCGAGGCAGGCGATTCGCCCTTGCGCACGGATTGGCCGACGCCAGCCACCAGCTCGTGTTCACGGCCAAACAGCTGGAACGGGCCGCTGGCGTTGAGGTCGAACACATTCATTTCGCTGCGCTCGGCGAAATGCGAGAGATAGGCGCGCACCCCGGTGCCGTCCGGTGCCGGATACCCCTGGGCGCCATACCAGACGTCGCCATCGGTGTTGCGCTTGGCCCGGGTCGCGCTGGCCTTCAGCGACCAGCCGTTGCCGAGTTGCTGCTCCAGGCGCACGAAGGTGGTCTTCTCCACGATCGGCCAGCTGCTCCAGCGTGCCGAGAGGTTGGTCGAGCGGGGCAGGTTGGCCGGCTTGCCGTCCGGGCCCCAGTACGGCACCACGCCCCAGGTCACGCCCTTGGTTTCCGGCGACTGGTAGTCATAGCCGACTTCGAACAGGGTGCTGTCGGTCAGGTCGGCCTGCACGATGCCGTAGAACACGTCCTTGTCCAGACGGTACACATCGCGGAAGGAATCGCTCTGCTGCTTGGCGGCCACGAAGCGCGCACGCACGCGGCCATCCAGCGCGATCGGGCCGCCGATGTCCGCTTCCAGACGCTGGTTGCCCCAGCGGCCCAGGGTCAGCCCGGCGCTCATCGCCATCTCCTGGGTCGGTCGCTTGCGGACCATGTTGATCGTGCCCGACGGATCACCGGCGCCGGTGGTCAGGCCGGTGGCGCCGCGGACCACTTCGATGCGCTCGTAGATCGCGCTGTCGGTGTTGGTCTTGAGCGAGCCACCAAACGTGTTGAGCATCCCGTCGATCTGGAAATTGGTGATGCTGTAGCCACGCGAGATGTAGTTGATGCGCTCCGAATCGGTGACCGACACATGCACGCCGGTGACCTGGCCCATCACATCGGACAGGGCGTACAGGCCCATGTCGTCCAGACGCTGGCGGGTCAGCACGGTGACCGACTGGGGGGTGTGGCGCAGCGACAGGTTCAACTTGGTGGCGGTGCTGGCCTGCTTGACCGTGTAGGAATTCGGGATCTCGCCATCGGCGGTCACCTTGACCGTGTCCAGCGTGGTTGCCTCATTCGGCCCGGCCTCGGCAAAGGCGGGCAGCGCCGGCCCGGCGAGGGCAGCAACAAGCGCGAGGGTCAACAACGATGGCCGGGACAACGGTGACGCGGACGAACGGGTCATGGCAACACTTCCAATGTGGGAAAACGGCAGCACGCGCGCAGTGACGCTGCCGGGGGCAGCAGGGCAGGCGAGGCAGCGGATCAGGAGGTGTACACGGGGCGTTGCGCGGGGAAGGCGTGAGGCATCCGGGCGCCGGTTGGCTAGGCGTACAGCCGATCGGTGAATGATAGTCATTATCATTTCGTTAGACAAGCGTCATGGCGGTGTCGAAATCAGGAAAACGCCGTGCGCGGGCGTATGTGCGGGGGAGGCAACGACGGTCGCCTGCGTGTCACCGCCGGGCAATATCGCGTCAACACACTGTGAGGATGTCGTGACATGCCGTCACGACGAACCCCCACCTGTTCGTCCGCGGAGTCGTCAGTGAATCGTTGTGTGCTTGCTGTAGCGGTGTCGTCCGTCCTTACCTTCGCCCTGGCCGCCGATGTGCGTGCCGAGGCCGCCCCGGCAGGGAACGCCGCGGCCCCCGCCACCCTGGACACGATGATCGTCACCGGCACGCGCGGCAGCAACCGCACGCAGTTCGACACGCTGGCCCCGGTGGACGTGTTCTCGCAGGAAGAAATCCAGGCGATCGAGTCCTCCGACCTCAACGACGTGCTGGCCCAACTTGTGCCGTCGTTCGTGGTCCAGCGCATGCCGATGAATGATGGCCTGGTGTTCGTGCGGCCGGCCACGCTGCGCGGCCTCTCGCCGGACCAGACCCTGGTGCTGGTCAATGGTCGCCGCTTCCACCGCTCGGCGCTGCTGGGCGCACGTGGCGCGCAGGGGCCGGACCTGGCCCAGATTCCGGTGCATGCGATCCAGCGCATTGAAGTGCTGCGCGACGGCGCGTCCGCGCAGTACGGCTCGGACGCGATCGCCGGTGTCATCAACATCATCCTGGATGACCGGGTCGGCGGCGAACTGTCGCTGGGGATCTCCGAGTACAGCGAGGGCGATGGCCTGGGCCGCAAGATCGGGGGCCGCCACGGCTTCGCGCTGGGCGACAAGGGCAGCCTGTCGCTGTTCGCCGACTGGGACAAATCCGATGCGACCTCGCGCAGCCGCCAACGCGCCGATGCGATCGCCTTCCAGAACGCCCACCCGGAGCTGGCCGTGCCCGATCCGGTGCAGCGCTGGGGCCAGCCGGACCTGGAAAACCGGCATTTCGGTTTCAACCTCAACCTCGCCTTGAACGACAGCGTCGACCTGTACGGCTTCGGTCTGTACGGCCACAGCGAGGGTGTCAGCGATTTCAACTGGCGCAATCCCGACGGCACCGCCTCGGTCTACAACCGCAGCCGCGTATTCCCTGGCTGGGACGCACGCAGCCTGTATCCGACCGGCTTCAGCCCGAAGTACGGCAACGAGCAGGACGATCTGCAGGGCGTGCTCGGTCTGCGCGGTTACTGGGGCGAGCGCTGGCGCTGGGATGTGAGCGGCTCCTACGGGCGCAACCGCATCGACTACACGCTGGGCAACTCGATCAATGCCTCGCTCGGCCCGGACAGCCCCACCGCGTTCTACCTCGGCCGGCTCTCGCAGGAAGAGAAGAACCTCAACGCGGATATCGTCTACTCGCTGCCGGTCAGTGCGCTGGCCGCGCCGATCAACATCGCCTTCGGTGCGGAGACGCGCGAGGAGACCTACGGCGTGGATGCCGGTGATCCGGCGTCGTATGCGATCGGCCCGGGCGCGGTGACCGGCCTGGCCGGGGGCGCCAACGGTGCGCCGGGGTTCAGCGCGGCCAATGCCGGGCGCTGGAGCCAGCGCAGCCGCGCGGCCTACATCGATGTCGAGGCGCCGTTGACCGCCCGCTGGACCGTGGGCGCGGCGACCCGATACGAACACTTCTCCGCGTTCGGTGAGAGCGTGGACGGCAAGCTCTCCAGCCGCTTCGAGTTCACCCCGGACCTGGCGCTGCGCGGCTCGGTCTCCACCGGCTTCCGTGCGCCCACGCCTGGCCAGCTCTACACCCAGAGCACCCAGCAGGGCCTGGATACCGTGACCTTGCAGGTGTTCACCACCGGCCGCCTGTCGCCCAGCGATCCGCTGGCGATCCAGCTGGGGGCCAAACCGCTCAAGCCGGAGCAATCGCGCACCGCCTCGCTCGGTCTGACCTGGAAGAATGAGCTCGGCTTCTCCGGCTCGGTGGACCTGTACGACATCAAGGTCACCGATCGCTTCAGCCAGTCGGCCTCGTTCGCGGTGCCGGCCGGGGTACCCAACCCGCTGGCGTACACCTCGGTGAGCTTCTACACCAACGATTTCGACACCACCACGCGCGGTGTCGACGTGGTGGCCAGCCACACCACCGCACTCGGCGCGGGCCGCCTGAGCACCACGCTGGGCTACAACTACAACCAGACCCAGGTGGACAGTGGTGCCACCGGCGTGGCCACCAACGAAAGCCAGCGCCGCATCTTCGAAGAGCGCCTGCCGCGGCAGAAGGCCACGCTCAGCAGTACCTATGCGTGGGGCCGCTTCAGCGTGCTCGGCAAGCTGCGATACTACGGGGCATGGACAGACTCTTCGGGCAATGCCACCGGCGACATCTTCCAGCGCTTCGGGGCGATGAGCTTCGTCGATCTGGCGGTGAGCTGGAACGTCACCGAGCAGCAGACGCTGCGGATCGGCGCGGACAACCTCTTCAACCGCTACCCGGACGAGGCCAGCTTCCAGGCCAGCCGTGGCCTGATCTACTCGCGGAACGCGCCGTATGACACTGACGGCCGCAACCTCTACGCCGAATACCGGATCCGCTACTGATGGACCGGCAACGACGACATCTGCTGCGTGGCGCGCTGGCCCTGCCACTCGCCACGGCGCTGTCCGGTGCGACCGCCATGGGCACTGAACCGATGGTGCTGCCGGCGGTGGGCACACGCACGCCGGCCGAGCTTGCCGGTGATGAAGGCTGGTGGGACCAGGTCCGCGCACTGTATGACCTCACCGACGAGGTCGTCATGCTGGACAACGGCTACTGGGGCGCAATGGCGCGCCCGGTACTGCAGGCGTACCAGCAGGCTACCGCCACGGTGAATGCCGGCAACGCCTGGTTCGGGCGGCTGGCGTTTCCACCGCTGTTCGAACAGGCCCGCGTACGCCTGGCACAGGTGCTGGGCGTGGAGACCGACGAGATCGTGCTCACCCGTGGCGCCACCGAGGCAATGCAGGTACTGATCGGCAGCTACCGCGGGCTGTCGCCAGGCGATGCGGTGATGTATGCCGATACCGACTACGACAGCATGATCAGCGCGATGCAGTGGCTGCAGGCGCGGCGCGGCGTGCAGCCGGTGGCGATCACGCTGCCCGAGCCGTTCGACCACGACAGCATCGTGGAGACCTACCGCCGCGCGCTGGCCGCCAACCCGCGCGTGCGCCTGCTGTTGCTGACCCACGTCAACCACCGCAACGGCATGCTGCTGCCAGTGGCCGAGATCGCCGCGCTGGCCAGGGCAGCCGGCGTGGAGGTGGTGCTCGACGCGGCGCACGGCATCGGTCAGGTGGATACGCCGCTGCGCGCACTGGGGGTGGATTTCATCGGGATCAACCTGCACAAGTGGATCGGCGCGCCGGTCGGCGTCGGCGCGGTGTATGTCCGCCGCGGGCGTGTCCGCGATCTGGATCCGTACATGGGCGAGCAGGATCACGACGACATCCGCACCCGCGTGCACACCGGCACGGTCAATTTCGCGGCGTACATGGCGTTGCCGGTGGCGCTGGATCTGCACGAGCGCATCGGTGTCGCCAACAAGCGTGCGCGCCTGCTGCGCCTGCGCGCTCAGTGGATGGACGCATTGCGGGACGATGCGCGCATCCAGTTGCTGGGGTCGGACGACCCGCGCCTGTCCAGTGCGATTACCTCGTTCCGGTTGCGCGGGCAGACCACGATGCGCGACAACACCGCCACCTCGCAGCGGATGGTGAAGCAGTCGGGGGTGTTCGTGGTGCCACGCGAAGGGCTCGCCTCCGGCGCCTGCCTGCGGGTGACGCCGGGCATCTTCAGCACGCCGGCGCAGATGGACGCGCTGGTGGCGGCGGTACGGGCGGTCGCTGGCTGAGCCATCCCACGACGCTGGCAGCGATCCTGCCAGCGTCGCCGGGCGCGCATGCTTCCGGTGTTACCAGTGGAACCAGACGGTCAGCGCGTGCAGGATCACGCCGATCAGGCCGCCCACCAGGGTGCCATTGAAACGGATGAACTGCAGGTCGCGGCCCACGCTCAATTCCAGCTGCTCGACCAGGTGGCGTTCGTCCCATCCTTTGACGGTCTGCGCGATGTGCTCGGTCACGCCGCTGCGCAGGCGCGTGGTCAGGCGTTCGGCACCGTCCATCAGGTGCTGGTTGAGTGCTTCGCGCAGCGACGGGTCGGCCTGCAGCGCCTCACCCACCGAGGCCAGGCTGCGGCGCAGATGGCCGGCCAGCGCGGAGTCCTCGCTGGCCAGGTCGGCACGCAGGCTGGCGTGGATCCGCGCCCACAGGCCCTGCACGTACTCCTGCACGGCCGGGTGGTCGATCACCTGCTGTTTGAGCTGCTCGACCTTCTCGGCCAGGGCCGGGTCCTCGCGCAGCCGCTGGATGTAGTCGCTCAGCCAGGTTTCGTAATCGCGCCGCAGCGGATGTTCCGGCTGGGCCAGGATCTGCTGCAGTTCTTCCAGCACCGCGTGCGCCAGGCGCTCGGCGAGGGTGTCACCGATCTCGTCGATCGGCTTGACCCAGTTGACCGTGCTGGCCAGCTTGGGCCACTCGCGCTGGATGTAGCCCACGATCAGGGTGGAGGCGCGGTCCTTGACCGTCTTGTTGCCCAGCCATTCGCTGATGCGGGTCAGGCCTTCATCCAGCACGCGCTGGTGGCGGTTGTCGGCGGTGAGCAGGCTTAGCAGTTCACCCGCCGTGGCGGCTGCGTTCCATTGCCGCAGCTGCTGGATCACAAAGCCCTGGATGCTGCGCCGGACCGCCGCTTCGTCAAGGAAATCCAGCGCCTGCAGGGCCCAGCCGCGGGCCATGTCGGCCAGCATGCGGGCCCGCGCCGGCTCGGCCAGCCAGCTGCCCAGGCGGCTGGCCGGATCGAACACCTGCAGCCGGGCCAGCAGCGCCTGGGGTTCCAGGAATTGGTCGCGGACGAACAGCGCCAGGCTGTCGGCGATGCGGTCCTTGCTGCGCGGGATGATCGCGGTATGCGGGATCGGCAGCCCCAGCGGACGCCGGAACAGCGCGACCACCGCGAACCAGTCGGCCAGGGCGCCGACGGCAGCGGCTTCGCAGAAGGCCGAGACCCAGGCCCAGATGCCGCGTTCGCCGTGCCAATGGCTGACCGCGAAGCCGGCCAGCATCGCCACCAGCATGGCCAGGGCGATCAGTTTCAGCCGTCGCAGCTGGGCACGGCGCGGGTCGGGCGGGGAGAGGGGCGTCATCCCGGCAGTCTAACGACCGAAAGATGATTGCGAGGTAGTGCCGGCCGCTGGCCGGCAACCAGGCTCCCCACCCGAAGGTCAATCGCGTTGCCGGCCAGCGGCCGGCACTACCCTCAGAGGTCCGCCACCTGCTTGCGCAGCGCGGCCAGCTGCTGGCGCAGGGTGTCGTTCTCCAGGGTCAGCGCGATGATCCGCTGGCGCAGCTCGGCCGGGCCTTCGCCCAGTGCGTTGAGCGCATCGGCGATCTCGGCGGCGCGGCTGGGGTCGGCTTCGGCGTCGCCATCGGCGCTGTGCAGCACCTCCTGGGCCGGCTTGCGCGGCTTGCGCTTGGACTCGCGCACACGCTTGGCGGCCTGCTTGAGCTCGTCCTTGCCGGCAGCGGCTGCGGCACGCTGTTCGTCTTCCGGCAGGTCGGCCACGGCGGCCGCGGCGCTGATCGAGATCACCCCGGTCTTGACCGCTTCCACCAGTTCCGGCGCGGCCTGCTTGTGGATGCGCTCGATCATCGTCACCTGGCTGCTGCTCAGGCGCGCTTCGCGGGCCATGTCGGCGCGGCTGACCTTCGGCGCGGCCGCCCACGGCGGGCTGTCCTCGTCACCAGCATCGGCCGGGCCGCCGATCTCGCCATCGCTTTCCTTCTGCAGCTGGGCCTGATCGGCGCGGTGGCGCTCGGCCAGGATGTCGCGCTTGCGCAGCGCCAGCACGCCACGCTGGAAGTCGGAGACGCTGCGGCGGCCCAGGTGCTGCTCGATCATCCACAGATGGACGTCGTCCATCGACTGGAATCGCGTGTTCTGGATCGTCTGGAACGGCAGGCCGTGCTTCTGGCAGATGCCGTAGCGGTTGTGGCCATCCACCAGCACCTCGCCCCACAGCACCAGCGCGTCGCGGCAGCCTTCGGCGAGGATGCTGCGCTCCAGGGCGTCGTGCTCGTCCGGGGTCAGCGGGTCGATATAGGCCTTGAGTTCTTCTTTGACGACAATGTCCATGCAATCCGGTACGCGAGCGAAACGTGACCGACCATTGTAAGGATCGCGGCGGCCGGCGTCGTCGCCGACGGATTCAGGCTCAGCCGGTGGCGCGGATCATCTCGCCCAGCACATCCACGATGTGGTCGATGTGGCTGCGGTCCAGGATCAGCGGGGGCGACAGCGCGATCACATCGCCGGTGCAGCGCACCAGCAACTGACCATCGCGGAAGCAGCGCTCGAATACCTCATAGCCGCGCGCGCCGGGGGCGTCTTTGCGCGGCATCAGCTCGACTGCGCCGATCAGCCCGAAGTTGCGGATGTCCACCACATGCGGCAGTCCGCGCAGGCTGTGCAGTCGCTCCTGCCAGTAATCACCCAGTTCCAGGGCGCGCTCGAACAGATGCTCCTCGGCGTAGGTATCCAATGCGGCCAGCGCAGCCGCACACGCCAGCGGGTGACCGGAATAGGTATAGCCGTGGAAAAATTCGATGGCGGCCGTCGGGCCCTGCATGAAGGCGCCGTGGATCGCATCGCTGGCCAGCACCGCGCCCATCGGCACCGCGCCGTTGGTCAGGCCCTTGGCCAGGGTGAGCAGGTCCGGGGTGACCCCGAAGCGCTGGGCGGCGAAGGCGTGGCCGACCCGGCCGAAACCGGTGATCACCTCGTCGAACACCAGCAGAATGCCGTGCTGGTCGCAGATCTCGCGCAGGCGCTGCAGATAGCCCGGCGCGGGCAGGATCACCCCGGCCGAACCGGCGATCGGCTCGACGAACACGGCGGCGATGGTGGAGGCATCGTGCAGCGCGATCAGGCGCTCCAGATCCTCGGCCAGTTCGGCCCCGTGGCGGGGCAGGCCAGGGCTGAAGGCATTGCGCTCCAGATCGAGCGTATGGCGCAGGAAATCGCTACCGGGCAACAACGGCCCGAACGTCTTGCGGTTGTTGGGCAGGCCACCGATAGACAGGCCGCCGAAGCCGACGCCGTGATACGCCTTCTCCCGCCCGATGAAGCGGGTGCGGTGACCCTCGCCGCGCAGGCGATGGTAGGCCAGCGCGATCTTCATCGCGGTATCCACCGCCTCGGAGCCGGAGTTGGTGAAGAACACATGGTTCAAGCTGGCCGGTGCCAGTGCGGCCAGCCGCTGCGCCAGCACGAACGGCAACGGCGAGCCCATCTGGAACGGTGGCGCGAAATCCAGCGTGGCGGCCTGCTGCTGGATCGCCTGGACGATCCGCGGCCGCGCATGCCCCGCGTTGCAGCACCACAGGCCGGCCGCGCCATCCAGGATCGGGCGGTCGTCGACGTCGTGGTAGTACATGCCCTCAGCGCGTACCAGCAGGTGCGGCGCAGCCTTGAACTGGCGGTTGGCGGTGAATGGCATCCAATAGGCGTCCAGCTCTGCTGGCGCTTGTCCGGCCAGGGTGGACAACGACAACTCGGGACGAGGCATGGGGCACTCTGCAGGTTCGCGACGGTCACGACTTTATCGCACCCGCATCACGTCATCCCGTGATGGCCGCGGGTATAACCGCTTTACCCGACTCACTGAACGAGGACGACGCCGATGACCGCCGCACGCACCCGTGAGGACTGGCAGCGCCAGGCCGATGCACTGACCTTCCAAGGCCAGGCCTTCATCGATGGGCGCTACGTGGACGCCGCCAGTGGCGCGCGCTATGACTGCATCAGCCCGATCGATGGCCGCGTGCTGGTGCAGGTAGCCGACGCCGATACGACAGACGTTGACCGTGCGGTCGCCGCGGCGCGTCGCAGTTTCGATGCGGGCGACTGGTCGCGGGCGGCACCCTCGCACCGCAAGCAGGTGCTGCTGCGGCTGGCCGATCTGGTCGAGCAGCACGCCGATGCGCTCGCGTTGCTGGAAACCCTGGACATGGGCAAGCCGGTCCGCGACGCACGCGAAGGCGATCTGGCCGGCGTCGTGCGGTGCCTGCGCTGGACCGCCGAGGCGGTGGACAAGGTATACGGCGAAGTCGCCCCTACAGCGCTCGACACGTTGGGCCTGATCACCCGCGAGCCGGTCGGCGTTGTCGCGGTGATCGTGCCGTGGAATTTCCCGCTGCTGATGGCGTCGTGGAAGATTGCCCCGGCGCTGGCGGCAGGCAATTCCGTGGTCCTCAAACCCTCCGAACGCTCGCCGTTGAGCGCGATCCGCCTGGCCGCACTGGTGGCCGAGGCCGGTGTGCCCGATGGCGTGTTCAACGTACTGCCTGGCCACGGCGAGCGCACCGGTGAGCCGCTGGCGCTGCACATGGACGTGGATGCGCTGGCCTTCACCGGTTCCACCGCGGTGGGCCGCCGGTTGCTGCAATGCGCGGGCAGATCGAATCTCAAGCGCACCTGGCTGGAGTGCGGTGGCAAGAGCCCGAACCTCGTGTTCGCCGATACGCCCGATCTGGACAAGGCCGCCCAGGCCGCCGCCACGGCGATCTTCTACAACCAGGGCGAGGTGTGCACCGCCGGCTCGCGCCTGCTGGTCCAGCGCTCGATCAAGGATGCCTTCGTGGCCCGGGTCCTGGCGCATGGGCGGCACATGCAGCCACAGCACCCGTTCGAGCCGGAGGCGGCGATGGGCGCGCTGGTCGACGACGCCCACGCCGGCCGCGTGCTGGACTACGTGGCGCGCGGCGAGGCCGAGGGCGCGCGCCTGCTGCTGGGTGGCAAGCGCTTGGAGGTGGTGCCGGGTGGCAGCTATGTCGAGCCGACCGTGTTCGATGAGGTCGATCCGCAGCACACGATCGCCCGCGAGGAAATCTTCGGGCCGGTCCTCTCGGTGCTCACCTTCGATCACGAGGCGGACGCGCTGCGCATGGCCAATGATTCGATCTACGGGCTGGCCGCTGGCGTATGGACGCGCGACCTGGGCCGCGCGCACCGGGTGGCACGCGGCCTGCGTGCCGGCAGCGTCTGGGTCAACCAGTGGGATGGCGGCGACATGACCGCCCCGTTCGGTGGCTACAAGCAGTCCGGCATCGGCCGCGACAAATCCCTGCACGCCTTCGACAAGTACACCGAACTCAAGGCGACCTGGATCCACCTGGGCGGCTGACCTCGCTCAGCAGTCCTGGCTGTGGCGGACCAGCGACTCGCGCAGCAGGTCGCGATCCCGTTCATCCACCGCGTTGCGCAGGTAGTCGATCTGCTGCCGCGTCAGGCGGCACTGGTCCACCGTGTAGCCGGGCGGCCAGGCACCGATCAGCTGGAAAATGCCCTGCACGATCTGCTCCGGCGACATTCCGGCGTTCATCCGGAAGCGCTCGCGCCGCGGTTGGAAGGCCGCGTGCACGTCACGGGCGCCCAGCACGCGCGGGGCCAGTGAGGCCGCTTCGATGCCGCTGCCGGTCAGCGACGATGGCACGCTCAGATCAAGCGGGGCGGTCACTTCCGGCAGAGCCGGCGCGGCGGCGGCTGCGGCGACCGGCACGACCACGGCCGGCGCAGGCAGGCGCTGCGATGCGGCGGCCTGCCGTGTGCGGGGCGTCGTGGCACTGGGCGGTGGCGAAACCGGTACCGGCAACGGGCGAGGCAGCCAGTACACCTGCAGGCGCTCATCCGGGAAGGCATCGCCCGGGCCGGGTGAGCGCAGCAGCACGCCCAGCATCAGCCCGTGTACGGCCATCACCACCGCGATGGCGCTGGTCTGGGTCCAGCGCGAGCGGGCACGCTTCCTTGAGCCTGACATCCGGAACCTTCCTGGCGGGTGACCGCGGTTAGACCCGGTGGTCGGATGGAAGTTCCCGGCCGGCACGCAGCCTGTGGACCCGGTCACTGGCTGACAGTCTCGTCTGCAACCATCGCGGCAGGCTTGGGGAGGGCGTGGCAGAATCCGGCAGCTGCCCTTTTCTGCGTACCCGATGTCCACACCTGCTGTCGCACCCGTCGTGAACTCCCCCCGCCGCATCCTGCTGGCGAGCCTGATCGGCACCACCATCGAGTTCTTCGATTTCTACATCTACGCCACCGCGGCGGTGCTGGTGTTTCCGCACCTGTTCTTCCCCGAGAGCAGCGATGGCGCGGCGATGCTGCAGTCGCTGGCGACCTTCGCCGTGGCCTTCATCGCGCGGCCGGTCGGCTCGGCGGTGTTCGGTCACTACGGCGACCGCATCGGGCGCAAGGCCACGCTGGTAGCAGCATTGCTGACGATGGGGGTTTCCACGGTGGCCATCGGCCTGCTGCCCACGCATGCCAGCATTGGCCTGGTCGCACCGGCACTGCTGGCGTTGTGCCGTTTCGGGCAAGGCCTGGGGCTGGGGGGAGAGTGGGGTGGTGCGGTGCTGCTGGCCACCGAGAATGCACCGCCCGGCAAGCGCGCCTGGTACGGCATGTTCCCGCAGTTGGGTGCTCCGCTGGGCTTCCTGCTCTCGGCCGGTATCTTCCTGCTGCTCGGCCGCGCGATGAGCGAAGCAGATTTCCTGCAATGGGGGTGGCGCGTGCCCTTCCTGGCCAGTTCGCTGCTGGTCGGCATCGGCCTGTGGGTGCGCCTGAACATCCACGAGACCCCGCAGTTCCAGGCCGCACTGGACCGCAACGAGCGGGTCAGGCTGCCGATGTGGACGGTGCTGCGCGAACATCCGCTGACGCTGGTACTGGGCACGCTGGGAGCGTTCGCCACCTTCGTGCTGTTCTACCTGATGACGGTGTTCACCCTCGGCCATGGCACCACCGTGCTGGGCTACTCGCGCGAGCAGTTCCTGCTGCTGCAGATGGTCGGCATCCTGTTCTTCGCGGCGGGCATTCCCATTTCCGCGCTGTACGGCGACCGTTGGGGCACGCGCCGCACGATGATCGTGGCCAGCGGCCTGATCCTCGCCTTCGGCGTGGCGTTCGCGCCGCTGTTCCAGGCCGGCAGCCCGTGGCTGGTGTTGGGGTTCCTGGCGCTGGGCCTGTTCCTGATGGGCCTGACCTACGGCCCGTGCGGCACCTTCCTGGCCGAGATCTATCCGGTGCAGGTGCGCTACACCGGCGCCTCGCTCTCGTTCAACCTGGCCGGCATTCTCGGTGCGGCCCCGGCGCCATACGTGGCCACCTGGCTGGCCGAACGCTATGGCCTGGTCGCCGTGGGCTATTACCTGTGCGTCACCGCATTGATCACCATCGTCGCCCTGCTGGCGATGGGCCGGCGCGGGCGCTGATCAGCGGAAGAAGCGCTTGAGCGTGCGGCCCAGCCAACTACCCTGCTGGTGCTCGCGCGCGAACTGGTTGAGATGCTGCTTGACCTGCGGTGCGTAGGCCTTGTCGTCGCCCCGGATATGATTGAACAGCCAGCGCGAGAGCATCGTGCGCAGCTCTTCGGTGATGTCCTCACCGGCCTGGAAACGCAGCCGGTACTCGCCCACGCGCTTGCCGAAGATCTCATGCACGCGCTTGTGCGCCGAACAGAACGGATAGCCGGCTTCCTCCATCAGCTCTTCTTCGAAGGCGAAATGGGACATCGTGTAATCCACCAGCTCGTCGATCACCTCGGCCACGGCCAGCCGCTCCAGGCTCTTCTGGGCGACGTGCAGGTGGTTGAGCATCTCCACGATGCGCATGTGCTGGTGATCGATGACATCGATACCGATGTTCAGATCGTCCTGCCAGACCAGAAGTGCCATGGTGCGTTCCCCGCGCTGTTCAACTGGGGGCGACTCTAGGCAGTCGCGGCCGGGGCCGCGTTGATCTCGATCAAGGCACCAGGGCAGGCTCGCGCTGGCGTGGGCCGGTGGCCACGGTGGCGCAGTGGACCCGGTTGCGGCCGCCGGCCTTGGCCAGGTACAGCTGGCGGTCGGCCTCGGAAATCAGCCGGTGCAGCGAGTCGCGCTGCGGGCGCAGGCAGCACAGCCCGATGCTCACCGTCATGCGCAGCGTGGTGTGGCCCAGGTCGACCTCCAGCGCGGCGATGGCCTGGCGCAGTTCGTCGAAGTAATGCACGGCCTGCTCTTCATCCATGCCGGGCACCAGCAGGCAGAACTCCTCGCCACCGAAGCGCGCGATCAGGTCTTCCTGGCGCGCGTGCTGGGCGACCGCCGCGGCCACCGCGCGCAGCGCGTCATCGCCGGCCTCGTGGCCATGGGTATCGTTGATGTGCTTGAAGTGGTCGATATCGATCATCGCCACCGCCACCTGCTCACCATCCAGGTGCAGCTGCGGCAGCTGGCGCTGGCTCTGTTCCAGGAAGCAGCGGCGATTGGGCAGGCCGGTCAGGAAATCGCGGGTGGCCAGGTCCTGCAGGGTGCCGATCAGCTCCAGCTGGTCCACGTTCTGCGAGACGCGGCAGAAGAACTCCTCGCGCGAGAAGGGCTTGCGCAGGAAATCGTTGGCGCCGTTCTTGAGGAAGCGCGGGATCAGCGACGGGTCGGTATTGCCGGAGATCCCGATCACCGCCAGCTTGTCGCGTGAGCGCATCGTGCGCAGGCGGCGGGTGAACTCCACCCCCTCCATGCCCGGCATCTCCTGGTCGACCACGGCCAGCCGGATCGCCGGGTGCGCTTCGATTGCCTTCAGCCCTTCGGCACCGTCGGCCGCCTCGTAGACATCATGCCCGTACATGCGCAGCAGCGAGGCGGCGTACATCCGTGCCGACATCGAATCATCCACCACCACCGCGGCGATCCGCCGGTTGCGCTCCAGCCGCTGTACCAGCCACACCAGGTAATCGATGCTGCCCGGCGTGTTCTTCAGCACGTAATCGATGATCTGCTGCTGCAGCACCCGTTTGCGCAGGTCCTCGTCGTAGACGCCACTGACCACCACCGTGGGCAACCCGCGTGAGAGGAAGTAGTCCACCACGGTATCGCGGTCACCATCGGCCAGCACCAGGCCGGTCAGGACCAGGAACCAGCCGTGTTCCTCATCCAGCAACCGCCCGGCCTCGGCCAGGCTGGTCGCGACCGACACCGGCAGCTCCAGCCGCTGCTCGATCGCCTCGCGCAGCATGCTGGTGAACGTGCGCGAGTTTTCCACCAGCAGGATCCGCTGGGGCAGGGCATCACCGGGGTCGCTGAGGACAGCGCCCTGCAACAGTGCCGGCATGAGGCGTACGCTCGGTTCCGAGTGGGTCGGGACTGGTAGCGGCGGTTTCACGCGTAACTTTAGGGGCTAGGGCGACGCGCAATGTCGCAGTCCCGGCCTGGTTGCCGGGTGGCCCGGTTGCCGATGGGCGCGTCGTACTGGTCTCGCCACTCAAGGTGGTCATTGTTCGGTGGACCGCCGGTTACAGTTACTATCGCCGAAGTTCCCCTCATCGGTTTTTAACTCAGGAGGTAAATGTGCGCATTCCAAGGATTGTTGGTGTGGTGGGTATCGTGATTCTCGCATCGGTTCCGATGGTCGGAATGGCCCAGTCCGATAGTCACGGAACTCCTCTGGCGAGAAGCGGGCTGGGCCAAGCGCAGCCGATGGCTGCCAACCTGAGTCAGGATCCGAACTGGC
The DNA here is from genome assembly GCF_001807865.1 of Stenotrophomonas sp. HMSC10F06. NCBI lineage: Bacteria > Pseudomonadati > Pseudomonadota > Gammaproteobacteria > Lysobacterales > Lysobacteraceae > Stenotrophomonas > Stenotrophomonas sp. HMSC10F06. Next base: position 20,372 of record NZ_KV791269.1, on the reverse strand, counting down.
TCGTGTACGGATTCCAGCGGGACGGTATCTCGTATTTCCAGGTGAATGATCTTGCTGGCCGAGTGCAGGTGATTATCGGGAATACCGATGACGTCTTCTGGACGTTGCCTGCGGGCGACAGATTGGCTCGGGTGTCGTTGCCAACGCAGCAAGTGCGGCACTCCCCGAACGCAGCGCGGGTCGAAGTGTACCGGGGGGCAAAATTCTCGTTAGTGCGCTATGGGCGGGGCGGCGACGCTGTGTGGGCTGTCGAAGTCGCGGATGAGCGACACTAGGAATGCTCTGATACGGCATCTACGACGTGCTGTCATCCCAAGGGTGACAGCACGTCGTTCGATAGAAAGTTGAAGTGGCGTGCCGTCTTGCTAATGACCGTAATCCTCGAAGGCAGCGAGGTAGGTTTGGTCAGGTTCCGATCAGGTCAACGCTTCGCTATTGTCCAGGTCAGCTGTTCCGCGCTTCACCGAATGGAAGCGGGCTACTCTGTTGGAAGAGCCGATTGCTGTTTCCGTCAGCAGCAACCTGATCCGGTTGCGACGGCACTGCACGACGCCGCCATATGCGAGGGACAGGCCGGCCAATTGCTCATCTGCCATAGTGATCGTTGTCTCGGACAATGCCTGTGCCGAATCAAGAAGAGCGACGACTACGAGAATTCCCCGCTGTGGCCCGAAACGTCCACAACGGGCACGAACCACTACCTGACCCGTCTCATGCTCTAACAGAAGGGATACGGCATCGCTCAGTGCGCGATAGGCAGCCAACTGCAAATCATTGCTCAGCAGGCAGGGATCACCCTCCAGGCGAGGCCGGGCAACCCGGGCGGTCTTCTCCCACGCTTCGCGCAGGCCACCCATTTGCAATGCCACATAAAGGCCGAGTTGATCCAATGTGGTGGGATAGACCATGCTTGCCTGTTCGCGGAACAAGCGCGAATGCACCGTCGCAGTGTGAAGCAAGCCGCTGGCGATCTCGTGGTGTCCCTGCAACTTCAGCCAGTTCACGACTTCATTGAGGGAGACGTCAATGCCATCTCCGAGCTTACGAAGGTTGAGCGCGCGCTCGCGCAGACCGTTCTCCCTGGCCATATGAGACTTTCTGGCCAGTTTGATCGCGTTCTTCTCACCATCGTCCCTGATTCGGTAGCGGTGATAGTAATGAGTGATCCTGGAGCCGAACATGAGTAGCGCGGCGCCTGCGATGGCCATGATCATTTGCGTGGTAAACGTGGACTGATCAAATGCAGACGGGAATGGCTTGGGCGTGGTAAGGCCGATGATCAGATTAAGTGTTGGCACCGCCACCGCTGCGCCACGCCAGCCGAGCAGGCATGTCAGTGCAATGGCTGGGAGCGCCATTAGCAGCTGCAGGCTGCTTTTGGCCGTAGATGATTCCGCAGGTATCAGCGTCGTGCATATGCCTAGCAGGATCATTAAGCCGAGCGCGCCAATGATTGGGGTGAGCAATCTACTTGTCCATGCCGGCTCGGTGTTCCTCCTTGCCCAAAGCAAGGCGAGCGGTGCCACGGTCAGAATCCCGATGAAGTCACCTACGATGTAGCGCGCTATGCCGGCCAGCAATGGCATATCTGGTGTTGTCCAAAGCAATTCCGCCAGAGCAAGATTGATTGACGTAACGGCTACGGCCGATGCCGCGCCAACTGAAAGCAACCAAGCCTGCGTCGTAGCGGCCATCATCCTGCGATGCAGTCGCACGATCATTGCTACCGTGGGCATCAGCGAGACGGAGGCGAGGATGACCCACGTCAACCCGTACTTGTCGATCATCGGGTAACGCATCTGAGCAAAGTAGGCGTATTCGCCAAGGAACAGGTAGGGCCACAGTCGGGGTGGGCAAAGCAGCAGGGCGGCCACTCGTATACCCGCAGGCAGGTAGAACTGGTCGAGGGATAGTTTGCGCGCCCCCCAGCATGCAAATGCGTAGAACACAGCGAGAACAAGCCCGATCGGCTCGATGCGCAGATTCAACTGAATTCCATTTTTCCACCACTCTCCGCGCACTGGCTTCCCCTGTTCGTGCCTTCAACATCCCTGTGTAGCAATGCCGCGATTAGATTGGACGGTATATATACACGTCCGATTATGCAATTGCGCAAGTGGTCCGGCGCGTTGGCGGCACAGGGTATGGATGGACGCACAGGCGTGTGTCACGTTCATGGGCGTGACACATATCTCATTTTGGGGTGATAAGCTTCATGCCGGCTCTGGCGCCGGCATTAGTGAGGCGCTGTAGCCGCGCGGATGAATCCACGAGCTCGAGAAACGCCTGTCTCAGTCACCGCAGGCGTTGATGTGACGCATTCTGCTCGTTTCGTTTTTATGTGATCCGACCCGTGGAGGGCGTGGTAAGCACTGCCATAACATCCGCTGCGCGTCCTGTTGTGGAACTGCCGGAAAGTGGAAAGCCTGATTTCAGATGCCGCGCCCCGTCTCACTTTTCCATCGCAGTGCGTAATTGCAGGGCGGGCAGCCTACGGCACGACGATCTTCACAATTCCGCGGCGGACGGCCGCGGAGGTCGTTGAGTGTCTGGAAGTGTCGAATCGGCACAAGGGCTCGAACCCGACGCCGCGCAGTACCCGGCCGGCACCGCCGCCGAGCCCGCCGCCCCGCCGAAAACCCCTTGAACCCTCACCACAACGCATCGCGCAGCTTGTACCAGGACATCGCCGCCACCAGCAGCGGCGTCCGCAGCAGGCGCCCGCCGGGGAAAGGGCGGTGCGGGATACGCTCGAACACGTCCAGCCGCTCCGCCTGCCCGGCAATCGCCTCGGCCAGCACCTGGCCTGCCAGGCCCGCAGCGGCAACACCGTGGCCGGAAAAGCCCTGCGCGAAATAGACATTCGGGGTCAGCCGGCCCCAGTGCGGGGCACGGTTGCGGGTGATGTCGACATAACCGCCCCACACGTACTCCAGCTCCACGTCGGCCAGCTGCGGGAACACCGCGCGCATGCGCCGGGTCATCACCCCGCGCAGGCCGGGCGGGGGCAGGGCGGAGTAGCTGGCCTGGCCGCCGAACAGCAGGCGGTGGTCGCGGCTCAGTCGGAAATAGTCCAGCGCCCAGCTGACATCGGCCACGGCCATGTCGTTGCGGATCAGTGATTGCGCCCGCGCCTGTCCGAGGACCGCGCTGGCGCCGATGTAGGTGCCGACCGGCATGATCCGCGATTCCAGCTCCGGCGCGATGCCCTCCAGCCAGGCGTTGCCGGCGATCACCACGTGATCGGCGCTGACCGTGCCGTGCGCGGTACGCAGTTGCGGCCGGGCCCCCCGGATCAACTGCAGTACCGGCGACTGCTCGTGGATCACCGCCCCGGCTGCCTCGGCGGCACGGGCCAGGCCCTGTGCGTAGGCCAGCGGATGCAGGTGGCCGCTGTGAGGATCGAACATGGCCCCGCGATAGCGCGGACTGTCCAGTTGCCCGCGCAGCTGGGCGCGGTCCCACCACTCCAGGGGATAGTCGTAGCGCTGGGCCAGATCGATCAGCCCGGCGCGCAGCATGCGCTCCTGGCGGGGCTTGATCGGCACGCTGGCGTGGCCGTCGCGCCAGTCGCAGTCGATCTGGTGGCGGGCGATGCGGTCGCGCAGCAGGCGCATGCCGTCGCGCGAGAACTCGAACAGCGCCCGCGCATCTTCGGCGCCGACCAGATGCTCGAGCGTGTCCACCTCGCAGCCGTAGCCGACGATGGCCTGGCCGCCGTTGCGCCCTGAGGCCCCCCAGCCGACCCGGTGGGCCTCCAGCAGCACGACGCGATACCCGCGTTCGGCGAGGGTGAGCGCGGCGGAGAGGCCGGTGTAACCGGCGCCGAGCACGCAGACGTCGGCGTTCAGATCGCCGGCCAGTGGCTCACGCAGCGGGGCATCAGCCACGCTGTCGGCGTACCAGCTGGGTGCGTGCGTCTCGCCGGCGGTGGTCATGCCGGGCTCCGGCGGGCGATGGACAAGTCAGGAATCATGGACAAAGGATGCCAGCAACCGAGGCGCGTAACAGCGGGCAGTCTGTCGCAGCGTCTGCGCCCGGCGTGTGAGGGCGCGCGCGCCGACGAGGCGGCGCTGAGTTGCGCGGGATCTGCGCGCAGGGGTAACGTGGTTGCAGGTCATCCGAGCATGACGCATGGTCTCGCCCTCTTGGGTCGGCCTGCCCACCGACAGCACGATGTTGGGCCATCACCGCTTCGCGGCGGCCGGTGAAAAGTACATCCGCGCGCTGGTCGAGGCGGCCGGCGTCACTCCGGTGCTGTTGCCCAGCCTGCAACCGCCGCTGCCGGCCGCGCCGTGGCTGGACCGGCTGCAGGGCCTGCTGCTGACCGGCGCGGTAAGCAACATCGAGCCGCATCTGTATGCGGGGCCGCCGAGCTGGCCGGGCAATCGGCATGACCCGGCGCGCGATGCGAACGCGCTGTCCTTGTTGCATGAAGCGCTGGCCCGCGATCTGCCGGTGCTGGCGATCTGTCGCGGTTTCCAGGAATTGAACGTGGCGCTCGGCGGCAGCCTGCATCCGCGCGTGCACGAGGTGCCGGGGCTGGGCGATCATCGCGAAGACCCACAGGCGGCGGTCGAGGTGCAGTATGGTCCTGCACATGCGGTGCAGCTGTCCGAAGGCGGTTGGCTGGCCGGCTGGGCCGGGGTGCCCACGGCAACGGTCAATTCCGTGCACGGGCAGGGCATCGACCGGTTGGCCGACGGGCTGCGGGTCGAGGCCATCGCCGCGGATGGGCTGATCGAAGCGGCGCGCAGTACCTCGCACCGTTTCGTGCTCGGGGTGCAGTGGCATCCTGAGTGGCGGGTGGCTGACAATCGGTTCTATCACAGCATTTTTCACGCTTTCGGCGATGCTTGTCGCCGCAACTCTCTTACAGCAGACCGGTCATGACCACCCGAACGCGTTCGCGCAAAGCCGCCCCCAAGCCTGTTCCGCAGGAGAGCACGCTGCTGCGCTGGCTCAAGGACCGGCGCATCACGGAGGTGGAGTGCCTGGTGCCGGACATCACCGGCAACGCGCGCGGCAAGATCATTCCGGCCGACAAGTTCTCGCACGATTACGGCACGCGCCTGCCGGAGGGCATCTTCGCCACCACCGTCACTGGCGAATTCCCGGACGATTATTACGAGCTGACCTCGCCCTCGGACTCGGACATGATCCTGCGCCCGGATGCCGACACCGTCCGCATGGTGCCATGGGCGACCGATCCCACCGCGCAGGTCATCCACGACTGTTTCACCAAGACCGGCGAGCCGCACGAGCTGGCCCCACGCAACGTGCTGCGCCGGGTGCTCAACGCCTATGCCGAGCTCGGCCTGCGCCCGGTGGTGGCCCCGGAGCTGGAGTTCTTCCTGGTCCAGAAGAACACCGACCCGGATTTCCCACTCTTGCCGCCGGCCGGCCGTTCCGGTCGCCCGGAGACGGCGCGCCAGTCGTACTCGATCGACGCGGTCAACGAGTTCGATCCGATCCTCGATCTGATGTATGACTACTGCGACGCGATGAAGCTGGACGTGGACACGCTCATCCACGAATCCGGCGCCGCGCAGCTGGAGGTCAACTTCACCCACGCCAATGCGATGGACCTGGCCGACCAGGTGTTCCTGTTCAAGCGCACCATGCGCGAGTCGGCGATGCGCCACGGCATCTATGCCACCTTCCTGGCCAAGCCGATGGAGAACGAGCCGGGCAGTGCGATGCACATCCACCAGAGCCTGCTGCGGATCAGCGATGGCAGCAATGTGTTCAGCGGTGAGCACGGTGGTGAGGATTTCAGTCCGCTGTTCGGCCATTACCTGGCCGGCCTGCAGAAGTACGTGCCGGCGGCGATGGCGTTCTTCGCTCCGAATGTGAACTCCTACCGCCGGCTGATGTTCGGCGAGGTCTCCCCGAGCAACGTGCACTGGGGCTTCGACAACCGCACCTGCGGGCTGCGGGTGCCGCTGGATACGCCGGAGAACATGCGGGTGGAAAGCCGGTTCGCCGGTTCGGACGCCAATCCTTACCTGGCCATCGCCGCGACCCTGGCCGCCGGGCTGCTGGGCATCCGCGAGCAGGGCTCGCCGACCGCCCCGATCAGCGGCAGCGCCAAGGAGCTGGGCTACGACCTGCCACGCTCGCTGGGCGAGGCGCTGGACGGGCTGGAAGGCTGCCCGGCGCTGCGCGAGATGCTGGGCGAGCGCTTCTGCCGTGCCTATGTGTCGGTCAAGCGCAAGGAATACGAGACCTTCTTCCGGGTCATCAGCTCCTGGGAGCGCGAGTTCCTGCTGCTCAACGTCTGACCCCAGGCACCACATCCGGCATGGCCGTGAGGGCCGTGTGCTGGGAAAATGGGGGCATGCCCGGTAGGCTGGCACCCGTTGCGCCGGTCCGGCCGGTTCCCCCCAACTCGCACCTGACCTGTGGAGAGTCCGATGAAGCTGCGAATCCTCACCCTCGGCATTGCCGTATCCGTGCTGACCGCCTGTGGCGGCGGTGACAAGCAGGACGACGCCAAGGTGCTGAACGTCTACAACTACAGCGACTACATCGCGGAAGACACCATCCCGAACTTCGAGAAGGCCACCGGCACCAAGGTGACCTATGACGTGTTCGACAGCGATGAGATGGTCGAAACCAAGCTGCTGGCCGGCAACAGCGGCTACGACGTGGTCGTGCCGACGCTGAATTTCTTCGGCCGCCAGATCAAGGCCGGCGTGTTCCTGCCGCTGGACAAGAGCAAGATCCCGAACCTGGCCAATCTCGACCCGAGTGTGATGAAGCGCATCGCGCAGCAGGACCCGGGCAACGAATACGGCGTGCCGTACATGATCGGCACCACCGGCATCGGCTACAACGTGGAACTGCTCAAGCAGCGCTTCGGCGGCAGCACCGAGATCGCCAACAGCTGGGACCTGATCTTCAAGCCCGAAAACATCGCCAAGATGAAGGACTGCGGGATCACGATCCTGGATACGCCGTCGGACATGATCCCCATCGCGCTGCATTACCTGGGCGAGGATCCGCACAGCCAGGACCCGGCCACGTTGGAGAAGGCCGCCGCGCTGCTCAAGACGATCCGCCCGTACGTGCAGAACTTCCACTCTTCGCAGTACGTGGGCTCGCTGGCCAACGGCGGTACCTGCCTGGTGGTGGGCTGGTCCGGTGACATCATCCAGGCCCGCGACCGCGCGGCCGAGGCCTCCAACGGCGTGACCGTGGCCTACTCGATCCCGCGCGAAGGCGCCCCGCAGTGGTTCGACATGCTGGCCATCCCCAAGGATGCCAAGCACCCGGAGGCGGCCTACGCCTTCATCAACTACCTGCTCGAGCCCAAGGTCGCCGCGGCCAACACCAACTTCATCCATTACGCCAACCCGGTGACCACGGCCACGCCGCTGGTGGACGAGGCGATCCGCACCGATCCGACCATCTACCCGCCGGCCGATGTGGCGGCCAAGATGTTCACCTACTCGATCAACACGCCGGAGGTGGACAAGCTCTACACCCGGCTGTGGACCGAGGTGAAAACCGGGCGCTGAGTGCCCCCTGCGACGCCGGCCCCGCGCCGGCGTCGTCGTTTCGGGGGCCGCGTGCACCCGGGGTCGGCAACGCGGGCCGCCCCGCCGGGTAGCACATGACGCGGCCACCACCGGTAAAATGGGATGCTCCCCCCGTCCTGCCGCCGCTCCTGGAGCCGCCCCCCATGCCATTTGAAGCCAAGCCGGAAGGCGCGGTCCTCCCGGTCCTGGAACCGGGTTACCTGTCCATCCGCGCGCTGCGCAAGGAGTTCGACGGCTTCGTCGCGCTCGACGACGTCACCCTGGACGTGCGCAAGGGCGAGATCTTCGCGCTGCTGGGAGGCTCGGGCAGCGGCAAATCGACGCTGCTGCGCTGTCTGGGCGGCTTCGAGACTCCCACCCAGGGCACCATCGACCTGGACGGCCAGCGCATCAACGCGCTGCCGCCGTACCAGCGCCCGATCAACATGATGTTCCAGTCCTATGCGCTGTTCCCGCACATGACGGTGGAGCAGAACATCGCCTTCGGCCTGAAGCAGGACGGCATGGCCCGCGATGCGATCAATCGCCGTGTCGGCGAGATGCTGGAGCTGGTGCAGTTGACCAAGCTGGCCAAGCGCAAACCGCACCAGCTCTCCGGTGGCCAGCAGCAGCGCGTGGCGCTGGCGCGGTCGCTGGCCAAGGGTCCGAAGCTGCTGTTGCTGGATGAGCCGATGGGCGCGCTGGACAAGAAGCTGCGCTCGCAGATGCAGCTGGAGCTGGTCAACATCATCGAGACCACCGGGGTGACCTGCGTGCTGGTCACCCACGATCAGGAAGAAGCCATGACCATGGCCACCCGGATCGCGGTGATGGATGCCGGCTGGATCCAGCAGGTCGGCAAGCCGGATGAAATCTACGAACAGCCGGCCAACCGGTTCGTGGCCGAGTTCATCGGTTCGGTGAACCTGTTCGACGGGGTGCTCGATGAGGACCTGCCCGAATACGTCACCGTGCGCACGCCGCTGTTCCCTGCGCCGATCTACGTCGCCCACGGCATCACCGGCTACGAAGGCCAGCCGGTAGCCTTCGCGCTGCGCCCGGAGAAGGTGATGATCGGCAAGGACGAACCGGCCGGCGACACCAACAAGGCGCAGGGCGTGATCGAGGAGATCGCCTACTTCGGCAGCCACTCGGTGTTCCATGTGCGCCTGCCGAGCGGGGCCAAGGTGCTGTCCAACTTTGCCAACTCGCAGCGCTGGGCCAGCGATGGCCTGACCTGGGGCGACACCGTCTGGGTGCACTGGCGCGACAACGACGGCGTGGTGCTGACCTCATGAGCGCGACCGGCTGGAAGCGCTGGCTCCCGGGCACGCGCGCCGGCGTGATCGCCGCGCCGTACCTGTGGCTGCTGCTGTTCTTCGCGGTGCCGTTCGTGATCATCCTGATGATCTCCTTCGCGCGCACCCAGGTCGGCTCACCGCCGTACACCTGGCTGCTGGAGTACGTGGACGGCGCCTTCTCGCTCAAGCTCAACCTGGGCAGCTATGCGGCCCTGGTCAAGGACAACCAGTACCTGCTGGCCTACCTGAGCTCGATCAAGATCGCGGTCATCTCGACCCTGCTCACGCTGTTGATCGGCTACCCGATGGCGTATGTGATCTCGCGGATGAGCCCGGCCGCGCGCAACGTGGCGATGATGCTGGTGGTGCTGCCCTCGTGGACCTCGTTCCTGATCCGGGTGTATGCGTGGATCGGCATCCTGGACCGCAACGGCCTGCTCAACCAGCTGCTGCTCAAGCTCGGCCTGATCGATGCGCCGCTGCAGATCCTGTACACCCCGACCGCCGCCTACATCGGCATCGTTTACTGCTACCTGCCGTTCATGGTGCTGCCGCTGTACGCCAACCTGGTGAAGCTGGACAACCGCCTGCTGGAAGCGGCCTACGACCTCGGCGCCAAGCCGTGGCAGGCCTTCGTGCGGATCACATTGCCGCTCTCGCGCACCGGCATCATCGCCGGCTGCATGCTGGTGATGATCCCGGCGGTAGGGGAGTTCGTGATTCCGGAAATGCTCGGCGGGCCGGATACGCTGATGATCGGCCGCGTGCTGTGGGGCGAGTTCTTCAACAACCGCGACTGGCCGACGGCCTCGGCGGTGGCGATCGTGATGCTGGCCCTACTGCTGGTGCCGATCCTGCTGTTCAACCGCATGCAGCAGCGCGAGCTGGAAGGAAAGCTGGCATGAGCATGGTGCGCAGCAACCGCTGGCTGGGCTGGAGCCTGCTCGGGCTGGGCTTCGCCTTCCTGTACCTGCCTATCCTGTTGTTGATGGTGTATTCCTTCAACGCCTCCAAGCTGGCCACGGTGTGGTCGGGCTTCTCCACGCGCTGGTACGGTGAGCTGTTCAACAACCGCCAGATCCTGGACGCGCTGTGGATCAGCCTGAAGGTCGCATTCTGGACCGCCTGCGCGGCCACCGTGCTCGGCACGATGGCGGCGATGGTGATGACCCGCATGCGCCGCTTCCCCGGCAAGACCCTGTTCGGGGCGTTGATCACCGCACCGCTGGTGATGCCGGAAGTGATCCTGGGCTTCTCGCTGATGACCCTGCTGGTGGCGATGGGCGGCATCCCCGGCTTTCCCAGCCGCGGCGTGACCAGCATCTGGATCGCGCACGTCACCTTCACTCTGTCCTTCGTGACCGTGGTGGTGTCTTCGCGGCTGCAGGAGCTGGACCGCTCGCTGGAGGAGGCCGCCATGGATCTCGGCGCGAGCCGGCTCAAGGTGTTCTTCCAGATCACCCTGCCGATCATCGCCCCGGCGCTGGTGGCCGGCTGGCTGCTGGCGTTCACGCTCTCCCTTGATGACGTGGTGATCGCCAGCTTCGTGGCCGGGCCGAACTCCACGACCTTGCCGATGAAGGTGTTCTCCTCGGTGCGGATGGGCATCAAGCCGGAGATCAACGCGCTGGCCACCTTGATGGTGCTGGCGGTGTCGATCGCGGCGGTGGTCGGCTGGTACATCACTGCCCGGGCGGAAAAGCGCCGCCAGCGTGACATGCAGATGGCACTGCAGGACCCCAGCTGAACGGTGCCGGGGCAGGCCGCTGCTGCGACGCTTTGTCGCGGCGTTCACCCTGATCCGGCAACATCCGGCTCACGAGGCCGGGCGCACAATGCGGGTCTGACTTTCGGAGACCCGTGATGACCGCTGACATCATCAATCCCGCGACCGGCCAGGTCACCTACCGCCATGAACTGCTCACCGCCAAGGAGGTCGAGCAGCGCCTGGCGGCAGCTGCCGGGGCGTTCCCGGCCTGGGCGGCGCGTTCGCTGCAGGAGCGCGGGGCGATCCTGCGCGCGATTGCCGCCCAGCTGCGCCAACGCAAGGGCGACATCCAGCACGCGATGACCACCGAGATGGGCAAGCTCAAGGTGGAGGCGCTGGGTGAGATCGAGAAATGCGCCGAGGCCTGCGAGTTCTACGCCGACCATGCGGCTGACTACCTCAAGCCGCAGCTGATCGATACCGAAGCCCAGCGCAGCTACGTGCGCTATGAGCCGATCGGCTGCGTGTTCGCGGTGATGCCGTGGAACTTCCCGATCTGGCAGGTGTTCCGCTTCCTCGCGCCGGCGTTCATGGCCGGCAACGTGGCCCTGCTCAAGCACGCCAGCAACGTGCCGCAGTGCGCCGACCTGATCCTGGCGGCGTGCCGCGACGGCGGCCTGCCCGAAGGCGTGTTCGATGTGCTCCACATCGACAACGACCAGGCCGCCGAAGTGCTGCGCGACAAGCGGGTCAAAGCGGTAACGCTGACCGGCAGCGAGCGCGCCGGGCGCTCCATCGCGGCCAACGCCGGCGACCAGCTCAAGAAGTGCGTGATGGAACTGGGCGGCAGCGATGCCTTCGTGGTGCTGGACGATGCCGATCTCGAAAAGACGGTGGCTGCAGCAGTGAAGTCACGCTTCGACAACAGCGGGCAGACCTGCATCGCGGCCAAGCGGTTCATCGTGGTCGATGCGATCGCCGATGCGTTCGTGGAGAAGTTCGTCGCCGCTGCAGGCAAGCGCGTCTACGGGGATCCGCAGGACGAGAACACCACGCTGGCCCCGATGGCACGCGCGGACCTGCGCGACGAACTGCACAAGCAGGTGCAGGACAGCATCGCCAAGGGCGCCAAGCTGCTGCTGGGCGGCGAGCCGGTGGCCGGTTCGCATGCTGGCTATCCGGCAACGATCCTGGACAACGTCACCCCCGGCATGCCGGCCTACGACGAAGAACTGTTCGGTCCGGCCGCGGCGATCCTGCGGGTCAGCGATGACGCCGAAGCCTTGCGCGTGGCCAATGACACCACCTTCGGCCTGGGTGGCAGCGTGTGGACCACCGATGCGGCCCGTGGCGAAGCCATCGCCCAGCAGCTGGAATGTGGTGCCGCCTTCGTCAACGCCATCGTCAAGAGCGACGTGCGCCTCCCCTTCGGCGGCAGCAAACGTTCCGGCTTCGGCCGCGAACTCGCCGAGCATGGCATCCATGAGTTCATGAACATCAAGACCGTTTACGTCGCCTGATGCCATGAACCGGGTAGTGCCGGCCGCTGGCCGGCTCACGCCCATGCCCCGGACGCCCGCGAACATCAGATAACGGTCATGCCACCGGAGGAGCCGGCCAGCGGCCGGCACTACCCACCGTCGTGGCCAGCCGTCGCCCGCCGTAGCGAACAACGGTCACCACCGTAGCGACCAACGGTCGCTGCCTAAAGCCAGCGCGCGCGCTTGAACAACCGGTACAGGCCCACGCACACCGCACCCACGCCGATGATCATCGCCGGGTAGGCCCATGGCTTGTCGAGCTCGGGCATGTGCGTGAAGTTCATGCCGTACCAACTGGTGATCAGGGTCGGGGCGGCCAGCAGCGCCGCCCACGCGCCCAAGCGCTTGACCGTCTCGCCCTGGGCCAGGGTGACCAGCGAGAGGTTCACGCTCAGCGCGGTGCCCAGCATCTCGCGCAGGGTGTCGATCACATCGCTGATCCGTACCGCGTGGTCGTGCACGTCGCGCAGGTACAGCTTCACTTCGTCCGGCACCAGGTCACCCTGGTAGCGCTTGATCTGCGAGAGCATGTCCTGCAGCGGCGCCACGGCCATGCGCATCTTGTTGAGCTCGCGCTTGAGCTCGTACAGGCGCACCACGGTGTGGCGTTTGTAGTTGTCGGAGAAGATGTCCTTCTCCAGATGTTCCAGCGTGTCACGGTAGCGCTGGGTGATGGGCAGATAGTTGTCGACCACGAAATCCAGCACCGCGTACAGGCAGTACGAGGGCCCCATGGTGCGCAGCAGCTCCGGCTCGCGCTCCACGCGGGCGCGCGGGGCGGCATAGGAAAGCGACGCGCCGTGGCGCACCGTGACCAGGAAGCGCGGGCCGAGGAAGGCGTGCGTTTCGCCGTAGCGGATCCGCTCGTCCACCATCTGCGCGGTGGTCACCACCACGAACAGCGAATTGCCGTAGGCCTCGACCTTGGGCCGCTGGTGCGCGTTGCGGGCGTCCTCGATGGCCAGCGAGTGCAGGCCGAATTCTTCCTGCAGTTTCAGCAGCACGCTGTCATCGGGCTCGTACAGGCCGACCCAGACGAAGCCGTTGTCGCTGGCGATCACATCGCTGATCGCATCCAGGCTGATGTCGTGGCGTTTGCCCTGGTCATCGTAGTGAACGCAGTTGATGACGCAGGCGGGGTTATCGGGTGTGACGGTATCCATGGCGGGCATCGTGCGTCAGCGGCCCGTGACGGGCAGGTCACGGCGGCCCAGCGCCCATGCCAGCGCCACGTGGATCGGCAGCAGCAACACGATCCACTGCAGGTTGTACTGCGCCTGCAGGGTCAACCAGTGCAGCACCAGCCCCAGCAGGGACAGCCCGGCCACCGCCCACAGCACGATCCGGAACCACGCGCGCGGCACGCGGCCGCGCAGCAGGGTGACCGCGGCGGGGACAAGCAGCAGGCACAGCGGCGAGAGCTGCAGCAGGTTGCGGTTGGCCCAGGCGGCCTGGTGCGCGCTGAAGCCCCACAGGTAGGTCAGCAGTGCGCCGCCAATACCGCAGAACAGCCAGAACGGCAGCGCGAGGCCACCAAGCAGACGACGCCGGCGCCGAACTGCGACCACGCCTGCGGCAGCGATCAGGCCGCACAGCAGCCACGGCCACCAGCGGCGGGGAGACTCGCTCGGTTCCGGCGCGATCCGGTGCGGCAGCAGTTCCTGCTCGGCCTGCACCAGCGGGCGCCCTTCGCTGTTGCGGACCTGGCGCAGCGCATCGGCCAGGCGCATCGGGACGAATGCTTCCTGCCAGCGCGACAGCGGCTGGTCGGCAAACGGACCCAGGCCGATATCGAAGCCCAGCCACATCCACGGCGAGGGCGAGGCCAGGCGTACCGATTCACTGCGGTAGGTGTTGCCGCGCGAGCGCCCCGACAGCTGCGAATGCAGGCCGCCACCGAGGGCACCATCGATCGCATCGCGGACCATGGTGGCGCAGTTGGCGGTGTAGTAATCGTAGTGGTAACGCGCGTTTTCGGGCTTGGCACGCTCGGCCAGCGACGCGGCCAGGGTGCGCGCCTGCGCGGGCGTCAGATCCAGCCACTGCACGCTCGCACCGCGGCCGCTCTCCTGGTAGTACGACAGGTCCTGCCCGAGCGGCAGCGCGACCAGGTAATACATCATGTCGCCGCGCACGAAGTTGCCGATGAAATCGGACTCGCTCGGGTCGAAGTAACCGAAGTTGTACGAGATGGCGTCGCCGGTGACCGGATCGACCACGACCAGCGCGTCATGGCCGAAGCGTTCGAAGAAGATCTCGCCCGGCTGCATGGTGACCACGCCGATGCGTGGCGCCTCGGCGGCAGGGGCCGGGGCGGCCGTGGCAGGCACGGCATCCTGCGCGGCCAGCGCCCCGAAGGGCAGGCTGGCCATCGCAAGCAGCGACAACACGAACAACAGGCGGCACAGCGACCACCGATTCAAAGGGGGCCGCATGGCGTGGGTCAATCCTCGTTGTGGGTGTCGGGCGGCAGCACGGTCACATGGAACGCCTGCACGCGCCGGGCATCGGCACGCGCCACCCGGAACACGAAGCGGTCCAGGGTGAGCTCATCGCCGGTTTCGGGCAGGTGCCCGATCGCCTCGGTGACCAGGCCACCGATGGTGTCGTAATCGTCGTCGGGGAAGGTGGCACCGAAGCGCTCGTTGAAATCCTCGATCGCGGTCAATGCATCGACCACGTACTGTCCGTCGGCCTGGATCGCGATCTGCGAGGTGTGGTCCTCGGCCTCGTCATGCTCGTCGTCGATCTCGCCGACGATCTGCTCCAGCACGTCCTCGATGGTGACCAGCCCGGCGACACCGCCGTACTCGTCCACCACGATGGCCATGTGGTTGCGCGAGAGCCGGAACTCCTTCAGCAGCACGTTGAGCTTCTTGGCCTCGGGGATCAGTACCGCCGGGCGCAGCAGCTCACGGATGTTGGCCGGCCCGTTGTCGGCGACCACGCCGCGCAGCAGGTCCTTGGCCAGCAGGATGCCGAGGATGTCGTCCTTGTTGTCGCCGTGCACCGGGAAGCGCGAATGGCCGGATTCGACCACCTGCTTCATCAGTTCAAGGAAGGGGGCTTCGACCGGCAGGGAGACCATCTGCGAGCGCGAGATCATCACGTCGCCGACGGTGAGCTCGGCCACCGAAATGGCGCCCTCCATCATCCGCAGCGTGTCCGCGGCGATCAGGCCGTCTTCGTGCGCGGTGTGCAGTACCGCCACCAGCTCGTCGCGGGTGTGGGGTTCGCCGGAGAAGGCAGAGGTCAGGCGTTCGAGCCAGCTGCGCTTCTTTTCATTGTGCTCCTGCGCGGAGCTACTACTGTCGTCTTCAGACATCTCTGGAAAAAAGGCACCCGGCAGGCCGGGCGTTGGATTTAGTCTATCAGGATGCGAGGGCCTGTCAGCGCCTCGCCGCCGCCGGGTTCACGCCCGGCGAGGGGGCCGCGGTGGGGCTGGCCGGCGGTGTTTCCTCCTCCGGCGGCAGGTCCAGGCTGTAGGTGCAGCCGGCCAGGGTCTTGCCCGGGTGGGAGTTGACCGTGGACAGGCTCAGGATCACCGATTCGATCAGGGCCTCGCCGGTCCGCGGGTCGGTCACGTCGCGGCTGACCAGCTCGCGCCCGGCCATGAATTTCCGGGGGGTGTCCACGCCGTCTTCCAGGGCCAGGCGCTTGGCCAGCGGGCGCGGGTCGGCCAGGTCCAGGATGGCCATGATGCTGGCCCCGGCGACGGCGATGTACTCGGCGCGCTCGCCGAACACCGTGATCGGCGCGGCCAGGCGGAATTCGGTCATGAACTGGTTGGTCTGCGGCAGCGGCTGCAGGCCGTTGGCGACTGCCTTGAGCGGGTCGGCCACGACCGGGGCCACCGCCTCGTAGTCGCTCACGCGCTGGCGGCATTCGATCAGGGCGGGCAGGTCCAGCGGTGGCGCTTCGGCGAAGGCCGGGGCGGAAAGCACGGCCAGCAGGGCCAGGCAGGCAGGTCGCAACGGGGTCATCGGAACAGGTCCATCAACAAAGGCGTGCAGCGCACGGACGCGGCGTCGATCATAGCGGGGGGCGGCCCGCCATGGCAGGCCGTCAGCGACGGCGCAGCAGCCAGCGCACGGTGGCGGTGAAGGTGACCACCGCGATCCCCGCCGCACACAGCAGCAGCACCACCGCACCCAGGTGGATCAGCGCGGGGGCGCCGGCGGTGGAGGCGACCAGCCCGCGCCCGAATACCAGTGCGAAGGCGGCGGCCAGCACGAACAGCAGGGCGACCTGCACCGGCCGGGCACGGAAGGTCGCCGATTGGGCCGGTCGGGCACCATCGCGCCGCGACCAGGCATACAGCGTCCGCCACCCCAGGGGAGCGGCCAGCGCGGCCGCCAGGCCTGACCAGGCCACCACGCTGAAGCCGCTGGCGGTGAGCGTTGCCCCGCCCGGGTCGGCCAGCAGATGGGGCAGGATCAGGCCCGCGAACAGGCACGAGAGGGTGCCACCGATGAACACGGCCACTGACAGCGTCGCCAGCCGGCGGGTCCAGCTCGCGGACAACGGCGCGCGCCGCTGCCGGGCCGCCCACCAGCTGCGTGACGGCGCCAACGAAAGCAAGGCGATCACCGCCGACAGCGCCAGCATGCCCATCCGGATGGCGCCGGGATCGCGCCCCGCCGGGGCCAGCGCGGTCAGGCCTGGTGCGCCCAGGGCGGAATACACCCCCGCCAGCAGGGACAGGGCGAGCAGTACGGGGCCCAGCGCGGAGCGTCGATCAGGCATCGGCATGGCGGCATACATCCTTGTATGGCGAAGACATCAGCAGGCGCAGCGCAGGGGGGACTCAGCGCTCGCCGGCATACGGATCGGCGATGCCGAGTTCGGCCAGGATGTCGCGCTCGAGCTGTTCCATGGCATCGGCTTCCTTCTCGTCCTCATGGTCCCAGCCGAGCAGGTGCAGCACGCCGTGCACGGTCAGGTGCGCGTAATGGGCGTTGAGCGCCTTGCCCTGTTCGTCGGCCTCGCGGGCAACCACCGGGGCGCAGATCACCAGGTCGCCCAGCAGCGGGAACTTCACGCCCTTGGGCAGGCCCTCGGGCAATTCCGCGGGGAAGCTGAGCACGTTGGTCGCGTAATCCTTGCCGCGGTAATGCCGGTTCAAGGACTGGCCTTCCTTGGCATCGACCAGGCGGATGGCCAGGTCGGCCTCGCGGATGCGGCCTTTCAGGGCCGCGGCCACCCATTTGCGGAAGCTCACCGCCGAGGGCAGACCCGCGCGGGGCAGGGCGTAGTTGATGGCGACGTCCAGGCGTACGGGACCACGGGTCATGGGTTCGCTCCGGGTTGGACCTGTTGCAGATCGCGGCGATCGTAAGCGCTGACGATGCGCGCCACCAGCGGATGACGGACCACGTCGCGCGCTTCGAAGAAGGTGAAGCTCACGCCCTCGACATCGCGCAGGACCTCGATGGCATCGCGCAGGCCGGATTTCACGTGCTTGGGCAGATCGGTCTGGGTGAGATCGCCGGTGACCACCGCAGTGGAGCCGAAGCCCAGGCGGGTCAGGAACATCTTCATCTGTTCGACCGTGGTGTTCTGCGCTTCATCCAGGATCACGTACGCATCGTTGAGCGTGCGCCCGCGCATGTAGGCCAGCGGCGCGATCTCGATGACGTTCTTCTCCAGCAGCTTGATCACTTTTTCCACGCCGAGCATTTCATACAGCGCGTCGTACAGCGGGCGCAGGTACGGGTCGACCTTCTGGCTCAGGTCGCCGGGCAGGAAGCCGAGCTTTTCGCCGGCCTCCACCGCCGGGCGGACCAGGATCAGGCGCTGCACGCGCGCTTCGTTGAGCGCTTCCACCGCACTGGCCACGGCCAGGAAGGTCTTGCCGGTACCGGCCGGGCCGATGCCGAAGTTGATGTCATGGGTGGTGATCTGGTGCAGGTAACGGGCCTGGTTGGCGCCCCGGCCGCGCACGGTGCCGCGCTTGACCTTGATCGCCACCTCCTGGGCCTCGTAGGCGCGTTCTGCCACCTGCTCCACGTTGGCCTGGTTCAGGCGCAGGTGGATGGCATGGCTGTCGAACACCACGTCGCCGGCTTCGGCGTACAGCGCTTCGATCAGGGCCTGCGCATCGGCGACGACGGCCTTGGGGCCGGTCACGCGGAACACGTGCCCACGGTTGGCGATTTCCACGCCGAGTTTGAGTTCCACCTGGCGGAGATGTTCGTCGAATGGGCCGGCCATGTTGGCCAGGCGCTCGTTGTCTTCCGGGGTGAGGGTGAAGTCGCGTTGTGCGAGTGCGGTCATTGCGTCCGGCGGCCGCCGGTCCAGCCGACCGGGCCGCAAGCTGGGAAAGGGAGAACAGGGTAGCGCGGGTGTCGGGCCGCCGCTACTTTTCCACATCGCCTGTGCAGTGCCGGTGCAGCAAGCTGTGGATAGCTGCGCGCAGCCCTAGTGCGACAACGGGTCTGATGGCGTGATCAAAAAAGCGTCACGCCGGGGGCGCGCCGTGGTCCGGCGCGCGCGATGCCTTGCTCAGTCCGCCGTCACCATCCGCGCGCGCAGCGAATTGCTGTACGCCTCGGTGATCACCACATCGACGAACTGGCCGACCAGGCGCGGGTGCCCCGGGAAATTCACCGAGCGCATGTTCTCGCTCTTGCCGGTCAGCTCGTTCGGGTTGCGCTTGGAGGGGCCTTCCACCAGCACGGTCTGCACGGTGCCGACCATCTTTTCGGAGATGGCCGCCGCCTGCTCGTTGATCCGGGCCTGCAGGCGCGACAGGCGCGCGTGCTTTTCCGCATCCGTGGTGGTGTCTTCCAGATCGGCAGCCGGCGTGCCCGGGCGGCGCGAATAGATGAATGAGAAACTCTGGTCGAAGCCCACGTCCTCGATGAGCTTCATGGTCTTTTCGAACTCGGCATCGGTCTCGCCGGGGAAGCCGACGATGAAGTCCGAGCTGATCGAGATGTCCGGGCGCACCGCGCGCAGCTTGCGGATCTTGGATTTGAATTCCAGCGCGGTATAGCCACGCTTCATCGCCGAGAGTACGCGGTCGCTGCCGGCCTGCACCGGCAGGTGCAGGAAGTTGGCCAGCTGCGGCACATCGCGGTAGGCATCGATCAGCGAATCGCTGAACTCCAGCGGGTGCGAGGTGGTGAAGCGGATCCGGCCGACCCCGTCGATCTCGGCGATGGTGCGGATCAGCAGCCCGAGGTCGGCGAACTCGCCGTCGCCATACGGGCCACGGTAGGCGTTGACGTTCTGGCCGAGCAGGTTGATTTCCAGCACGCCCTGCGCGGCCAGCTGCGCCACTTCCACCACTACGTCCTCGAACGGGCGGCTGACCTCGGTGCCGCGGGTGTAGGGCACCACGCAGAACGAGCAGTACTTCGAGCAGCCTTCCATGATCGACACGAATGCGGAGGCCCCCTCGGCACGCGGCTCGGGCAGGGCGTCGAACTTCTCGATCTCCGGGAAGCTGATGTCCACCTGCGACCGGCCCGATTCCCGGCGCTGGCGGATCAGCTCCGGCAGGCGGTGCAGGGTCTGCGGGCCGAACACCAGGTCCACGTGCGGGGCACGCTTGATGATCGCTTCGCCTTCCTGCGAGGCCACGCAGCCGCCGACGCCGATGATCACGCCACGGCCGTTGTTCTTCAGCGTCTTCCAGTAACCGAGCTGGCTGAACACCTTCTCCTGGGCCTTCTCGCGGATGGAGCAGGTGTTCATCAACAACACGTCGGCCTCGGCCGGGTCGTCGGTGAGTTCCAGCCCTTCGGCGGCGGCGAGCACGTCGGCCATCTTGGTCGAGTCGTACTCGTTCATCTGGCAACCGTGGGTCTTGATGTACAGCTTGCCGCGCACCGGACCGCTCACCTGCGGCTTGGCGCCGGGCAGGGGGAGCAGGTCGGGGCGGGGGGCGGAGCTGGGCGGAGCGGAGGCAGGCAAGGCAGAACCGGCCGAAGTCGGCGCGGTCGAAGCTGGCGTCCCGGTCATGGCGCTTATTCCAGTCGGGTGGGCGGGCAGGCAGCCGGTTGGCTGCGGTGAGCAGGCCATTGTAGCCGGGTCGGGCGCCCCCCTTGGCAATCCCCGGGGAATTGGGGACACTCCCGCTCATGAAGGGGATGTTGGGGATCGCTGCGCTGGCCTTGGCTGCGCTGACCGCTATGCCGGCCAGTGCGGGCACCCTGTACAAGTGTGTTGGCAGCGACGGCATTCCCAGCTATGTGAGCAAGCGCGTGGCCGGGGCCAGCTGCAGTGTGATCAGCAGCTACCGGCCCGACCGCGGCGCGGCGCCTCGCCGGGCCGTGGCAGCGCCGCCCGCGCC
>NZ_KV791268.1:0-18263 GCF_001807865.1 Stenotrophomonas sp. HMSC10F06 | reverse complement strand
GCTGAAGCTCCTCCAGCAACACAGTTGCTACCTGCCACACCTGACGCTGTGACGAGTGCATTGGACGACAGCGACCTCTCCACGATCGCGCGTACGAACCGGCGTCTGCGATGACAGCGGTCACGCCCAAGGTTGATCCACGCCACGCGCGGATGCCGTTGATTTGCTTTGCTTTGCTTCGCTCTGCCTTACCGACCGCCATCCAGCCCCCTGTCTGGAGGGTGACGGATAGCGATGTGCAGGACCGTTGGAGCGCCATGGATGGCGCTCACGAGCCCCCAGGGATGGGTTTACGGCGGGTCCAGCACAGCGCTATCCGTCGCCCTCCAATAGTGAACATCCAAGGCGCCGCTCTGGCTCTGGCTCCGGCTCTAACTCTGGCGCTGGCCCTGAACAAAAAGAAAGGCCGCGCAATGCGCGGCCTTTCAGATGTTTCACACCACCAGAAACCTTACGGACGACGCTCCAGCGCTTCCACGTCCTTGGCCTTCGGCAGCAGATCCTGCTTGGTCACCGCCAGTGCGCCCATCGTCAGCAGCGGGCAGGCGATGAAGATCGACGACAGCGTACCGATCACCGCACCGATCATCTGGCTCAGCGCCAGCCCTTCCAGCGAACCACCGCCGTACAGGTACAGCGCCAGCACCGACAGGAAGAACACCAGCGAGGTGATGATCGTGCGCGACAGCGTCTGGTTGATCGAACGGTTCATCACTTCCAGCGGCTCGACGCGCAGGCTGCGGAAGTTTTCACGCACGCGGTCGAACACCACGATGGTGTCGTTGATCGAGAAGCCCATCACCGACAGCAGGCCGGCCAGCACGGTCAGATCGAACTCGCGGCCACTCAGCGAGAAGTAGCCCGCCACCACCAGCACGTCGAACAGCGTGGTGATGATCGCCACCATCGCGAACTTCCACTCAAAGCGGAAACCGATGTAGATCAGGAAGCCGATCAACACGAACAGCGCCGCGTACAGGCCGTTCAGGGCCAGCTCTTTACCCACCTGCGGGCCGACGAACTCGGCGCCGACGATGGCGGCCTGGTTGCCCTCCATCGAGATCGCCTTCTGCACGGCTTCGGCGGTGCGGTTGTTGGCTTCACCGGCGTTCTCGCCTTCGGCCATTTCCTGCGGCTGCAGGCGGATCAGCAGGTTGCTGCCGCTGCCGAAGCTCTGCACCTGGGCACCGGCATAGCCGGCGCCTTCCAGATGCTCACGCACGGCATCGACGTCAGCCGGCTTGTCGAAGCGCACTTCGACCACGGTGCCGCCGGTGAAGTCCAGCGCGTAGTTGAAGCCCTTGAAGGCAATGCAGCCGATGGCGGCAATGAACACCAGGGCAGCCAGCGAGACAGCCACCCAACGGGTGCGCATGAAGTCGAACTTGGTGTCGTTCGGGATCAGATGCAACGGGAAAAGTTTCATGGTTTCTATTCGCTTCCCGTCAGATGGCCAGGGTCTTGAGCTTCTTGCGGCGGCTGTAAACCAGCACGGCAAGGGCACGCGAGACGGTGATTGCAGTGAACATGGAGGCCAGGATGCCGACGATCATGGTCACGGCGAAGCCCTTCAGCGGGCCGGTACCGAACGCATACAACGCCACACCCGCCAGGATGCCGGTGAGGTTGGCGTCCAGGATGGTCCCGGAAGCCTTCTCGTAACCGGCCACGATGGCCGCCTTGGGCGGCATGCCGGCCCGCAGCTCTTCACGGATACGTTCGTTGATCAGCACGTTGGCGTCGACCGACAGGCCGATCGACAGCGCCAGGCCGGCGAAGCCGGGCAGCGTCATCGTCGCACCGAACAGCGACATCACCGCCACCACGATCAGCAGGTTGAACAGCATCGCCACCGAGGTGATCACGCCGAACATCCGGTAGTACACGGTGAAGAAGACCAAGGTGAACAGGAACGCGAAGCCGACCGCGGTCACGCCGCGCTCGACGTTCTCCGCACCCAGGCTCGGGCCGACGATGCGTTCTTCAACAAAGTCCATCGGCGCGGCCAGCGAGCCGGATTTCAGCAGCTTGGCCAGGTTGTCCGCCTCGAGCTTGTCCAGGCCGGTGGTCTGGAAGTTCTTGCCGAACACGCCGTTGATGTTGGCGACCGAGATCACCTCTTCCTTGACGCGGAAGCTGCGCACTTCCTTGCCGTCGACCACGTTCACGGTCGGGATGCGCTCGGTGTAGACCACCGCCATCGGCTTGTTCACGTTGGCGCTGGTGAAGTCGAACATGCGCTGGCCGCCGACGTTGTTCAGCGTCACGCTCACTGCTGCCGAACCGTTCTGGTCGGTGGTGGCCTGCGCGGCGACCATCTGGTCACCGGTCACGATCACGCGCTTGTTGAGCAGGATCGGGCCGCGGTTGTCGCGCTGCTGGTAGACCTTGGCCTCCGGCGGGATGCGGCCGCTGGCGATCGCGTCCTGGGCGTTGCCTTCAACCACGGCGCGGTATTCCAGCGTCGCGGTGGCACCGATCATGCGCTTGGCTTCGGCGGTGTCCTGCACGCCGGGCAGCTGCACGACCACGCGGTCGGCACCCTGGCGCTGGATGATCGGCTCGGCCACGCCCAACTGGTTGACGCGGTTGCGCAGCGTGTTGACGTTCTGTTCGATGGCGCCATTGGCGATCGCGGTCAGCTCCGTCTCCGGCATGCTGACGGTGATGCGGTTGCCCGCCACCTCATAGCCCAGCGTCGGCTGCGCCTTGACCATGACCTCGCGGGCACGCGCGGCCGCATCGGCACCGGCAGACGGGCTGATGGTGGCCACGATGGTGTTGTCGCCACGACGTTCGACGGACTGGTAGGCGATGCGGGCATCGCGCAGGCTGGTGCGCACGTCTTCGGCGTAGGCGTCCAGACGCTTGTCCAGTGCCGCCTTCTGGTCGACCTGCAGCACGAAGTGGACGCCGCCCTGCAGATCCAGACCCAGCACCATCGGCTTGGCGCCCAGGTCGCTCAGCCAGTCCGGCACGGTGGAAGCCAGGTTCAGGGCAACCACGTAGTCCTCGCCCATCTCGTCGCGCAGGGCGTCGTTGGCGGCGGTCTGCGCCTGCAGCGTCGGCAGGCGCACGATCAGGCTGTCGCCTTCCTTGGCCACCGACAGCGGCTCCACGCCGGCCTGCTTGAGGTCACCCAGCACACGGTCGCGCAGGGCGTCGTCGATCTGCCCGCCACGGTTGGCGGTGATCTGCACGGCAGGGTCCTTCTGGTAGATGTTGGGCAGCGCGTACAACGCACTGACCGCCAGCACGATCAGGATGAGGAAATACTTCCAGCGTGGAAATTCGAGCATTGCTTGGGTCCCGCGCGGTGCCCGTCCCGGCACCGCGGTTGAACGGAAAGGAGGTGGATCAGTTGGCCGACTTCAGCGTGCCGGTCGGCAGCACATTGCCCACGGCGCCCTTCTGCACGCGGATGCGCACGTTTTCGGCCACTTCGATGGTGATGAAGTTGTCGCCGATGTCGGTGACCACGCCGGCGATGCCGCCGTTGGTCAGCACTTCGTCACCGCGCTTGACCTTCTCCAGCATGGCCTTGTGTTCCTTCTGGCGCTTCATCTGCGGGCGGATCATCAGGAAGTACATGATCGCGATCAGGATGATCGGGAACAGCAGGGTGGTCAGACCCATGCCCTGCGGCTGGCCACCGGCGGCCTGGGCGTTGGCGGTGGGGATCAGGAAGGCGAGCAGGTTCATAGTGTGTCCTTGGGTTGGGAGGCGCCCCGCCCCCTTTGAGGGTCAGGGTGTCGCCGCGAAACGGGGGTCAGCCTCGAAGTATGCCATGGCCCCGGGAGTTCGTCCTTGGGCCGTTTGGCAGGGTCGGCGCGCCGGAGCGGCCGGCCGGGGTCACTTTACAGCGCGGGCGTGATCGCACCACGGGCCGCGTAGAAAGACTCGCGGAAGGCGGCAAAGGTTCCCGCCGCGATCGCCTCGCGCATGTCGGCCATCAACTTCTCGTAGTAATAGAGGTTGTGGATGGTGCCCAGCATGGGCGCCAGCATCTCGTTGCAGCGGTCCAGGTGGCGCAGGTAGGAGCGCGTGTAACCGCTGGTGCAGGCGTGGCAGCCGCAGCCCGGCTCGATGGTGTCCATGTCGCGCTCGTAGCGGGCGTTGCGGATGCGCACGGTGCCGAACGAGGTGAAATAGTGGCCGTTGCGGGCGTTGCGGGTCGGCATCACGCAATCGAACATGTCCACGCCACGGGCGACGCCTTCGACCAGATCTTCCGGGCGGCCCACGCCCATCAGGTAGCGCGGGCGGTCGGCCGGCAGGATCGGGTGCATGTGGTCGAGCATGGCGTTGCGCTCGTGCTCGGGCTCGCCCACGGCCAGGCCACCGATGGCGTACCCGTCAAAGCCGATCTGCTGCAGGCCTTCGGCCGAGCGGCTGCGCAGGTCGTGATGGACACCGCCCTGGACGATGCCGAACAGCGCTGCGTCATTGCCCAGTTCATCGTGCGCGTTGCGGCTGCGCTGGGCCCAGCGCAGGCTGAGCTCCATCGAGGTGCGCGCGACCGGCTCGGTGGCCGGGTACGGGGTGCACTCGTCGAAGATCATCACCACGTCCGAATCGAGCACCTTCTGGATGCGCATGCTCTCTTCCGGACCCAGGAACACACGGGCCCCGTCTGTCGGCGAGGAGAAGGTCACGCCCTGCTCGGTGATCTTGCGGCGGTGGGCCAGCGAGAACACCTGGAAACCGCCGGAGTCGGTCAGGATCGGGCCATTCCAGCGCGCGAAGCCGTGCAGGCCGCCGTGGTCGGCGATCACGTCCAGGCCCGGGCGCAGGTACAGATGGAAGGTATTGCCGAGGATGATCTCCGCACCCAGCGCGCGGATCTGCTCCGGCAGGATGCCCTTCACCGAGCCATAGGTGCCCACCGGCATGAAGGCCGGGGTTTCCACGGTCCCGCGCGGGAAGGTCAGGCGGCCGCGGCGGGCGCGACCGTCGGTGGTCTGGAGCTGGAACTGGAGTCGGGACATGGAGCGGTCATTCGGGCAGATAGTCTGCCATTGTCGCCGAAAACGGCCGCGCCTGCCCCGCCCCAGTTATTCGCCCTGCGGGAACAGCAGCATCGCATC
Source organism: Stenotrophomonas sp. HMSC10F06 (assembly GCF_001807865.1). NCBI lineage: Bacteria > Pseudomonadati > Pseudomonadota > Gammaproteobacteria > Lysobacterales > Lysobacteraceae > Stenotrophomonas > Stenotrophomonas sp. HMSC10F06. The sequence continues at coordinate 13,176 of NZ_KV791268.1, read as the reverse complement.
GCCATAGCTGAAGAAGCGGTACTTCTCCGCGATCGCCGCCTGATAGGCCTCGAATACGCGGTCCTTGCCGGCAAAGGCGGAAATCATCATCAGCAGCGTGCTTTCCGGCAGATGGAAGTTGGTCACCATCGCGTCCACGCTGCGGATCCGGTAGCCGGGGGTGATGAAGATCTGGGTTTCACCAGCGTACGGCAGCAGCTCGCCGTCGCGCATGGCGCTTTCCAGGGCCCGCACCACCGTGGTGCCGACGCCGATCACCCGGCCACCCGCGGCCCGGGTGCGGCGCACCTGCTGCACCAGTCCGGCGCCGACGTTCAGCCATTCGCGGTGCATCACGTGGTCGGTCAGATCGTCCACGCGGACCGGCTGGAAGGTGCCCGCGCCCACGTGCAGGGTCACATGGCCGAACTCCACGCCCTTTTCCTTCAACGTGGCCAGCAGGGCCTCATCGAAGTGCAGGCCGGCGGTCGGGGCCGCCACCGCGCCGATCTCGCGGGCAAAGACCGTCTGGTAACGCTCGCGGTCGTCCACGCCCGGCTCGCGCTGGATGTAAGGCGGCAACGGCAGCCGGCCGGCGTGCAGCAGCCACTGCTCCAGCGCCTCGGGCACGTGGAACTGCAGCACGTAGAACTCGCCGTCGCGCCCCAGCACTTCGGCCTCGCCACCGGCATCCAGGGCAATGCGGCTGCCCGGCTTGGGCGACTTGCTGGCGCCGACCTGGGCCCGCGCCTGCTGGCCACCGAGCAGGCGCTCGATCAGGATTTCGACACGGCCCCCGCTGGCCTTCTGGCCGAACAGGCGCGCCGGGATCACCCGGGTATCGTTGAACACCATCAGGTCGCCTTCCCGCAGCAGCTCGGGCAGGTCGCGCACCTGGCGGTGATCGAAGGCGGCCGGGGCCGGCGGCACCACCATCAGGCGGCTGGCCGAACGCTCGGCGAGCGGAGCCTGGGCAATCAGTTCAGGCGGCAGGTCGTAGTTGAAATCGGACTTCTTCAAGGGAGCGCACGGCAACGTGTAGGCAATGTCGGCCATTGTACGACTGGCTCCCGGTAGCAACCCAGCCTTGCGCGAACGTCGCGCAAAATGCTGCTTTGCAACAGTTTTTGGCGGGGTTATCGCGCGAAAAACCGCGTGCTAGCATCGAGCCGGAAGTCTGATGCACGAGCAGGAATGCCCGAAGCGCGCGCGAATAGACGCGCGTTTTGCTTTTCCGCCGTGCCGCCATCGTTTCAGGAGATCTGCAATGAGCTTCATCGAACGTCTTGCCCCACTCCGCGCCCAGCCGGGCACCCGCCTCACCACCGGCCTGGATGACGCCACCCTCGAACGCCTCGCCGCCGGCCACCCCGCGCTGGTCGCCGCCATCGACGCCGCCGCCACTGAGTTCGAGCGCGTGCGCGCCGATCTGGGCGACCTGCTGGCCCTGGACGAGCGCGCCCAGATCGATGCGATGCAGGACGGCTTCGTCAACTTCTATGCCGACGATGCGGTCACCCCGTACGTCGCCCTGGCCGCCCGTGGCGCATGGGTGGTCACGCTGAAGGGCGCGGTGCTGTACGACGCCGGCGGCTACGGCATGCTGGGCTTTGGCCACACCCCCGAAGCGGTGATGGACGCCATGGCGGCCCCGCAGGTGATGGCCAATGTGATGACCCCCAGCCTGTCCCAGCAGCGCTTCATCCAGGCCCTGCGCAAGGAGATCGGCCACCGCCGCGGTGGGTGCCCGTACAGCCACTTCATGTGCCTCAATTCCGGCTCCGAAGCGGTCGGCCTGGCCGCCCGCATCGCCGACGTCAACGCCAAGCTGCAGACCGATCCGGGGGCCCGCCACGCTGGCGCCAGGATCAAGCGCGTGGTGGTGAAGGGCAGCTTCCACGGCCGCACCGACCGCCCGGGCCTGTATTCCGATTCCAGCCGCAAGACCTACATGCAGCACCTGGCCAGCTACCGGGGCGAAGACAGCGTGATCGCGATCGCGCCGTACGACGAAGACGCACTCAAGCGCGTGTTTGCCGAGGCCGAGCAGAACCATTGGTTCATCGAGGCGATCTTCCTGGAGCCGGTGATGGGCGAAGGCGACCCGGGCCGTTCGGTGCCGCCGTCGTTCTATGCGCTGGCCCGTGAGCTGACCCGCCAGCACGGCAGCCTGCTGCTGCTCGACTCGATCCAGGCCGGCCTGCGCGCGCACGGCGTGCTCTCGATCGTGGATTACCCGGGCTTCGAAGGCCTGGATGTGCCGGACATGGAAACCTATTCCAAGGCGCTCAATGCGGCCCAGTTCCCGCTCTCGGTGCTGGCCGTGACCGAGCATGCGGCGCAGCTGTATCGCAAGGGCATCTACGGCAACACCATGACCTCCAACCCGCGGGCACTGGACGTGGCCTGCGCCACGCTGTCGCTGCTGACCCCGCAGGTGCGCGAGAACATCCGCGTGCGTGGCGAGGAAGCGGTGCGCAAGCTGGAACAGCTCAAGACCGAGCTGGGCGGGCTGATCACCAAGGTCCAGGGCACCGGCCTGCTGTTCTCCTGCGAGCTGGCACCGCAGTTCAAGTGCTACGGCGCCGGCTCCACCGAGGAATGGCTGCGCAACCACGGCATCAACGTGATCCACGGCGGCGAGAACTCGCTGCGGTTCACCCCGCATTTCGGCATGGACGGCGAAGAGCTGGACCTGCTGGTCGGGCTGGTGGGCCGGGCGCTGAAGGAAGGCCCGCGCCGCGAGCAGTCGCAGGCGGCCTGAGGCCGGCGGTACGGACAACGGCAGCCGACCGTTGGTCGGCCGCCACGAACCCGGTAGAGCCGACCGTTGGTCGGCTCCCATCAACCCGGGTAGAGCCGACCGTTGGTCGGCTTCCACAAATCCGGCAGAGCGACCATTACCCAGCCACCATCCCCCGGCCCCGATTGGCCTCCCCGCCCATAACGCGCGATAATCACCGCCCGCATCCGCGGAACGACACCCCGTCACGAGACCGGAACACTGGTCATCGGCGGGGCTTTTTCGTTTCCGCCGCGTCAGTTTCTGAACACAGGAAGATCCAATGAAGTCGATTTGCGTTTACTGTGGTTCCAACCCCGGCAGCAAGCCGGTCTACACCGAGCGCGCCATCGCGCTGGGTGACCGGATCGCCCGGGATGGCCTGCGCCTGGTATACGGCGGCGGCAACGTCGGCCTGATGGGTACCGTGGCCAATTCCGTGCTTGCAGGTGGCGGCGAAGTCACCGGCGTGATCCCGCAGCAGCTGGCGGATTGGGAAGTGGCCCACCGCGGCCTGACCGAACTGGAAATCGTCGGTTCGATGCACGAGCGCAAGTCGCGCATGTTCGATCTGTCCGATGCGTTCGTGGCCCTGCCCGGTGGCTTCGGCACGATGGAAGAAATCTTCGAAATGCTGACCTGGCGCCAGCTGGGCATCGGCAACAAGCCCTGCGCGTTCCTGGATGTGGATGGCTTCTACGCCCCGCTGATCGGCATGATCGATCGCATGGTCGAAGAGCGCTTCCTGCACCCGGCCCAGCGCGCGGACCTGTGGTACGGCTCGGACATCGATGAAATGCTTGCCTGGATGCGCGCCTACGAGCCGGCGCAGGCCTCCAAGTGGATCGACGAGAAGCGGGCCAACGCGCTGCGTTGATCCCTGTGCTGCCGCGACGGTTCAGGCCGTCGCGGTGGTCGCCATCGGGGCCGGCCGGCCCAGCAGATAGCCCTGGCCGTAATCGCACCCCAGCTGCAGCAACGTGTCGTGCTGGGCCTGGGTCTCGATCCCCTCGCCCACCGTTTCGATGCCCAGCGTGCGTGCCAGCGACAGCACGCCCTGCACCAGCGCGTGCGTGCTCTGCATGTCCTGCCCGTGCAGGCCGGCGATGAACGATTGATCGATCTTCAGCGTCGAGATCGGGAAGCGATGCAGGTAGGACAGCGCCGAGAAGCCGGTGCCGAAATCATCCAGCTGCACCAGCACGCCGCGCTCGCGCAGGGTCTGCAGGATGCGCAGCGTGCGCGGGCCGTCATCCAGCAGCGCCACCTCGGTGATCTCCAGCCGCAGCCGGTGCGGATCGGCGCCGGCCGCTTCGATCAGGCCGAACAGGCGCGTGCTGAAATCGGCCGAGCGGAAGTGCCGCGGGGACACATTGACGGACAGATACCCACGGCCGCCACGCGCAAGCTGGGTGATCACCTGCTCGTACAGCAGCCAGTCCACCTGTTCGATCAGGCCACTTTCTTCCCCCAGGTCCAGGAAGGCGCTGGGCAGCAGCAACCCGCGGCGCTCGTGCTGCCAGCGCAACAGCGCTTCGTGGCCAACCAGCTCACCATCGCTGAGCCGCACGATCGGCTGATAGAACGGCATGAAATCGCGGTTGATGATGGCCCGGCGCAGGTCCGCCTCCAGGTCCAAGCTGCGCAGGGCCTGCTCGCGCATCGCCTCATCGAACACCGCACAGCGATCATTGCCCTGCGCCTTGGCGCGGTACATCGCCGCATCCGCATCGCGCACCAGCTCTTCGCCGTTGCGGTAGCGGGGGTTCCACATGGCGATGCCGAGGCTGCCGGAGGGGAACAGTTCGCGCCCCTTCACCCACATCGATTCTTCCAGCGCCACCAGCATGCGCTGTGAGAACTCCAGCGCCGAGGCCAGGCCATCGCCGCACTGGAGCAGGATCGCGAACTCATCCCCGCCCAGCCGGGCGACCACATCCTGTGCGGAGATCATCGAGACGATGCGCTTGGCCACCTCGACCAGCATCTGATCACCCGCGGCATGGCCGATGCTGTCATTGACCAGCTTGAAGCGGTCCAGATCCAGGAACAGCACCGCAAAGCCCTGTCCCTCGCTGGCGCGCGCACGTGCGATCGCATCTTCCAGCCGGTCCAGCAGATGCAGGCGATTGGGCAGTCCGGTCAGCGCATCATGCATGGCCTGATGGGTGAGGCGCTGCTCAGCGCGCAGGCGCTCGCCGATCTGGCCCAGCAGCTTGTCGTTGACGTCGGCCAGCTCGCGGGTGCGCTCGTCCACGCGCCTTTCCAGATCAGCATGCGCATTGCGCAACCGCTCCTGGTCGCGCTGGCGCGCCAGCCCGTTGCCGATGTTCTGCGCCACGAAGGTCAGCAGCCGCTGATCGTGCACGGTGAACACCACCTCCGGCGAATAACTCTGCACCACGATCACGCCGACCACATCGTCATCGCTCAGCAACGGCACGCCCAGCCAGCAGTTCGAACGCGCGCCGAACTCGCGCACCACCCCACTCTCGCGCAGCGCATCGATGCGCTCGCGGGTGGCCAGCAGCGGCTGGCGGTTGCGCACGATGAATTCGGTCAAGCCATCACTGAAGGGCCGCGGTGCTCGCGACGGGTTGTACTCGTCCACCGAGTAGACGAACTCCAGCCCGTCACCTTTTTCGTTGACCAGGGCGATATAGAAATTGCGCGCATCCAGCAGCGTGCCGACGACGCCATGCACCTGGCCGTAGTACTGCGACAGCGACTCGGCGCTCATCGCCAGCTCGGCGATGTTGAACAGCGCCATCTGCAGTTTCTCAGCGCGGCGGCGTTCGACCACCTCCTCCTGCAGGTTGCGGTTGGCGCGCTGCAGCTCGACCGTGCGGCGCTCCACCTGCCGCTCCAGCTGTACCTGCGCCTGGCGCCGGTCCATCGCGGTCAGGATGTGCTGGGCGACATAGCCCAGCAGCGTGCGGTCGGCCTCGCCATAGCGCGCGCGATGCTCGTAGCTCTGCACCACGATCGCACCGCATACGCGCCCGTCGCGCAGCATCGGCACGCCCAGCCAGTCCAGGCTCTCGGGCCCACGCTCGGGGTCGTGTTCGTCATCGAGGATGGCCAGCAGCTCGCGCGAGGGCCCACTCAATGGCTCGCCATGCCGCAATAGCGCGAAGGTTAGGCTGCGCGGCATTTCGTGTTCTTCGTAGCTGCGGTCCGGGTCGGCGACGAAATCATCTTTCTGATCGGCGAAGTACAGGAAGCGGACCCGGTGGCGAACGTCGTCGTACTCAACGATGAAGCAGTTCTGCGCATACATCAGGGAATTGAGCACGCGGTGGAAGTGGCGCAGCATCTCGGCCATTTCCAGATCGGCACCGGCCAGATCGGCGATTTCATACAGTGCCTGCTGCAGGCGCTTGGAGTCTTCCAGCGAGGCGATCTCGCGCCGCTGCCGGGCCAGCAGCACGGTGCTCTGGAACAGGCAGCGCGCGGCCGTCCACCAGCTGTCCGGTGGCGGCGTATCGCCGGCCAGTGACACGTCCAGGGTCAGTTCCGAGCCGCCATGGTGCCAGCATTGCTGCAGGGCCAGCCGCGCCGATGCCGCCTGCTGCCGCGGAGCGGTGGGACCGGGCCCTGCGGCGCCGCCTTCCGGGTGGCCGTGGCGGCCCTCGCCCAGCACCGGGTCCGACCAAGCCAGGGCGACCGCTGCGCCCGCCGGCAACTGGGCGCACAACGCCGTGGCGACCGCGGCAGGAATCACCGCATCACCGTCGCGTTGCACTGAAGAGGTCACCATCTGGCTGGACACGTCGCTCATCTCTCGGGCGCCGGCTGCCCGGCACCTCCCCTGTCCTGCGAGCATAACGCGCGGACCGGGGGGCAATGGAAGCGTCTCAACCCCGTCCGGCGTTGCTGGACGTTCTTGATCCTGTGCCCCAGGTCATCGCCATGCCAACCCGTTCCGCCGCCCGGCGCCCCATCGACTATGCGAACACCCCCGCAGCGCTTACTCTGTCGGCCGTGGACGCCCTTGCCCTGCCGACTGATGAAGCGCTGATGCTGGCCTGGGCCGGCGGCGACCTGCGTGCGTTCGAGGCGCTGTATGGCCGTCATCGCAGCCGTCTGTACAGCTTCCTGCTGCGCCAGCTGCGCGATGGCGCGTTGGCCGATGAGATGTTCCAGGATGTCTGGCAGCGGGTGATCGCCGCGCGGGCCGGCTGGCAGCCCGAGGCCGCCTTTACCACCTGGCTATTCCGGATCGCCCACAACCGCCTCAATGCCCACTGGCGTGCGGCCAGGCACCGGCCGTCGGCCCCGATCGACGCCGATGAGCGGGTCGCGGCGATCACCGATGCGCGCACCCCCGAATCCCAGCTGTCCGAATTCGAACAGCGCCGCCAACTGCAGCTGGCGATGGAGCAGTTGCCGCCCGAGCAGCGCGAGGTCCTGCAGTTGCGCCTGGAACAGGAACTGAGCCTGGAAGAGATTGCCGAGATCACCGGGGTCGGCCGCGAGACCGTCAAATCGCGGCTGCGCTATGCCATGGATAAACTCCGTGTGGGGTTGACCGTATGAACCGCCCGGATCCGCTGACCCCTGAAGAACGCGAACTGGCCCGGCTGCTGGGCCGGCCCAGTGCCACCGGGCCCGCGCCGGCGATCGACGAGGCCGTGCTGGCGGCCGCGCGCACCGCCGTGGAAGCACCGGCGGCCGATGCGGCCACCTGGAAGCTCCCGCCCGATGCGCCCCGCCGTTCGCGGCGCCCGCGCTCGCGGCTTCCGGCGGCGTTCGGGCTGGCCGCCTCGGTGATCTTCGCGGTGGGCATCGCGTGGCAGCTCAAGCCCGACGACCCGCCCGCGCCCCCTCTGGCCGAGCCGGTCGCTGCCCCGGCCTCGAGCGCCGCAGTCACCGACGCTGCACCGGCGATGGATGCCGCGCCGTCTCCGCCACCGCCTGACGCGGCACCGCCGGTGGTGCAGCAGCAGCGCGCGGCCAAGCCCCAGGCACAGGCCCCGGCACACCCCACACCTGCTCCAGCCGCCGCGCCGCCGGCACCCGAACGCGCACGGCGCGTCGCAGCGCCGCGCCCGGAAGCCATCGCCGCGCCTGTACCGCCCGCCCCGGCCCCGGTGCAGGCGCCGGCACCGATGATGTCGGCCCCGGCGCCCGAAGCGGCCACCTCCTATGCGATGGAGGCGGCAGAACCGGCGCTGGACCGTGTCGTGGTGACCGGCTCCACCCTCGAGCGCAAAGCGCCGCGCGCCGCCTCCACGAGCGCCGCACCGGCCAAGCCCGCGCCCAGCGCGCCTGGCGTGATGCGTCGTGCGGCCGCGCCGATGGCGGTACCCGCCTCGGCAGACGACGCCGTGCGCGCCCTGCATCAGGCCGTCGCGGCCGACGCCGGCCTGCCGCGCAAACAGTGGCTCAAGCGCATCCGCGAGCGTCGCGATGCCGGTGACGTGGATACCGCGCGTGCCAGTCTGGAACGCTACCTCCAGCAATACCCGGAAGTGCGCATCCCGCGCGATCTGCGCCAGCTGCTCGAGAACTGACGCTGCGCGCACGGTGAACGGGCATCCCCACTAGAATGGTGGGAATGCCCGATACGCTCGCCACCACCGTCCGCCACAGCCTGGACATCAAGCACAGCCGCTTCATCGCCCATGCCGCGCCGATTCCACACGTGGCCGCCGCGCTGGAATTCCTGCAGCAGGTTGCCGTCGTGGATGCCACCCACAACTGCTGGGCCTATCGCTACGGCAACGACTACCGTTCCAGCGACGACGGCGAGCCCGCTGGCACCGCCGGCCGCCCGATCCTGGCGGCGATCGATGGCCAGGGCTTCGACCGGGTGATGGTCGTGGTCACCCGCTGGTACGGCGGCATCAAGCTCGGCGCGGGCGGCTTGGTGCGCGCCTACGGCGGTACCGCCGCCGAGTGCCTGCGGGTCGCGCCACGGCTGCCTCTGATCGCCATGGCCGAACTGGATGTGCACGCCGGCTTCGAAGATCTGGGCCCGCTGCATGCCGCGCTGGGCGCGCATCTGGCCGAAAAAGTGGGCGAAGCCTTCACCGCCGACGGCGTGAACCTGCACCTGCGCTTGCCGGCCGATCAGGTCGAGCTGTTGAAAAACCGCCTCCGCGACGCCACTCGTGATCGTGTCCGTATTGAATCCCGCATCGAACCAGGCCCATCGAATGACTGACGCACCCGCTCCGCAAGACACGCCGATGCGCCGCTTGGGCAGCTTGAACACGCTGTGGCCATTCGTGCGCCGCCATGTCGGGCTGTTCAGCGCCTGGCTGGTGGCCCTGGCCGTGTCCTCGGTGGCTACGCTGAGCCTGCCGGTCGCGGTCCGCCAGATGATCGACCACGGCTTCAACAGTGGGGGCCAGATCAACAAGGCCTTTGCCCTGCTGTTCCTGGTCGCGGTGGTGCTGGCGCTGGCCACGGCCGCTCGCTTTTTCTTCGTCTCCCTGCTGGGGGAAAAGGTCGTCGCCGACCTGCGCAGCCGCCTGTACGCGCACCTGATCACCCTGGGCGCCGGCTTCCATGACCGCAGCCGCAGCGGCGAGCTGGTCTCGCGCCTGACCGCCGACAGCGAACTGCTGCGCAGCGTGATCGGCTCGACCATGTCGGTGGCCCTGCGCAGCAGCGTCACCGTGATCGGCAGCCTGGTGATGCTGTTCGTGACCAGCCCCCACCTGGCGGCCTGGTCGCTGGTCGGCATTCCGCTGGCGGTGCTGCCGATCATCATTGGCGCCCGCCGCCTGCGCAGCATCGCGCGCGCCAGCCAGGACCGCATCGCCGATGCCAACAGCCTGGCTTCGGAAACCCTGGGCGCGGTACGCACCGTGCAGGCGCACGCGCGCGAGCCCTATGAACGTGGCCGCTTCAACGCCGCCCTCAGCGATGCCATCGGTGCCGCACGCCGGCGCATCCGCGCACAATCGATCGTCACCGCCAGCGCCATCGTGCTGGTATTCGGCGCGATCGTCGGCGTGCTGTGGTTGGGCGCGCACGAGGTGATCGACGGCAACATGAGTGCCGGCACCCTGGGCCAGTTCGTGCTGTACGCGCTGATCGGCGGCGGCTCGGTCGGCGCACTGGCCGAAGTCTGGAACGAACTGCAGCGTGCCTCCGGTGGCATGGGCCGGATTGCCGAGCTGCTGCAGGAAGAGGTCGAGATCACCGCCCCCGCCAATCCCACCGCGTTGCCGCAGCCACTGCGCGGCGAGATCCGGTTCGAGGAGGTGGTGTTCCATTACCCGCAGCGCCCGGATACGGCCGCCCTGGATCATGTGGACCTGCACGTGCGACCGGGTGAAACGGTCGCGCTGGTCGGCCCCTCCGGCGCCGGCAAGAGCACCATCCTGTCGATGCTGCTGCGCTTCCACGATCCGGCTGCCGGCCGCATCCTCGTGGACGGCGTGGACCTGCGCCAGGTCGACCCCGCGCAGCTGCGCGAGCAGCTGGCACTGGTGCCGCAGCAGCCGACGCTGTTTGCCAGCAGCGCGTTCGAGAACATCCGCTACGGGCGCCTGGATGCGACCGATGAAGAGGTACAGCGCGCGGCCGAAGCGGCCGAGGCCGATGAGTTCCTGCGCGCACTGCCCGAGGGGTATGCCAGCGAGCTTGGCGAGCGCGGTGCGCGCCTGTCCGGCGGCCAGCAGCAGCGCATCGCGATCGCGCGCGCCCTGCTCAAGAACGCGCCGATCCTGTTGCTCGACGAAGCCACCAGCGCGCTGGATGCACAGAGCGAGCGCGCCGTGCAGCAGGCGCTGGAGCGCCTGATGGCCGGGCGCACCACGCTGGTGATCGCGCACCGCCTGGCCACCGTGCTCAAGGCCGACCGCATCGTGGTGATGGACCACGGTCGCATCGTGGCCCAGGGCACGCATGCCGAACTGCTGGCCGAAGGCGGTCTCTACGCCGAACTGGCGCGCCTGCAGTTCATCGATTGATGACGGGCCGGTAACACCGGACGTCGCATCCTGCAGCCCTCACTGGATGCGCTGCAGGAGGTGTTTCATGTCGTTCCGACAGTTTCCCGCCACCGATGCCAACGGCGACGACTACGTCATCATCGAGTTCAAGGACGAGCAGGTCGATGCGCCCGCCGGCAACAGCCAGGGGGCGCGCTATGAGTTGGCCGACGGCCGCCATCTGATCCGCGACGGTCGCCAGTTCCGGACCGCCGGTGGTGAGCTCACCCTCACCACCTGACGCCCGGCAAAAAAGTTGCACGGATGTTGGTCATTTTTTGACCAAGTATCTTGACAGCCTTTTGGCGCAAGGCGCGAACACACTTATCCACACGTTTGTGCGCAGATCATCCACACCCCCTGTGGATGAATGTTGCACTGCACCGTGTCAGCGCACCAGCACGCGGCCGATCCCGGACGCATCGATCTCGATGGCGGCCGCCTGCAGTGCCAACGCGTCGCTGCCCGCCACGAACCCCACCCGGAAGTGCACCTCACCGGCGGGCGTGCGCGAGGAATGGATCGACGCCAGGCTGACCCGGTGCCGCTCGAACACGTGGAGCAGCTCGCGCAGGGAACCCGGCCGGTCTTCCGGCAGATGCACGCTGATCGCATTGCGCTCGGTCAGATCCGCGAGCAGGTACCCGACCCGCTCGAAGGTGTAGTTGCCATCGGCCAGCACCCCGGTTCCCAGGCTGTCACGATTATCCAGCAACAGCTGCTGTCGGAACGCTGCCCTTGCCGCGTCATCGCCCTGCTCCAGCTGCGCGCGAAGCTGCTGCAACTGGGCCAGCAAGCGGTCCAGCATCGGTGCGACGTGCGGATTGCCGAACTGGATGTCTTCGTAGATCGCCGGATTGAGCGACAGGATGCGCGCGATGATCGCGGTATCCAGTTCGAACGAGGCCGAACGGTACGGCATCAACGCCGGCAAGGCGCCCAGGATCGGCGCGTACTCGCGCAGTACGCCGGCCTGCGCCAGATGGGTGGCATGCACCATTGCCTGCACCAGCGCCATGACCTGGTCGTGGTGATCCGGCGTGGCGCGCACGCACTCGGCTTCCAGCGCGTCGCACAGCTGCTGCACGAACGGCTGCCACTGCGACAGGCGCGCCTCGCAGACCACCATCACCCGGCCCTTGAGCGTGGGTGCCTTGGGCGGTGCGGTCATCGGGTGCAGGCCCACCACCTCCGCCTGCGAGGCGAGCATCGCCTCCACCGGTGCGGATTTGACCGAGGTGACATCCAGCCACAACCGACCGGCTTCGCGACCGGCAGAGCGCGCCGCATAGTCGGCGATCAGCGCCGGCGTGTGCCGGATCGGTGCGGAGAAGATCAACACCTCCGCGCGGTCCAGCAGCGTCTCCGGGCTGTCCGATGCGGCATCGGCCGGGTCATGCCCGATGACCTCCAGCCCAAGACGTTGTTCCAGGAAGCGGCGCAGCCAGCGCCCGTAGGCACCGTCGCTGCCGACGATGCCCACCACCGGTGTCAGACTCACGCCAGACGCTCGGGAACGAAACGATCGGGCAGCGCCAGCGCCGCCGGCGCCGCGGCCAGCACATCGAACTCTTCGTGGCCGTTGGCCAGCGTGGTTTCCAGCGCGACATGCACGCCGGCGATGGCGCGCGAGATCGCCTGTTCGAAGGTTTCGCCACGCAGCAGGAAGGCGACCAGCAGCGACATCAGCACGTCGCCCGTCCCGGCCACGTCCACCGGCAGATGCGGCGAGGACCAGCGCCAGATGGCATCACGGCTGACCGCCAGCGTGACCAGCTGGCCCGGATCACCGCCGACGCTGTGCGCCAGCACCCATTCCGGACCGCGTGCGAGCAGGGCCTGCGAGGCGGCGATCGCATCGTCCTGGGCCAGGCTCGGCATCCCCGTGAGGCGGCCGAGTTCGAAGGCATTGGGCGTGACCAGCCAGGCGTGCGGAAGCAGACGCTCGGCGAACACTTTTTCCAGGCCCGGCTCTACGTAAGGGCCCGTATGGGTGTCGCCGATGACCGGGTCCAGGCAGTAGCGCAGCTGTGGCGAGGACGGCAACACCGCATCGAGCCAATCGGCGAAGGCCGCACCGTTGCCGACGCTGCCGAAGTAACCGGAAACCAGCATCCGCGCGCGTTGCGGCAGGCCGCGCTCGCCCGCACCCAGGAGCAGGTCGGCGAACCAGTCTGAGGGCAGCACGCGGCCACGCGTGGTCTCGTAGAACGGCGCGTTGCTGAGCAGCGTGGTGGGGATTTCGGCCACGCGCACGCCCAGCGCGCGCAGCGGCGGCACGGCAGCGCTGTTGCCGGCATAGCCGTAGACCAGCTGCGACTGGACCGAGATGACGTCGACCGGCGACGGACCGTCCGGGCGCTGGCGGCGGCCGTGGACCAGGTGGCTTTCGAGGGATTCGTTCATGCCGACATTTTACGCCCGGCGCCGCCCGGTAGAGCCACCCCATGGGTGGCTGTCGATCCA
>NZ_KV791267.1:262720-280995 GCF_001807865.1 Stenotrophomonas sp. HMSC10F06 | reverse complement strand
CATCGACCGCCACCCGCGCGACCGCATCCGCAGCACAGCGACGTCACCAGCGACGCGGACTGAGCCGCAGGCCGGTCAACACGACCGGCCTGCCTGCACCGCCGGCTCAGGCGCGGCGGTAATCCACGAAATCGAACGCGAACGCGTGCCGCTCGTCGGCCGCGTGGTGTTCCCGCGCCACTTCCACCCATAGCGCCGGATCGACCGGCGGGAAGTGGGTATCGGCCGGGACGGTGGTGTGCACCCAGGTCAGGTGCAGATCGGTGGCCTGGTCCATGGCCAGGCGATAGATTTCGCCGCCACCAATGACGCACAGCTCTTGTGCGACCGCATCGCCTGCAGCCTGCAGCGCCTGCTCGATCGAAGCCACCGCCTGCATGCCCTCGAACGGCACCTGGCCACTGCGGGTCAGCACCAGGTTCAGGCGGCCCGGCAGGGCGCGACCGAGCGACTGTGCGGTCCTGCGCCCCATCAGGATCGGCTTGCCGACGGTCAGCGCCTTGAAGCGCTTGAGATCATCGGGCAGCTTCCACGGCAGGTCGTTGTCACGACCGATACCGTGCTCGGTGTCGAGCGCAGCGATCAACGAGAGCTTCATGCGCGGGCCACTCACACGGCCACCGGAGCCTTGATCGCCGGGTGCGGGTCGTAACCGTCGATGCGGATGTCCTCGAACTGGAACCCGAACAGATCGCTCACCTCGGGGTTCAACCACAGCGTCGGCAGCGCGCGCGGTTCACGCGACAGCTGCTCGCGGGCCTGTTCGAAGTGGTTCGAATACAGGTGCGCGTCACCCAGCGTGTGCACGAAATCGCCAACGCCCAGCCCGGTGGCCTGCGCCACCATGTGGGTCAGCAGCGCGTAGCTGGCGATGTTGAACGGCACGCCCAGGAAGATGTCGCCGCTGCGCTGGTAGAGCTGGCAGCTGAGCTTGCCGTCCACCACGTAGAACTGGAACAGGTTGTGGCACGGCATCAACGCCATCTGCGACAGCTCGCCCACGTTCCAAGCACTGACCACCAGCCGGCGCGAATCGGGGTTGCGCTTGATCTCGTCCACCAGCCACTGCATCTGGTCGATCGCGCCGCCATCGGCAGTGGCCCAGCTGCGCCATTGCTTGCCGTAGATCGGGCCGAGGTCGCCGTTGGCATCGGCCCACTCGTCCCAGATCCGCACCTGGTTGTCCTTGAGGTACCCGATGTTGGTATCGCCCTTCAGGAACCACAGCAGCTCATGGATGATCGAGCGCAGGTGCAGTTTCTTGGTGGTGACCAGCGGAAAGCCGTCATTGAGGTTGAAGCGCATCTGCCAGCCGAACACGCTGCGCGTGCCGGTGCCGGTGCGGTCGGATTTTTCCGTGCCGTGCTCCAGCACGTGCTCGAGCAGCGCCAGGTAGGCCTTCATGCCTTGGCTCCTGCCGGGGCGACCGGCAGCACCGGCTGCAGCACCGGCGCGCGACGCGACAGCGCCAGCAGGACCAGGCCGAACGCCACCAGCGGCAGGCTGAGCAGCTGGCCACGGGTGAACCAGTCGAAGGCGAGGTAGACGCCGTTGTCGGGCATGCGCACGAACTCCACTGCGAAGCGGAAGATGCCGTACATCAGCGCGAACAGGCCGGCGATCACATAGCGGTGGCGCGGCTTGGCGGAGACCGCCCACAGCACCACGAACATCACCAGGCCTTCCAGCAGCGCTTCATACAGCTGCGAAGGATGGCGCGCGTACTGGTTGAGCGCGCCGGTGGCGAACTCGGCCTTGAGCGTGGCCAGGTCCAGACCGTTCAACGGCGCCGGCAGGCCGCTCGGGAACACCACGCCCCAGGTGCCGTCGGTGTACTTGCCCCACAGCTCGGCGCCGATGAAGTTGCCGATGCGGCCGAAGCCCAGGCCCAGCGGCACCAGCGGGGACATGAAATCGAGGGTGTCGAACAGGTGCAGGCGGTGCTTGCGCGACCACCACCACGAGGCGAACAGCACGCCGAGCAGGCCGCCATGGAAGCTCATGCCGCCGTCCCACACTTTGAACAACAGCAGCGGGTTGTGCAGGAATTCGGCGGTCGCGTAGAACAGCATGTAGCCCACGCGGCCACCGACAACCACGCCGAGCATCGCGTAGAACAGCAGATCGGAGAAGCCGTTGGCATCGACCCCGGGCAGGCGACCGGCGGCGATCCGCTTGCGCCCCAGCCACCAGGCAGCGGTGAAGCCGAGCAGGTACATGATGCCGTACCAATGCACCTTGATCGGCCCGAGCGAGATGGCGATGGGGTCGATGTCGTGGAAATAGATCATGAAGGGCGCCTTGCAGGGATGCCGATATTCTAGCGCCGCCCGGGAGCGGCCTCGCGGCGGCCCCGACCGTGTGATTGCCAGGCTTCAGCCCAGGATCTGCGGCGTGTCCGGCAGGCCGTCATCCTGTGACCCCGGAAGGGGCGGATAGTGCCCGGCCAGCAGGTCCGACACCTCTTCGATCGCCAGCAGCACGCCCGCCTGCAGGGCCCCCTCACGCAGCCGCTGCTGCATGTGCGCGCAGATCGCCTGCCACTGCGCCTCGCCGATGCGCCCGCGCAGGCCGCGGTCAGCGACCAGCTCGATGGCATGGTCGGCCAGCAGCAGGTAGATCAGTACACCGTTGTTGTGTTCGGTATCCCAGGTGCGCAGTTGGGCGAAGGCATGTTCGGCGCGCTGTTGGGGCGTGACGCCCTGCCACAACGCGGCCAGCGGCAGATCCGCTTCCACCGCGAACATCACCTGGCCACCGTGGCGCCGCTCGCCGGCGCTGATCGCATCGGTGATCGCCTGCAGATGTGCCGGTGGGAAGGCGCGCCGCACCGAAGGAGAAAACACGTGCCGGAGCCAGCGCATCACCAGCCTCCCGAGGCGCCACCGCCTCCCGAACGCCCACCACCACCGCCCCAGCCACCACCGCCGCCGAAGCCACCGCCACCACCGAACCCGCCGCCACCGCCCCAGCCACCGCCACCCCAGCCGCCACTGCGCGCGAACACGCCGCCGCGACCGGCCGACGTCAGGCCGACCAGCAGGCCCACCACGGCGGCCGCGCCACTGGCGACCACCAGCGAGGTGAACAGGAACGCGGCCACCCCGGCCCCGGCACCGCTGGCCAGCGCGCGCAGCGGTCGCGGCAGCCAGCCCAGGATGCCGCGCAGGAACAGGCCGGCAAACAGGCCGATGCCCAGCGCCATCGTCCAGTTGCCCCCCGCCGGGGCGTCTTGGGCGCGATGCGTGCTGACCGGCGCGGGCAAGGCCTCGCCGTCGATCAGTTTGACCAGTGCAGCGCTGGCATCGGTGAGGCCACCGGCGTAGTCGTTGCTGCGGAACCGCGGGGCCAGGTATTCCTGGATCACCCGGTTGGCGATCGCATCCGGGATCGCGCCTTCCAGGCCGTAGCCCGGCTCGATGCGGACCCGGCGGTCGTCCTTGGCCACCACCAGCAGCACGCCGTCGTCCACGCCCTTGCGGCCGATGGACCACTGCTCGAACACACGCTGGGTGTACTGCTCGATGGTTTCCGGCGCGGTGGTCGGGACCATCAGGATCTGCAGCTGGCTGCCCTTGCGCTGCTGCAACGCCAGCGCCTGCGCCTCCAGCGCCTGGATCTGCGCCGCATCCAATGTGCCGGTGGTATCCACCACCGGCGAGGACATCGCCGGGATCGCCGCCTGGGTCTGCGCCCAGGCAGGCAGCGCCAGCGCCAGGCAGAGCAGCAACAGGCAGCGCAGCAGGCGCATGGTCACGGGCTCAGTTCGCCGGCTGTGGCTGCTGCTGCGGGGCCTGCGGCTGCGGCGCAGGCGCCGGGGCCGGTTGTTGCGAACCGAACTTGACTGCCGGCGGCTGCGAGATCTGCGCTTCGTTCTCCACCGTGAAGTTCGGCTTGGTCGCATAGCCGAACAGCTTGGCAGTGATCACCTGCGGGAACTGGCGGATGTAGGTGTTGTAGTCCTGCACCATCTGGATATAGCGGCCGCGCGCCACGGTGATCCGGTTCTCGGTGCCTTCCAGCTGCGCCTGCAGATCGCGGAAACCCTGGTCGGACTTCAGGTTCGGGTAATTCTCGGTGACCACCAGCAGGCGTGACAGCGCGCCGCTCAGTTCGCCCTGGGCCTGCTGGAACTGCTTGAGGGAGTCGGCATCGTCGGCGTTGACGTTGACCTGCCCCACGCGTGCACGGGCGTTGGTGACGTCGGTCAGGACCTGGCGTTCCTGGTTGGCATAGCCTTCCACGGTCTGCACCAGGTTGGGGATCAGATCGGCGCGGCGCTTGTACTGGTTGAGCACCTCGGCCCAGCCCGCCTTGACCTGCTCATCCTTCTGCTGGATGGCGTTGTAGCCGCAACCGGACAACAGGGAGGCCAGCACGGCCAGGCACAACAAACGGGAGAACGATCGCATGGCCGGCTCCGGATCTCGATGAACGGGATCCGGAGCATGCCATGTTCCGGGTAAAGCGGATGTGGGTATCGACCAAAGGTCGGCACCTACCCCCTTACCAGTTGCCGGCACCCGGCACGTTGTGCGCCACGGCGCGGCGGCGCATCAGCAGGTTCAGCCATTCCACCAGCACCGAGAAGCCCATCGCGGCATAGATGTAGGGCTTGGGCACGTGCACGCCCAGGCCGTCCAGGATCAGCACCACGCCGATCAGCAGGATGAAGGCCAGGGCCAGCATCTTCACGGTCGGGTTGGCGTCGATGAAGCGGCCCAGCGGGTTGGCGGCCAGCAGCATGACGGCCACCGACAGCAGGATCGCGGCGACCATCACCGGGATGTGGTCGGCGATGCCGACGGCGGTGATCACCGAGTCCAGCGAGAACACGATGTCGATCACGGCGATCTGCGCGATCACCATGCCGAACACGGCCGAGGCCTTGGTGGTGGTCGGGTCTTCGTCTTCGCCGCCGGTGATCAGCTCGCGGATCTCCATGGTGCCCTTGATGATCAGGAACAGGCCACCGAGGATCAGCACCAGATCGCGGATGGAGATGCCCATGCCGGCGATGGTGAACAGGTTCGCTTCCATGTGGGCCAGGTAGGCCAGCGAGACCAGCAGCAGGATGCGGGTGATGCAGGCCACCGCGATGCCGAGTTTGCGCGCGAACGGGCGGCGCGCTTCGGGCAGCTTGCTCACCGCGATCGAGATGAAGACCAGGTTGTCGATGCCCAGCACGATTTCCAGCGCGCTCAGCGTGAACAGGGTCAACCAGACATTGGGGTCGGACAACAACTCAAGGAACATGGACTTCCATCCTTACAGGGGGGATGACGCGCGTAACGCGTCAGAGGTGTTACGTCAGAGGATCTGCGGCAGCAGGATCAGGACCCAGCACACCAGTACGTTCATCATCAGCACGAAGACCGCGGCCGAGCCCATGTCCTTGGCGCGACCGGCGAGCTCGTGGAACTCCGCGCCGTAGCGCTCGATCACCGCCTCGATCGCCGAATTGGCCAGTTCCATGGCCAGCACCAGCAGCACCGAGCCGATCATCAGCGCGCGTTCCACCGGGGTCTGGCCGAGCCAGAGTGCCAGCGGCGCGAGCACGATCAGCAGGTAGACCTCCAGCCGGAACGAGGACTCGTGCAGCCAGGCTGCACGCAACCCCTGCCAGGACCACACCGCGGCCTTGAAGATGCGCTTGGGGCCGCGCGGCAGGTGGCCGATTTCATCGGCCATGGGCAGGCACCCCGGTCGGCAACGCACGCCGGAACGGCAGGAACAGCACACGGCAGACAGTCATGGGCATCGCTGAATGGGGCAGGCAATCCCTCATTTTGCCATAAGCGGGTCGGGGCATTGTCGAAGGCGGCCAACGCCCGTCCGTGGTAAAGCGCGGCCGGGCCGCAACTTCTATGATGAACGTCTACCCGTCCGGGCGCCCCAGGCGCCCCACCACAGGAGTTGTCCATGCTGCACCGTCGTGCCCGCCCCCTTCTGCTCGCTCTTGCCCTGGGGGCCGCCCTGCCCGCGCTGGCGCGCTCCCCCGCCCCTGCCGCACCGCAGGTGCCGACCCAGGTCTCCAACGTGGCGTGGGCCGGCGACATGGCGCAGTTCGCGGCGCAGGACGCGGCCAGCCCACCGCCGCGCGGCGGCATCGAGTTCATCGGCAGCTCCTCGGTACGCATGTGGGAGAGCCTGGCCACCGATTTCCCGGGCCAGCCGGTGTTCAACCGCGGCTTCGGCGGCTCGGAAGTGCGCGACAGCACCTGGTATGCCGACCGCATCGTGATCCCGTATGCGCCGTGCAAGGTGTTCTTCTACGCCGGCGACAACGACCTCAACAGCGGCCGCAGCCCGGCCCAGGTCCGCGATGACGTGGTGGCCTTCGTGCAGCGCGTGCACCGCGACCTGCCCAAGACGACGGTGGAGATCATCTCGATCAAGCCCAGCCCGTCGCGCGCGAACCTGCTGCCCGCGGTGGTGGAAGCCAACGGCTTGATCCAGAAGGCCCTGGCCTCGCTGCCCAACACCGGCTACACCGATGTCTACACGCCGATGCTCGGTGCCGATGGCCAGCCACGCGCCGCACTGTTCCGCGAGGACATGCTGCACATGACCCGGGAAGGCTATGCGATCTGGCGCAAGGCGCTGGCGCCCAAGGTGCAGTGCGACTGAACCAGGCGGGGAGGCGCCACGCCTCCCCGACTCAACGGTAGTGGATCGTGGCCTGGGTGCCCTGCCCGGGCGCACTGCTCAGGCCGATCTTCCAGCCGAAGCGGTCGCACAGCCGGCGCACGATCGACAGCCCCAGCCCGGTGCCCTGCGGGCGGCTGGGTTCGGCACGGTAGAACGGCTCGAACGCGCGGCTGAGCGCTTCGGGCGACATGCCGATGCCGGTATCGCGCACGACCACCCGGTCGTCTTCGACATCGACATCGATCCGGCCTTCGTCGGTGTAACTGCAGGCGTTGCGCAGCAGGTTGCTGACCACCACCTGCAGTACCCGCGGCGGGGCGTGCAGCATCACCGGGCCGTGGCTGTGCAGGTGGATCTCGACCGGTCGCCCGGCGATCAGCTCGCGGGCGTTGTCGACCTCGTAGCGGACGATCTCATTGACGTCGAACAGCTCGACCTGCGGCTCGACATCGGCCTCGCGGGCCAGGATCAGGAAGGCATCGATCACCGCTTCCATGTCACGCCCGGCGCGCTGGATGCGCTGCAGGCCACGGCGCAGGCGTGGCGTCATGTCCTGGTCGCCCAGTGCCATGTCGCTGGCCACGCGGATCACGGTGAGCGGGGTGCGCAGCTCGTGGCTGGCATCGCGGGTGAAGTTGCGTTCGCGCGCGACGTGCGCGGTGACCTTGGTCGCCAACGAGTGCAGCGCGGCGGCCAGCTGGCGGGTCTCGCCCTGCATGTCGGCCGGCAGTTTGGCCGGCGCCAGATCGGCCGCCTCCGGGTGCCCGGGATCCCAGCGCGACACGCGCCTGGCCAGCCAGTTGACCGGCGAGACCAGGCGTTTGGAGGCGCGGTAGGTGATCCAGGAGGCGCCATAGACGGCCAGCAGGGTCAGCAGCACCGGCACCACGCCGAACCAGAACGCCAGCATCTCCGCGCGCGAGCGCAGGAACACCAGGTACAGGCGGCCTTCCGGACGCGCATCGACCAGCACCAGCTGGTCGTCGTCCTTGAGCTCGTGGAAGCCGGGAGGGAGCGTGCGAAGGTTGGCTGGCAGGCTCAGCGGCGACTGCCCGGTCTCGAGCAGATACCCGCGGATGTTCTGGGTGTTGGGCGGCGGCTGCACCGGCGAGGCCTCGTGCAATTGCCAGTAATAGCTGGCCTCTTCCTGCAGCGCGCTGCTGACCAGGCTGTGCTTGATCACCAACGACACCAGCCATGCGCCCAGCAGGATGCCCAGGCTGGCGAGCACGGCTTGGAGGATGAAGACGATGCGGATCTTGCGCGGCAGACCGTGCGGCATTACGGGGTCCAGGGCGGTTCGCGGCGATTATAGGAAAGCTTGCCGTGATTCCATCGTGCAAACCATGACAACGGCCCGGCAAGCGCCGGGCCGTCATGCTCCAGAGGGTGCCGGAGGATCGCCGCCCAGCTCACCGGCAGGTGGCCGAGCGGCGATGGATCCCCTGTCAGCTCATCGGCTGGGCGATATCGGCAATGCGGTAACCGGCACTCTGCACCGTGTGCAGCAGCGGGCGGTCGAACGGCTTGTCGATGATCTTGCGCAGGTTGTACAGATGGCTGCGCAGGGTGTCCGAGTCGGGCAGGCCATTGCCCCAGATCTCGCGTTCGATTTCCTGGCGGGTCACCACACGCGGCGATTCGCGCATGAGGATCGTCAGCAGGCGCAGGCCGATCGGCGAGAGCTGCAGTTCGGTCCCGGCACGGGTGGCGCGCATGCTGACCGGATCGAGCACGAGGTCGGCGACCTTGAGCACTTCCGAGCCGACCTGGCGACGCTCGCGGCGGATCAGCGCGCGCAGGCGGGCTTCCAGTTCCTGGATCGCGAACGGCTTGGTCAGGTAGTCATCGGCGCCGAACCCCAGGCCGGTGAGCTTGTCGTCCAGCGTGTCGCGCGCGGTCAACATCAGCACCGGCGTCGACTTGCGGGCGTCGTTGCGCAGGCGGCGACAGACCTCGATGCCGTCCAGACGCGGCAGCATCAGGTCCAGCACGACCACGTCGTAGCTGTTCTCGGCCGCCAGACGATAACCGTCCAGCCCATCCTGGGCGTAGTCGACTTCAAAGCCGCGCCCTTCCAGGTACTCGCCGATCATCTCGGAAATATTACGGTTGTCTTCGACCACCAGCACCAGGCCGGAGGTCTCCTTTGTCTGACGCATGGGATTCCCTCTTTCTTCAGCTTTGTGAAACATGCCGCATCGCCAGTGGACGCGGCGTGAAGTTCCTCACACACCGATCAAAGCAGGGGTTTGAGCAGCGGCCAGACGTTGTCCAGCACCTGCGGCTGCGCAGCTGCGGTGGGGTGCAGCCCGTCGGCCTGCATCAGGTTGGGCTTCAGCGCCACGCCTTCCAGCAGGAACGGCAGCAGCGGCACCTCGTACTGCCGGGCCAGCTCCGCATAGGTCTGGCGCAGGCGCTGGCGGTAGGCCGGGCCGTAGTTGGGCGGCACGTCGATGCCCAGCAGCAGCACCTTGGCGCCGGCCTTCTGGCTGGCCACGATCATCTTTTCCAGATTGCCGCGCAGCTGGGCCGGAGTGAGCCCGCGCAGCGCATCGTTGCCACCCAGCTCGATCACCACCACCGAAGGCCGGTGCTTCTCCAGCAGGCCCGGCAGGCGGGTCAGCGCGCCGGCGGTGGTTTCGCCACTGATGCTGGCATTGATGATCGCCGGCGGCGGCGTGATCTGTTGTTTGACCCGCTGCTGAAGCAGGTTTACCCAGCCCGACGCGGCCGGGATATTGTGGGCGGCACTGAGGCTGTCGCCGACCACCAGCACCGCTGCACGGGTGTCCGGACCTTTGGCACAGGCCAGCATCGGCATCAGCAGCAACCATGCCAGCAGCCAGCCCATCGGGGCCGCACGGCCCTTTCCACTTGCTTGGTTCATTGGAGAATCCTCATCGACAGCCTGTCCCCCCGCAGCGCGCCCGTCGCCATCGCCGCCCACAACGTGGGCAAGTCCGCACGTGGCCCGGAGGGTGAAGTCCACATACTGGACAACATTGACATGACCGTCCATGAAGGCGAGAGCGTGGCCATCGTCGGCGCTTCAGGTTCGGGCAAGACCACCCTGCTCGGCCTGCTCGCCGGGCTGGACCTGCCGAGCCACGGCAGCATCGCGCTGGCCGGTGCCGATCTCAACACGCTCGATGAGGAAGCCCGCGCGCAGCTGCGCGCGCGCGAAGTGGGTTTCGTCTTCCAGAGTTTCCATCTGCTGCCGGCCCTGACCGCCGAAGAGAACATCGCGCTGCCGCTGGAGCTGGCCGGCCGCGAGGATGCCGCGCGCGTACGCGAGGTGCTGGAGCAGGTCGGCCTGGGCCACCGTGCGCGTCACTACCCGCGCCAGCTTTCCGGTGGCGAGCAGCAGCGTGTGGCGCTCGCCCGCGCCTTCGTGGCACGGCCGCGCATCCTGTTCGCCGATGAGCCCACCGGCAGCCTGGACCAGGCCACCGGGCAGCAGATCAGCGACCTGCTGTTCGCGCTCAATGCCACCAGTGATACCACCCTGGTGCTGGTCACCCATGACCTGCGCCTGGCCCAGCGCTGCGAGCGCATCTACCAGCTCGACGGTGGCCGCCTGGCCGATACCGTTGCCGGCGTGGGCGCATGAACGTCGTGCGCCACGCGGCGCGTGCGCTGCGACGCGAGTTCCTGGCCGGCGATCTGCTGACCGTATTCGCCGCGCTGGTATTGGGCGTGGCGGTGATGACCGCCGTCGGGACATTGGTCAACCGCGTGACCCTGGCACTGACCAGCAGCGCGGCGGAGATGCTTGGCGGCGACCTTGGCCTGAGCGGCCGGGAAGACATCCCGCAGACCTTCGCCGATGCAGCGCGCGAGCGCGGCCTGGCCAACACGCGCATGGTCAGCTTCCCCAGCGTGCTGTTCCATGGCGATGACAGCCAGATGGCCAACATCAAGGCGGTCGCCGATGGCTATCCGCTGCGTGGCGAACTGCGGGTCAGCCGCAGCCTGCATGACAACGCCAGCGACACCGCAGGAACGCCGCCGCCAGGCGAGGCGTATGCCGATCCGCGGCTGATGCAGGCGCTTGGCCTGCAGGTGGGCGATGCACTGGAATTTGGCGCAGGCACGTTGACGGTGACGCGCGTGCTGCAGGCCGAGCCGGACACCTCCGGTGAGCTGATGCAGCTGTCGCCGCCATTGCTGGTCAACCGCGTCGATGTGGACCGTGCTGGCCTGCTGGGGCCGGGCAGCCGCGCGTCGTACCGGATGATGTTCGCCGGTGAGCCGGCGAAGATCGAAGCCTTCCGCGAATGGCTGACGCCGCAGGCCAAGGGCTACCGCATTGTCGGCATCCCCGATGCCCAGCGTGGTGTGCGCGGTGCATTTGATCTGGCCGGTCGCTTCCTGTCGCTGGCTGCGCTGTTGGCGGTGTTGTTGGCCGGTGTCGCCACCGCGCTGGCCGCCAACCGCTTCGCGATGCGCCGCATCGATCAGGTGGCCATCCTGCGCTGCCTGGGCGCGCGCCAGCGCGACATCCTCACGGCAATGGCGCTGCAGCTGGTGATGCTGGCGGTGCCGGCCTGTCTGGTCGGCATCGGCTTGGGCATGGCGGCGCAGGCCGGGCTGGTGCAGGGGCTGGGGGGATTGATTCCGAACCGCCTGCCGCTGCCGCAGGCCACACCGGCACTGAGTGGTGCGGGCATCGGCCTGGTGCTGCTGCTCGGCTTTGGCCTGCCGCCGTTGCTGCGCCTGCGCAGCGTGCCGCCGATGCGCGTGCTCAACCGCAGCTTCGCGGCGTTGCCGCCGAGTTCCATGCTGGTCTATGCGGCCGCGCTGGCGGCCACCGTCGCGCTCACGGTGCAGGCCACCGGCGACGTCAAGCTGGCTGCGTGGGTGCTGGGCGGGCTGGCCGCGCTGGCGGCACTGGCCGGTGCGCTCGGTGCGCTGCTGCTGTGGCTGCTGCGTGGCGTGCAACCGCGCCTGCGCGGGCGCTGGAAACTGGGCCTGGCCTCGCTGACGCGGCGGCGCGGCCTGGCGGTGATGCAGCTGGTCGGCCTGTCGCTGTCGCTGTGTTCGCTGCTGCTGCTGTCGGTGATCGGCCCGGGGTTGTTGGCGCAGTGGCGCGACCGCCTGCCGACCGATACGCCGAACTACTTCCTGATGAACATCCAGCCGGAGCAGCGCGATGCGGTGCTCTCGACCCTGGCCGGGCTGGGCGTCGTCTCGCCGGGCATCGAGCCGTTCAGTACCGGTCGCCTGCTGGCGGTCAACGCGCGTCCGCCGCAGCGGCAGGCGCGCGAGGACAACAGCAACGAGGACGACGATGCCAACCGCCCGGTCAACTTCTCGTGGCGGCATGATTTCCCGCCGGCCAACACGCTGCTCGGCGGAACCTTCTGGAAGGCCGGCAGTACCGCGGCGGAAGCCTCGATCGAACAGGGCTGGGCCGAGCGTTACGGGATGAAGCTGGGCGACACGGTCACGCTGCAGATGGGCGATCAGGAGCGCAGCTTCACGGTCACCAGCATCCGCAAGGCGGACTGGGATTCGTTCCGGGTCAATTTCTTCCTGCTGCTCAACGAAGGCGCGGTGGCCGATGCCCCCTACAACCTGATCACCGCTTTCCACCTGCCGCGCGCGCAGGCACCGGCGCTGGCCGGGCTGACCCGGGCGTACCCCAATATTTCGCTGCTGGACATCGACGGTATCCTCGAGCGCGTGCGCGAGGTGATCAACCGGGTGACGCAGGCGGTGCAGCTGGTCATGGGCTTCAGTCTGCTGGCCGGCCTACTGGTGCTGCTGGCGGCATTGCAGGCCACGGCCGGCGAGCGCCGCTATGACAGTGCGGTGCTGCGCACGCTGGGGGCCACGCGCCGCCAGCTGCGGGGCGCGGTGCTGGTCGAGTTCGGGGCGCTGGGCCTGTTGTCGGCGTTGCTCGCGGTGGGCACGGCGGCGCTGCTGGGCAGCGTGGTGGCGCGGCAGGTGTTCGAGTTGACGCTGAGTCCGCCCTGGGGGCCGTTGCTGCTTGGCGGTGGGCTGGGCGTGCTGTTGAGCATGCTGGCCGGCTGGTGGGGCACGCGGCGGATCCTGCATACCCCGCCGGCGCTGGCCCTGCGGGAGGCATGAGCACGCGGCGATGACACGGGCACGGGGCGTGCCTCGGTATGCTGCACGCCCCTGCCCCCCTGAGATCGCCCGGATGCCCGGCACCCCGTTCACTGCCTATCTGTATCCCGTACTGCTGCTGCTGGGCAGCAACATTTTCATGACCTTCGCCTGGTACGGGCATCTGAAGTACAAGAGTGCGCCGTTGATGACGGTGATCCTGGTCAGCTGGGGCATCGCGTTTTTCGAGTACTGCCTGCAGGTACCGGGCAACCGCCTGGGCAGTGCGGTGTATTCGGCGCCGCAGCTGAAGGGCATGCAGGAGGTGATCACCCTGGTGGTGTTCGCGGCCTTCTCGGCGTTCTACCTGGATCAGCCGCTGAAGTGGAACCACTGGGCCGCGTTCGGGCTGATCCTGGTAGCGGCATTCCTGATGTTCAAGGAATGAGGGCGACGCCCGCATTCGGGTCGCTACCGGCTGCGCGTCGGTCACAGCTGCGATGCCGCGGCATCGTCGCCGGGCCGGCCCGTCGTTTCAGATTACAGCTGGATCACCGGCATGCCGTCGGCTGCCCACGCACCGCCGCGGCGAGCGGCGGTGGCGCAGCAGCAGTCGTCGACCCAGAGCTCACCTTCGGCCCCTTCGACGTGCCCGATCCGGCGTGCGGTGGTCGCCCCCAGGGCCGACAACGAGGCCAGGCTGGCGGCGAGTTCGCGGCCTTCGCCGACCTGAAGGCGCAGTGCGCACATGCGCCAGGCGTCGTTGCCCAGGCGCACGGCCAGGCGCCGCCACAGGCGCTCGGCGACGCCGGCGTCGTTGACCGGCTCGGGGCGTGCGGGGAAGGCGGAAACCAGGCGGTCCCAGGCGAGGAAATCGCTGTCCGGCAGCAGGTACAGCCGCCAGCAGCAGCGGCCGCGGGCATCGACGAAGCACAGGCTTTCGCGGATGCCTTCGCTGTCCATGCCCTGGCAGGCGTGGGCAGACACGGCGTGCTTCCAACCGCCGAGTTCACTGCTGTCCGGGCGGTACAGGCACAGCACGGTGCCCAGTGAGGCCAGCTGTGCGGCCGATGGCAGGCCGGCGATGGGATGGCGGCCCGGTGGGCGGCCGACGGAAAGGGCGCGGCTCATGGGATCTACCTGCAATCGGCGGTTGCGGGGGAGACCCTCGACCCACGCCGCGGGCCGGAGCCGACGGCGGGGTGTCGAGGGGGAGAGAGCTGGGATAACGGCCTGCCCAGGGAAGGCACGGATCGCGTAGCCACGCGGTCATCGGTGCCTCCCCGCGGGGGAGGCAGCGCCGTTACTTGGTCAGGATCAACTTGTCGTTGCTGGTATGGCGCAAGCGATAGAAGCGGTCGCCGTGCTGGATCAGGATTTCACGGCGGCCCTTGAGCAGGGCTTCGCTGTCGATCACTTCTTCGGGCGGGACCACGCGGACCGGACGGTCGCGGAGGGTCAGCGTTTCGGGGCGCAGCAGTACAGCAGCTTGAGTGTTCATCGTCTGGACTCGTTGCGAGGGGCGAGTCAAATGATAATGATTCTCAGTTGACAATCAACAACCATTCTCAATTTGATAGATGGCATTAATGATCGAAATTCATCTATCAATAGATTTTGTCAATGGCACAGCGGAGAAGTGTGCCGCTCAACGGGATTGCGGAGCCGACCAGCGGCCGGCACGAGCTTCCACCGGTCGGGTAGCTCTAAGTCCCTGTCGAACAGGGATCGATAGTGCCGGCCGCTGGCCGGCGCCCCTGCTTCCCAACCGATCGATCAACCAAAGACCGCGTCCACCTGCTGCCAGACGCTTTCATCGAGCTGCTCGAACAGCGCCAGTGCGCCCAGGTTCTCTTCCAGCTGGCTGACCCGGCTCGCGCCGAGGATCACGCTGGACACGTTGGGATTGCGCAGGCACCAGGCGATCGCCAGTTGCGCCGGGGAGACCCCCAGCTGCGCGGCCAGCGCGGTATAGCGGCGGACCCGCTCCAGGCGGTCGCTGCCATCCTCGAGCACCTGCGCCTTCAACCAGCCCAGCTGTTCCTGGCCCAGCCGCGACTGCGGGTCGACGCCGGCGTTGTACTTGCCAGTGAGCAGGCCCGAGGCCAGCGGCGACCAGATCGTGGTGCCCAGCCCCGCCTCGGCATACAGCGGCGCGTACTCGCGCTCGACCCGCTCGCGGTGCAGCAGGTTGTACTGCGGCTGCTCCATCGACGGGGCATGCAGATGGCGTGCACGGGCGATATCGACCGCTTCCTGGATCTGCGCGGCCGACCATTCCGACGTGCCCCAATACAGCACCTTGCCCTGGCGGATCAGGGTATCCATGGCCTGTACGGTCTCGGCGATCGGGGTGTCCGGATCCGGACGATGGCAGTAGTACAGGTCCAGATAGTCCACCCGCAGGCGCTTGAGCGCGGCGTGGCAGGCGTCGGTGACGTGTTTGCGCGACAGGCCCTGCTGGGTCGGGCGCGGGTCGTCGACCGCCCCGAAGAACACCTTGCTGGAGACACAGAAGCCATCACGGGGCAGGCGCAGGTCGGCGATCACATCTCCCATCACCTGCTCGGCGCGGCCGCGGGCATAGCCCTCGGCGTTGTCGAAGAAGTTGACCCCGGCATCCCAGGCGGTGGCGATCAGCTTGCGGGCCTCATCGCGGCCGATCTGGTCGCCGAAGGTCACCCAGGCCCCGAAGGACAGGGCCGAAAGCTTCAGGCCGGTGGAGCCAAGACGGCGATAGAGCATGTGATTCTCCTGCTGCGGGCCCGCAACCGGGCCGGATCGATGCCGGTAAGTGTAGAGGGTGGCGCGCAGCGCGCGCAGGCCGGCCGCGGCGATCTCACGGCCCGTGACACACCACGCGCCAAGCCAGCCATGCCTTGTCGATACAGGCCCGATCACGACCGATCGGCTCGCAGACGCTGCTTTTCCTTGCCCCGCCCTTGCCGCTGCTCTAGGCTTCCCGTTTTTCGCGGCGCCCCAAGGGAAGTCTCATGGTCGAAGGTTTGGGCAGGATTGGCTTCGGCCTGTTCGGGTTGGCAGTGCTGATCGGCATTGCCTGGTTGTTCTCGAACAACAAGCGGGCCGTCGACTGGCGCCTGGTGGTCACCGGTATCGCACTGCAGATCGCCTTCGCGGCGGTGGTGCTGCTGGTGCCGGGTGGCCGTGATGTGTTCGATGCGCTGGGCAAGGGCTTCGTCAAGATCCTGAGCTTCGTCAACGAGGGCTCGGGCTTCATCTTCGGCAGCCTGATGAACACCGAGCAGTTCGGTTTCATCTTCGCCTTCCAGGTGTTGCCGACCATCATCTTCTTCTCGGCGCTGATGGGGGTCATGTACCACCTCAACGTGATGCAGACGATCGTGCGTGCGATGGCCTGGGCGATCACCAAGATCATGCGCGTGTCCGGTGCGGAAACCACCAGCGTCTGCGCCAGCGTCTTCATCGGCCAGACCGAAGCACCGCTGACGGTGCGCCCGTACATCGCCAAGATGACCCAGTCCGAGCTGATCACGATGATGATCGGCGGCATGGCGCACATCGCCGGCGGCGTGCTGGCCGCCTACGTGGGCATGCTCGGCGGCAGCGATCCGGCCCAGCAGGCCTTCTACGCCAAGCATCTGCTGGCGGCGAGCATCATGGCCGCCCCGGCGACCCTGGTGGTGGCCAAGCTGCTGGTGCCCGAAACCGGCACCCCGCTGACCCGCGGCACGGTCAAGATGGAAGTGGAGAAGACCTCCAGCAACATCATCGACGCCGCCGCGGCCGGTGCCGGCGACGGCCTGAAGCTGGCGCTGAACATCGGTGCGATGCTGCTGGCCTTCATCGCGCTGATCGCGCTGCTGAACGCCCCGCTGACCTGGCTGGGTGACGTGACCGGCCTGGCCGCGATCATCGGCCGCCCGACCGACCTGTCCACCCTGTTCGGCTACCTGCTGGCCCCGATCGCCTGGGTGATCGGTACCCCGTGGGCCGATGCCACCACGGTCGGCTCGCTGATCGGCCAGAAGGTCGTGATCAACGAGTTCGTGGCGTACTCGGAGCTGTCCAAGATCGTCAACGGCCAGGTGCCGGGCATGGTGCTCTCCGACGAGGGCCGCCTGATCGCCACCTACGCGCTGTGCGGTTTTGCCAACTTCAGCTCCATCGCGATCCAGATCGGTGGTATTGGTGGTCTGGCACCGGAGCGCCGCCACGATCTGGCCAAGTTCGGCCTGCGTGCGGTGCTGGGCGGTACCATTGCCACCTTCATGACGGCGACCATCGCCGGCGTGCTGACGCATTTCAGCTGATATCCGTTCCCTGAGAAACAGTCTTTATGAGTAGCAGTGTCGTCGTAATCGGTTCCTTCAATGTGGATCATGTCTGGCGTTGTGAGTCGCTCCCGGCCCCGGGTGCGACCATTGCCGGCCGCTACAGCACCGGTCCCGGCGGCAAGGGCTTCAACCAGGCCGTGGCCGCCCGCCGTGCCGGCGCGCCGACCACGTTCCTGTGCGCGCTGGGCGATGACGCCGGCGGTGCGATGGCCCGCGGGCTGGCCGAGCAGGACGGTTTCGCGCTGACCGCCGAGGCCAGCAGCGAGCCGACCGGCACCGGCGGCATCTATGTCGACAGCCGCGGCCGCAACACCATCGTGATCGGCCCGGGCGCCAACGCCGCGTTGAGCCTGGGTTTCGTTGACCAGCAGCGTGCGCTGCTGGCCGGTGCCAAGGTGGTGCTGGCGCAGCTGGAATCGCCGGTGGAAACGATCGAGGCGGCCCTGGCCATCGCACGCGAGGCCGGTGCCACCACCGTGCTCAACGTCGCGCCTGCCGATGCGCCCTCCAGCATCGGCCTGCTCAAGCTGGCCGATGTGCTGACCCCGAACGAGACCGAGTTCACCGCCCTGCTCGGCCGTCATGTCGGCGAGCGCGTGGATGCCAACGATGTCGCCGCGCTGGATGGCGCCAGCCTGCATGCGCTGTGCCGCAAGCTGGTCGGCAACGGCACCGTGGTGGTGACGCTGGGTTCGGTGGGTGTGTTCGTCTCGCACGCCGAAGAGAACCTGCGTGGCGATACCCAGCCGTATTACCGCGTGGGCGCCGAGCAGGTGCAGGTGCTGGACACCACCGGTGCCGGCGATGCGTTCAACGGCGCCCTGGTCGCCTCGATCGCGCAGGACCCGGAGGCGGCCTTCGCCCGTCACGTGCGGTTCGCCAACCAGTTCGCCGGTCGTTCGACCGAGAAGGAAGGCGCCGCTGCGGCGATGCCGCACTTCACCCCGGGTGATGCCGAGAACAAGTAAGCGTCACCGGTGTGGATATCGGAAGGCCAGCGTTCGCGCTGGCCTTTTTTTGTTCGCGACCGTGAGGGCCCCGTAGCGACCGGTAGGCCCCTCGGCAAATGTCCCCCGGCCGCCGCCTGGCGGCGACGGCCTCCTCCTTGATTTTGCCCAGGGGCCTACCGGTCGCTACGGAGCTCCGGCTCGCGGTATGCAAAAGGAAAACCGGTGCTCTCCATGCAACGCCGGTGGCCTGGACACGTGGGGCGCGATGCCCTTGTGGGCGAAA
>NZ_KV791267.1:0-262700 GCF_001807865.1 Stenotrophomonas sp. HMSC10F06 | reverse complement strand
GCCGCAGGCCGACGCCGGAGGACATTCGCCGGCAAGGGCATCGCGCCACAGCGCCCGACCCACTGACCGCCGCGCCTGCACTCGCCTTCGAGGATGGATCAGCCGTCAGGCCCCAGCGACGTCGCCAAACAGCGCGGTGATCCACAGCGCCAGCGCGCCCACCAGGAGGCCGGCAAGCACGTCCAGCAGATCGTGCTGCCAGGTGGTGAGTGTCGAGACCAGGATCAGCCCACAGGCGCCGTGCCACAGCCAGCGCAACGCCGCCGTATCGGCCAGCAGCCAGCGCCGCCATGCCTGCCAGACCACCACCAGTACCGCGGCATGCAGCGACGGCGCCATGTTGAACGGCGCCTCGAACGCGCGCAGCTGGGCGAACACCAGTCCGCTCGCGCCATCCGGCTGCGGCAAAACACGCACGTTGCCGGTCGGCCAACACACGAAGGCGAGCATGCAGGCGGCCTGCACCAGCGCGATGGCCATCGCATGGCGGCGCAGGGCGGATCGGGTCGGGCAGAGGAAGAACGTCAGCGGGTACAGCAGGTTCAGCGCCAGGTACGGCCAGATCGTCCATGGCCAGAACGGGATCGCCTCGTCCCAGCGACCGTGCAGGCTGTAGGTATGGGCCTGGCTGGCGGCCCATTGATTGGTCCAGCTGTAGCCATGGATGAACATCGCGCCGAGCAGCAGCATCCACAGCATGGCCTCGCGCCAGGGCGGATGCGGGAGCGGAGCGCGGGCATGAGGCGGGGTGGGCACGCGCGCACCGTAGCAGAACGTGGCAAGCGTGTTTGCCGCTATCCTTGCGCTTTCGCGGATACCGGGACTGTACGCAGTGGCAGCAGCAGGCAGTCAGCAACACGCACGTACGCACGCGGACACACCGCGCTGGACGCGCAATCCGGCCTGGGCCCTGTTTTCGCAGACCCATGCGCAGCGCCCGCTGCTGCTGGTGTCCGGTGGCGCCGACGAATTGTATGTGGTCGACGAGGCCGATACCCCGACGGTCATCGAACGCATCCTCGGCCATTGGCAGGACGACACACTGACGCTTCTGCAGGACGATGCCGACTGTGGCCCGGCGGTCCGCCAGTTGATGCGCCTCGGCGTACTGGTGCCGTCGCAGGCGGCGCGCCCTGTGCGCCGCTATGCACTGGATTGGCTCGGGGAACCGCTGCCTGGGCTGGCCGAGGCCTTCGACCAGCATGCTGGTGCGGACCTGCAGCGCGTCGATGCCGCCGCCGATGCCGATCTCCTCGTGCTGGTCCGCCACGGGCTCGGCTGGGAACAGGCCTTGGCCCGCTACGTGTCACATATGCCGGTACAGCCGCATCTGCTGCTGGACCTCAGCTATCACCATACCCTCGCGCTTGGACCCTATGTGGCGCCCGGCCAGACTGCCTGTGTGTATTGCCTGGGCAACCGCGTACTGCGCCGCTGGGGCGAAGCGGTGGTGCCGGCACTGCCGGAAGTCGCAGCGCAACCGGCACGGATCGCGGCGCTGGTCGCGCCGTTGCTGGATCAGCCGCACCTGTTGCTGGGCTATCTCGAACGCAGCGTCTGGCTCGACCTGCATCGCCTGCATGGGGAACGCGACCGGGTGCTGCGGCTGCCGTGGTGCCCCGCCTGCCAGGGCGGTGAGATGTCGATGCCTGCACCGCTGCCGCTGCCTTGGGACACCGGGCGCCCGTGATAATGTGGGGCGTGCGCCGGGCGTTTCCGCCTCGGTCAACGGAGTGACCCCATGTATCGCCTGCCGACCCAGTTCGATGCCAGTGCCTCGCGCCAGGACCTTGCCGCGGCAGGTGGCGGCTCGACATCGACTACCTGCAGTTCCTGCGTCGTCACCCTGCTCGGCACCTCGGTACTGTCGGCAGTGGTGCTGGGCAAGCTGGAACCCGTCGCGCCCGCCGCCATCAGCAGCGCCGCAGACATCCCCCCCGTCACCGTCGATACCCCCACCGAGCGCCACGGCCAGCCACCTGCGTTGCCGCAGGAACCGCCCAGTGCCGTCACTCCCGATCACCCGGCGGCACCGGCACCGGTGATGCCGGCAACCGGCCTGAGCCGCACCAGCCGGATACTGCTGGGGCTGTTCGCCTTGCCGCTGGCCGCGATCGGCGGCGGCATTTTCATCAGCACCTCCAACCCGATATTCGGGCTGTTCGTCGCCGTCGGGCTGTATCTCGGCATTTATGCCTTGGTCTATGAGCGCGCGGGGCGTTCGCTCGGGCGCGGCATCGGCATCGCCATCGGGCTGCTGCTGGGCCTGTTCGCCGTGGGCGCGCTCGAGATGATGCTCTGGCTGAGCGTGATGAAATGAGCCGCGCCGCCGTGCAGGCGGCAGAGCCGGATATGCCCACGCTGTCGTCGCACCTGCTGCACGGCGCAGCGCGTCCGCGCTGTGGCCTGGTGCGCCCGGCCCAACCGATCGAGGCCAACCCGTGCGATGCAACCGGCCCCTTGTTCGAGGGACGGCGCGTACACAATGCCGCCACGCCGGCCGACCCGGCCAATCCCTGGCAGGGCGTCTCGGGCGCGGTTGCGCTGGAGGCCGCTGCGGCCGCCGACGGCGCGGTCGCCGAGGCGCTGGAGCGGCTGGCGGCGGCGCAGGCGAGCCTGGACGTGCGTCGTCGCGATGCGCTGACGCCCACACAACGTCTGGACGAATCGGCGTTCGCGCTGTTCTCGGCGAGCCAACGCGCCATGCCGGACTTCCCGTGGCCGATGCCCGAACGCGACGAGGACCTGTTCGCAGCGGTGCATGCGCTGGACGACAACCGGGTCGCCTGGGTGCCGCAAGAGCTGGTTGGACTGGGGCCGCGCAGCGGCCAGGCGCGATTGCCATCGACGTCCAGTGGTCTGGCGGCCTGGCGGGATGGGCGCGATGGCGCCTGGCTGGCGCTGTTGCGCGCGGCGCAGGAACTGCTGGAGCGCGATGCACTGGCGGTCACCTGGCTCAATGGCGTGGCCGGCCGGCGAATCGCCCTGCCGGCGCAATGGCACGCCCATGTGGACGCGCGCGGTGGTGAACTGCAGGCGTTCGACCTGACCCAGCACTGGAATCCGCACCCGGTCATCGCGGTCGCCGGTGGCATTCCCTTCGAAGGCCGCCCCCGCTACGTCCTCGGCATCGCCTGCCGCGCCGATCCGGGCGAGGCACTGCACAAGGCGCTGCTGGAATGGCAGCAGGCACTGACCTTTGCCGCGCATCTGTGTGGCCGCGAAAGCGCCCGGCTGCCTCGTGAACCCGCAGCGCTGCGCAGCTTCGACGAGCATGCCGCCTTCTACACCCTGCGCCCGGAGCTGTGGTCGCA
Source organism: Stenotrophomonas sp. HMSC10F06 (assembly GCF_001807865.1). Lineage (NCBI taxonomy): Bacteria > Pseudomonadati > Pseudomonadota > Gammaproteobacteria > Lysobacterales > Lysobacteraceae > Stenotrophomonas > Stenotrophomonas sp. HMSC10F06. The sequence continues at coordinate 259,386 of NZ_KV791267.1, read as the reverse complement.
GCTGCCGCTGCTGCGGGAGGCGGGCCGCAGCACGTTGCAGTTGCCCCCACCCGGCGCAGCGGATCGCCCGGCCGCGCCGCGCGCGATGGGCGAGCTGGATCAGCTGCGGCGCCGGCTGGGCCGTGCCGGCATCGCGCTGTACTACCGCGAGTTGACCACCGCCGATGTGGCCGCGGCTGGCCTGCGGGTGATGCGGGTGTTGTCGCCACAGCTCAGCGGTCTGCATGCCGACGAACGTGCGCCGTTCCTTGGTGGCCGCTGCCGGGACGTGGCATGGCGCTATCCCGGCGTGCCGCACGGCGGCGCTTTTCCCAACCCCTTCCCGCATCCATTGGGCTGATCCCCGAGGACCGCATGCCGTCACCGCCTTCCCCCTGGGACGATGCCCCGCTGTTCCATCTGTTCTGGCACAACGGCGAGCTCAATCCCGCGCGCGCAGACGTGATGCGCGCGCGCATCGCCGAAGATGCCGCACGCGCCTGGTCGCCGCCACGGCCGTTGCATGCAGCAGCCGGCGTCGCCTTGCCGGACCCGGTACGCCCCGGCGATGCCCTCGCGCAGCGCCGCAGTGGCCGCCGTTTCGGTGATGCACAGTGGGGCGTGAAGGAACTGGGGCGCGTGCTGGCCCCGCTGCGGGCCCGGCCCGGCGACAGTGACACGCGGCGTCTGCCGTCCGGTGGGGCCAAGTATCCGATCCAGGCCTATGCCGCGCTGTACGGCATCGACGATGCGATCGCATCAGCGCCGGGCATCCATTGGTACGACCCGCTCGAGCACGCGCTGGTACCGGTGGCGCCCTGCCCCGCATGGCCGGCGCTGTCCGGGCTGCTGGGCGTGGACTGGCCGGAGCGGCCGGCGGCCGTGCTGTTCCTGATCGCCGAGCCAGGTGGGACGCTGGCCAAGTACGGCGAGCGCGGCGGCCGCTTCGTGTTGATCGAGGCTGGAGTCTGGCTGGGGGCGCTGGGGCAGCAGGTGGCGTCGATGAACGCCGCCGGCTGCGCGATCGGCTCGTTCGACGACGCCGCCCTCCTGGCTCTGCTCGGGCTCGACCCGCAGCGGCATCTGGCGGTGTTGGCCTATGCGTGCGGTCCGGTGCCCTGAACGATCGCCGGAATCGCGGCAGGCCCCGCCTGATCATGCGATTCCAGACCAGCGGCCGGCACGACCGGTAACCACCCAGCATCCGCCGCTGCTGGGGGCGGCGGAACCAATCGTCAAGCATATGCTCATGACCGGAGCGCATCAGGCCCTTCCGGATCGGCCTGAACAGGTAGCGGTACCTGCGTGGTTGGCGGCCAGCGGCCGGCACTACAATGCGCACATGCAGATTGGCCCCTACAACATCCAGCCCAACGTGGTGCTGGCACCGATGGCCGGTGTCACCGACAAGCCCTTCCGCCTGCTGTGCAAACAGCTGGGTGCGGGCCTGGCCGCCTCGGAGATGACCATCTCCGATCCGCGCTTCTGGAACACCCGCAAATCGCTCCACCGCATGGACCATGCCGGCGAGCCGGACCCGATCAGCGTGCAGATCGCCGGGACCGAGCCGCAGCAGCTGGCCGAGGCGGCGCGCTACAACGTGGACCACGGTGCGCAGATCATCGACATCAACATGGGCTGCCCGGCCAAGAAGGTGTGCAACGCCTGGGCCGGTTCGGCGCTGATGCGCGATGAGGATCTGGTCGCGCGCATCCTGACCGCAGTGGTCAACGCGGTGGACGTGCCGGTCACCCTGAAAATCCGCACCGGCTGGGATTGCGACCATCGCAATGGCCCGCTGATCGCGCGCATCGCCGAAGACAGCGGCATCGCCGCGCTGGCCGTGCACGGGCGTACCCGCGACCAGCACTACACCGGCACCGCCGAGTACGAGACCATCGCCGCGATCAAGGCCGCGCTGCGCATTCCGGTGATCGCCAACGGCGACATCGATTCACCGCAGAAGGCCGCGCAGGTGCTCAAGCAGACCGGCGTGGACGCGGTGATGATCGGTCGCGCCGCCCAGGGCCGCCCGTGGATCTTCCGCGAGGTGGCGCATTACCTGGCCACCGGCGCGCTGCTGGCGCCGCCGTCGGTCGCCGAGGTCCGCGATCTGCTGCTGGGCCACCTGCACGCGCTGCACGATTTCTATGGCGAGCAGCAGGGGGTGCGCATCGCGCGCAAGCACCTGGGCTGGTACGCCAAGGACCGGCCGGAAAACGCCGCCTTCCGTGCGGTGGTCAACCGCGCCGAGGATGCGGCCAGCCAGGTCGCCCTGACCACCGAATATTTCGACGCCCTCGCCGCCGGCGAGCCGTTGTCGTCCGCTGCCTGAGCCTTCGCCATGACCCCGCCCATCACTGCACCGACCTATCTCCACGGCTTCTCCGATACCGAGCAGCACCGCCTGGTCACCCAGTCGCGCCTGTTCGAATCGAGCATCTTCAGCGGCATCGATTACGGCGGCGCCACGCGCCTGCTGGAAGTCGGCAGCGGCGTCGGGGCACAGACGGACATCCTGCTGCGGCGGTTCCCGGAACTGCATGTCACCGGCGTGGACCTGAGCGAGGCGCAGCTGGCCACCGCCGCCACCAACCTGGCCAAGACGCCGTGGTGCCGCGAGCGCTACACGCTGCTGCAGGCCGATGCCGGCAACCTGCCGTTCGGCGCGCGTGAGTTCGATTCGGCCTTCCTGTGCTGGGTGCTCGAGCATGTGCCGTCACCGGCGCGGGTGCTCAACGAGGTGCGCCGTGTGCTGGTGCCGGGTTCGCCGGTGTATGTCACCGAAGTGATGAACGCCTCGTTCCTGCTCGATCCGTACTCGCCGCATATCTGGCGCTACTGGATGGCCTTCAACGATTTCCAGTACGACCACGGGGGCGATCCGTTCGTCGGTGCCAAGCTCGGCAACCTGCTGCTGGCCGGTGGCTTCCGCGATGTGCACACCGAGATCAAGACCATCCACCTGGACAACCGCGAACCGGCCCGGCGCAAGACCATGATCGCGTTCTGGGAGCAGCTGCTGTTGTCGGCCGCCGATCCGCTGCTGGAGGCCGGGCTGGTCGACCAGGAAACGGTGGATGGCATGCGCCGCGAGTTCAGCCTGGTCCAGAACGACCCCAACGCGGTGTTCTTCTTCTCCTTCGTGCAGGCCCGCGCGACCGTGTACTGACCGCGTCGCGGACCTACCGCGTCGCCCAGGCGATCACGGTCACCACGACCGCGGCGGCCAGCAGCAACCAGATGCCCAGTCCGCCCCGGTCCCCCGGGGCCACCGTGCTGCCACCGGCGGTGTTGCGGGCCCCTTCGCGCGGGCGTGCGGTGGGCGTGCTGCCCACTTCCAGGGTACCGGTGGCCGGCCGCTGGCTGCGCTCGGTGAGCTTGTTCTGCATGCGCCGCGCGCGCTCGGGATCGACCTTGCGCAGCTCGTCCAGCAGCACCTGCTGCTGGCGCGCGCGGTCCGGCTGCGCCCTGGCCTTGTGCAGGATCTCGCGCAACGGCACCGCCGGCTGCTCGGCCGAGCGGCCCGGGGTCACATCCAGCAACAGCGCGCGGTATTCCGGCGGTACATCGGCCAGCCGCGTGTAGCGCGTGCCATTGATCTCCATTTCAAACCGTTCGGTCACGGTGCCTCCGTCCAACCTGCCTTCGGTGCGATCACGTCGGTGCTCGGCGGTGCATGCCAGATGCGTTGCCACATCGCCGAGAACCGGCGCTTCACCATCGCCCTGCCCTGCTCCCCTTCATACGCCGGGCGCAGCTGCCGCGGCGTGATCGCGGCCCAGCCCCCGCCCTCGGCCCGGGCCACCGCGAAGGTGAAGGTGTAATCCGGCTCCAGGCCCATGCGCAGATCACTCAGCCGCAGCTCGCCATCGACCACCTGCGCGCGCATGAAGCCGCGGTTGAACCAGTTCAGGCGCTGCACGGCCGGCAGCATGGCCGCCTGGCGCAGGGCCTGCACGTTGGAGGGATGGCCTTCAAAGGTCATCGGGCCGCGGTCGGCGATCAGCGAGCGCTCGCCGATCACGTAGCCGTTGGGCGTCATCGCGACGACCTGCCAGAGCAGCGTGTTGAACGGCATCGCCACCGAGAAGCGCGGCGCATCGCCCAGCCCCATCGCGGCCAGGGCGCGGTCGGCCTCGCGGTCGACACTGTGCTTGGCCAGCAGCGACCAGCCCAGGTAGCCACTGCTGAGCACCAAGCCGGCCACCAGCGCCTTCTGCGCCAACGGCCGCGCCCGCGCGAACCACGCCACTGCACAGGCGATCAGCAGCCACACGGTGTAGAGCGGGTCGATGATGAAAACGCTGGCCCACATCGTCGGGTGCGGGGTGAACGGCCACCACAGCTGGGTACCGTAGACGGTGAAGGCATCCAGCAGCGGATGGGTGATCAGCGCCAGCGTGATCGCCCAGAACCAGCGGCCCGGCGCCTGCGCCACCCGGCCGTGACCAAAGCGTTTGAACAGCCACCAGATCAGCGCGGCCACCCACGGCAGCACCAGCAGCGAGTGGCTGTAGCTGCGGTGCTCGACCATCAGCGCCACCGGATCGGCGGCGGTGAACGCCAGCAGCAGCGCGTCCAGGTCCGGCAGGGTGCCGAACGCGGCACCGGCCAACAGGGCGGCGCGGCGATGGCCGGCTGGTGCGATGGCGGCGGCGACCGCGCCGCCGAGTACGATCTGGGTGAGGGAGTCCATCGGCCGATGCTAGCAGCCGGGCCTGGCGCTGCGTTGATGCCGTTCTGCTCAGGCAGCTCTGGCCAGTGCGGCGTTGCCGGGCAGCGCCGCCAGGGTCTGCCCGGTGTGATCGAGCAGCCGCAGGCTGCCGTCCGGATCCTCGGCCAGCGCGGTCAGGCTCTCGACCCAGTCGCCGTCGTTGGCATAGATCAGCCCGTCGCGCTCCACCAGTGCGGCGCGGTGGATGTGCCCGCAGACGATCCCGTCCAGCCCACGCCGACGCACATCCTCGAGCCCGGCCTGGACGAAGCGTTCGATGTAGCGTTCGGCCGCGCCGCTGCGCTTCTTGAGGAATTCAGAGAGAGACCAGTAGCGCTGACCCAGCCGCCGCCGGACCGCGTTGAGCAGGTGGTTGCCGGTCAGGATGCGGTAGTACAGCCAGTCGCCGAAGCGCTCCTGCAGGCCACCGAAATGGGTGATGCCGTCGTAGTCGTCACCATGCACGACCAGCAGCCGCCGTCCGTCGGCGGTCACGTGGATCGCCCGCCGGCGTACCTGCATGGCCGGCAGCATCAGCCCGCAGACCTTGCGCAGCGAAGCATCGTGGTTGCCCGGGATGTAGATGATCCGGGTGCCGGCCCGCTGCAGCGCGTGCAGGGCCTGGATCACCTCGCTGTGCGCCGGCCGCCAACTGGCCCGGCGGTGCGCCATCCACCACAGGTCGATGATGTCGCCCACCAGATACAGGCGCTCGCAGCGCAGCCCGGCCAGGAACCTGGCCAGTTCGGCGGCATGGCAGTGGCGTGAGCCAAGGTGGACGTCGGAAAGGAAGACGGCCCGCCGATGGGGCGCCAGGGTCGTCACGGGCCGTTTGGCGGCTTCCCGCGCGTCGCGCTGCTCGACGTCGTGCATGGCGTGCTCCTCAGGTCCGGCGGCCGGATGCGCCGAAGCCTGCCCTGCGTCGACGACAGCCCGATGGCGGTTTGACGACGGGCCGGTGACGCTCGCGGGGTTCGGATGCACGTCGCGCCCTTCGTGAGGCGCGTGCGGCTGGCGTGCTTCTCGGGGCAGGTGCCGCTGCGGGCGGCCGTTTGTCACGCTGGTGGAACACTGGGCGGTGACGCTGGGCCTCAATCCCGTCACACCGGGCCCTGCGACGGGCACGCAGGCTTAACCACGGGCAACCCTCGCTGGCGCACAATGCAAGCGCGCGACTTGCCGTGTATCATTCGCGCCCATCTTTCCATCCGAATCAAAGGATATTACGCCTGATGTCCAGCTACCTGTTCACCTCCGAATCGGTCTCCGAAGGCCATCCGGACAAGATTGCCGACCAGATCTCCGATGCGGTGCTGGACGCGATCCTGACCCAGGACAAGCGTGCGCGCGTGGCCTGCGAAACCATGGTCAAGACTGGCGTGGCAATCGTCGCCGGTGAAATCACCACCAGCGCCTGGATCGACCTGGAAGCCTTGACCCGCAAGGTGATCCTGGACATCGGCTACGACAGCTCCGACGTCGGCTTCGACGGCGCGACCTGCGGCGTGCTGAACCTGATCGGCAAGCAGTCGCCGCACATCGCCCAGGGCGTGGACCGCAAGAAGCCCGAAGAAATGGGCGCTGGCGACCAGGGCCTGATGTTCGGCTATGCCACCAACGAGACCGACAGCTACATGCCGGCCGCGATCCACCTGTCGCACCGCCTGGTCGAGCAGCAGGCCAAGATCCGCAAGAAGAAGAACTCGCCGCTGTCCTGGCTGCGCCCGGATGCCAAGAGCCAGGTCACCCTGCGCTATGAAAACGGCGCCGTCTCGGCCATCGACGCGGTGGTGCTGTCGACCCAGCACGCCCCGGGCGTGAAGCAGAAGGACCTCATCGAGGCCGTCCGCGAAGAGATCATCAAGCCGGTGCTGCCGGCCAAGTGGCTGCACAAGGGCACCAAGTTCCACATCAACCCGACCGGCAAGTTCGAGATCGGCGGCCCGGTGGGCGACTGTGGCCTGACCGGCCGCAAGATCATCGTCGACACCTACGGCGGCTGGGCCCGTCACGGTGGGGGTGCGTTCTCGGGCAAGGATCCGTCCAAGGTGGACCGTTCGGCTGCCTATGCTGCCCGTTACGTCGCCAAGAACGTCGTGGCCGCCGGCCTGGCCGACCGTTGCGAAGTGCAGGTCTCCTACGCCATCGGCGTGGCCGAGCCGACCTCGATCTCGGTCACCACCTTCGGCACCGGCAAGATCAGCGATGACAAGATCGAAAAGTTGATCCGCAAGCATTTCGACCTGCGCCCGTACGGCATCATCCAGATGCTGGACCTGATCCACCCGATGTACCAGCAGACCGCGGCCTACGGCCACTTCGGCCGCAAGGCCAAGGAGTTCAGCTACACCAACGGTGCTGGCGAACAGGTCAATGCGACCGCCTTCTCCTGGGAGAAGACCGATCGCGCCGCCGCCCTGCGCGCGGATGCAAAGTTGAAGTAAGAAACGGGCCGCGAAAGCGGCCCTTTTCTTACGGGTAGAGCCGACCGTTGGTCGGCTGGCGGCGGGTAGAGCCGACCGTTGGTCGGCTGGCGGCGGGTAGAGCCGACCGTTGGTCGGCTGGCCGCGCGCAGCGCGGCAATGATCGACGAAACAAACGGCGGGCCGCGAAAGCGGCCCGTCGTCGTTTGGGCGCCTTGAACCATCGTCGCGCCGCGCGCGACCAGCCGACCAACGGTCAGCTCTACCAATGGGTCAAGCGGCGCTACACTCCAGCCATGCCCGAATTCAAATCCAACCAGCTCTCCATGACGGTGCTGATGTCGCCGGACATGGCCAACTTCTCCGGCAAGGTGCACGGCGGTGCGGTGCTGCGCCTGCTCGACCAGGTCGCCTACGCCTGCGCCAGCCGCTATGCCGGCAGCTACGTGGTCACCCTGTCGGTGGACCAGGTGATGTTCCGCCAGCCGATCGCGGTCGGCGAGCTGGTCACCTTCCTGGCCTCGGTGAACTACACCGGCACCTCCTCGATGGAAATCGGGGTCAAGGTGGTGGCCGAGGACATCCTCAAGCGCAGCGTGCGCCACGCCAACAGCTGCTTCTTCACCATGGTCGCGGTGGATGACGACGGCAAGCCGACCCCGGTGCCGCCGTTGGTGCTGGAAACTGCCGACGAACGCCGCCGGCATGCCGCCGCGTTGATCCGCCGCCAGCTGCGCGAGGAGATGGAGCAGCGCCACCTGGAGCTGCTGGCATCCAATCCGCCTGCACCAGGTGATCTGGTCGAGCGGGTCTGAGAAGCGCTGCCGGCCAGCGGCCGGCACTCCCCCTTCATGGCCTACCCGGTGTTCTGTACGCCCTGCGAAACAGCGTTCACGCACGCCACCAGCGCGCGCAGCACGTCATCGTCTTCGCCACCGCTCTCCCGCCAGCGGCGCAGCAGGTCCACCTGCAGCACGCTGATCGGATCGATGTAGGGATTGCGCAGGCGGATCGACAGCGCCAAGCGCTGATCGTGCTGCAGCAGCGTGTCCTGCCCGGTCAGTGCCAGGATCCACTGTGAGGTGAGGTCGAGCTCCCCCTGGATCTGCGGGAAGAAGCGCCCATGCAATGCACCGGACAGCTGCGAGAACTGCTCGGCGATGGTCAGGTCGCCCTTGGACATCACCATCGCGATGTCGTCCAGGAAGGTGCTGAAGAACGGCCAGTCGCGCGCCATTTCTTTCAGGGTGTCCTCGTGGCCGGCATGGATCGCTGCCTGCAGGCCACTGCCGACGCCATACCAGCCCGGAATCACGGCACGTGCTTGGCTCCACGCGAAGACCCACGGAATCGCGCGAAGGTTGCTCAACGCGGCATCCTCACCCAGTCGGCGCGAGGGGCGTGAGCCCAAGGTCATCCGCTCGATCACGTCGATCGGCGTGGCCAGCCGGAAGTACTGCATGAAGTCTTTCTGGCCGACGAAGGCGCGATAGGCATCCGCACTCTTCTGTGCGATCAGGTCAATCACCGGGCGCCACTGTTCCTCGCGCGGTTCCGCTTCGCGCGGGCGCAGGCTGGAGCGCAGCACCGCACCGGTGGACTGCTCCAGCGAACGCAGCGCCAGCGCGCGGATGCCGTACTTGCGATGGATCACTTCTCCCTGCTCGGTCACGCGCAGGCGGCCATCGATGCTGCCACGCGGCGAGGCATCCACCGCGTGCGTGGTCTTGCCGCCCCCGCGGCTGATCGAACCGCCGCGGCCGTGGAAGAAAGTCAGGCGGATGTCGTTCTCGGCAGCGACCTCCAACAGTTCTACCTGGGCGCGCTGAAGGCCCCAGCGCGACGCCGCGATGCCCCCATCCTTGCCGCTGTCCGAATAGCCGAGCATCACCATCTGCACATCACCGCGCGAGGCCAGGTGCGTGCGGTAGACCGGGTCGGCCAGCAGATCGCGCAGGGTGTCGGTACCGCGCTTGAGGTCATCCACGGTTTCGAACAACGGCGCGATGTCCAGCGGCACCGCGCCGGCGTCATCCACCAGGCCGCCGCGGCGCGCCAGCGCGAGTACGGCGAGCACATCGCTGCGGTCGTGCGCCATCGAGATGATGTAGCTGCCCAGCGCGTCGGCACCGTGTCGCCGGCGTGCATCGGCCAGTGCCGCGAACACTGCATCCAGCCGCTCACCGCCCTCCTCATCGCTCGCCGGCAGCGCCTGCTCGCCACTGGCGAACGGGGCCAGGCGCGCGGCGCGGGTGACCGCGTCGGCGGCGTCCCAGGCGTCCTGCCCATCCAGCACACTGGCGAGCGCGCGACCATGCACGCTCGATTCCTGACGCACGTCCAGGCGCGCCAGATGGAAGCCGAAGGTGCGCACCCGCCACAGCAGGCGACGCACCGCGAAGCCGCCGGCATGGTCGCCCTTGTTCTCGTGCAGGCTGCGCAGGATCAGCTCGATGTCGTCGGTCAGCTCCTGCGGCGACGCGTAGGCGCCTTCCGCATCGTCCATCGTCGCCTGCACGCGTGCGCGCATGCGGTCGTTGAGCAGGCGGTAGGGCATGTCGGCATGTCGCGGCCGCGAGGTGACCTTGGGCAGTAGCACCTTGTACTGCTCCACACGTGCCTGCAGCGCATCGCTGACCGCCACCCGCTCGGTGGACTGGCTGAGCAGGCTGGCCAGCTGCAGCAGGTCTTTCTGGTAGCGGCCGAGTACGGCCTGGCGCTGCGCATCGAGCGTGTTGCGGATGGTGCCGGCGTCCACGTTCGGATTGCCATCCATGTCGCCGCCCACCCACGTGCCGAAGCGCAGCAGGCGCGGCAGCGGCAGTTCCTCGCCGTAGGTATCCAGCAGCGCCTGCTGCAGCGATTCGTACAGCACCGGAATCACCCGGTACAGCACCTGCACCAGGTAGAAGCCGACATGCTCCCGCTCGTCGTCCACGGTCGGGCGCACAGGCGAGGAATCGGTGGTCTGCCACGACGCCGTCAGGGCCATGCGGAAACGTGCCGCGTCGGCGGCCGCTTCACCCGGCGTGCGCTGGCCGTCGAGGTTGTCGACCAGGCTGGCCACCATCAACTGCTCTTTCTCCAGCAGCGCGCGGCGGACCGCTTCGGTCGGGTGCGCGGTGAACACCGGCTCGATGTCGATGCGCGGCAGCCACTCGGCCAGTTCGTCCAGGGTGACGCCCTGTGCCTTGAGGTTGACCAGTGCGTCCTGCAGGCCATCGGGCTGCGGCGTGGCGGTACCGGCGCGCTGGTAGTCGCGGCGGCGGCGGATGCGGTGCACCCGCTCGGCGATGTTCACCACCTGGAAATAGGTACTGAACGCACGCACCATCGCTTCGGCGCGTGCCGGTGGCAAGCCGGTCAGCGCATCGTTGAGATCGGACAGGGGGGCGTCGCTTTCGCGGCGGGCGATGGCGCGCGTACGCACCTGTTCCACATCATCGAAAAACTGCGTGGAGACCTGCTCGGCGAGCAGGTCGCCGACCAGTGCGCCGAGTCGGCGTACATCGTCGCGCAGGGGAATATCGGGAGTGGCAAAAACGATGCTGCTACGGTACTCGTTCATCTGCGACGCACTGGCCTCGGGAACGGAATCCGCTCAAGCCTAACCCACAATCGCGTCGTTGCTGCGTCGCGCAAATAGTTACATTTGGTAGTGCCGGCCGCTGGCCGGCTCCATGCAGATCTGACAGGTGCCAGTGCGGGCATCGCGAGGAGCCGGCCAGCGGCCGGCACTACCGATCGCGTGCATTCCGAGGAGCCGGCCAGCGGCCGGCACTACCGGTCACCTTCATCGCGAGGTACCGGCCAACGGCCGGTACCCACCGGTTGTTTCAGCGCTTCTTCTTCACCGGCTTTCCCTCGCCAACGGTCTGCTCCAGCCAGCGCTCGCTTTCGGCCAGCATGGTCATGATCGACTCGCGTGCGCGGTACGCATGCGATTCGTTGGGCAGCATCACCAGCCGCGAGGTACCGCCCAGCCCCTTCACCGCGGCGAACATGCGCTCACTCTGGATCGGGAACGTGCCGGAGTTGTTGTCGTCCACGCCATGGATGAAGAGGATCGGGTCCTTGATCTTGTCGGCGTAGTTGAACGGCGACATCTTCTGGTAGACGTCCTGCGCCTGCCAGTAGTTGCGCTCTTCGGCCTGGAAGCCGAACGGGGTCAGCGTGCGGTTGTAGGCGCCGCTGCGCGCGATGCCAGCCTTGAACAGGCGGGTATGCGCGAGCAGGTTGGCGGTCATGAACGCACCGTAGGAGTGACCACCGATCGCGATGTGCTCTCGGTCGGTCACGCCACGCCGCACCACTTCATTCACGGCGGCCTCGGCATTGGCGATCAGCTGCGGCAGGTAGGTGTCGTTCGGTTCCTTGTCGCCCTCACCGATGATCGGCATCGACGGGCTGACCAGCACCGCGTAGCCCTTGGCCAGGAACGCCTGCGGGCCCCAGTAGCTGATCGCGTTGAAGCGGTACGGGGAATCGGTGACCTGGCTGGCGGCCTCGGCCGTCTTGAACTCGCCCGGATAGGCCCACATCAGCAGCGGCAACGGACCGTCCTTCTTCGCGTTGTAGCCCGGCGGCAGCATCAGCGTGGCGGTCAGGTCGACGCCATCGTTGCGCTTGTAGCGGATCTGCTCCTTGCTCACCCCACGCAGCTGCGGCAGCGGGTGCTGGAAGTGGGTCAACGCCTTCGGTGCGGCGGTGGCATCGGCCAGCGACTGCACGTAGAAGTTGGCCGGCTCGTCGGGCGATTCACGGGTCAGCAGCAGCGAGGTGCCCTCCTGGTCAAGCAGCGCCACCGGCGCGGCGTAGGACGGCGCCTGCGAGTGGAACAGGCGGGTGGTCTGCTTGCTGTCCAGATCAAGGCGATCCACGAACGGACGGTCGCCTTCCGGCGAGGCGCCCAGCCCGTACAGGAAGATGCTGCGGCCATCGGCGCTGACCTGCAGGCGCGAGCGACCGTTGACGTCGCGCACCAGGCCCGGGCGGCCCGGGTCGTTGTAGCGGTCCTGGGAGGAACGCGCCGACAGCAGTTCCGCTGCCTTCTCCGGCTGGTCCGGCGCGATCCGCCACTGCTTGACCTCGCGGTTCTTCCACCACGATTCGTTGAGCAGCGCCAGATCGCCACGGCCCCACTGGATGCCCGCGTAACGGCTGCCCAGCTGCGCCAGCGTCACCGGCGGCTTATCGAAGGGGGCGGCCTGCATCAGCACCGCATCGCGCACCTTGGCCGCGCGGTTCGGGTCGCCGCCGTCCTGCGCTTCGGCCCAGACCAGGGTCGCCGGTGCATCGGCGCGCCAGTCGATCCGGCGCACGCCGGTGGCCACCGCATCGTTGCCGGTCGGCAGGCCTTCCTTCAACGGCAGGTCGGCGACGGTGTGTTCGAGCTTGCCGTCCACGGCGGACAGCACTTCGATGCGACGCGCGAACGCGCTGGCCGGCACCAGATAGGAATACGGACGCACCACCCGCTCGCTCAGCAGGTAACGGCCATCCGGGGAGAGGGTGACATCCCAGTACACCCCACCGGTGGACAGCGGCGTGGTCACGCCGTTGAGCGCGACCTTGGCCGGCTGCGCGCTGGCGTAGTAGTCGAAGAGGCGGGCATCGGCCTCGTTCTTGAGCATGTCCTGGTAGGTGCGGATGGTGCGGACGCCGGCGTCGGCCTCGGTCTGCTGGATCGCCGGGCCGGTCGGAATGCCGCCGGCAGACGGTGCTGGCCCCTGGCCGTTGAGCTGCTGCATCACCAGCAGGCCCCGGCTGTCGGGCTGCCAGCTGTAGCCATCGCCCATCACCGTGTTCAGATCGCCGACCAGGCGCCGCGCCGAACCGGCCTCCACATCAACGATCCACAGTTCATTGGTGTTGGTGGCCGCATGCACCTGGTTGAAGGCGATGTACTTCTGGTCCGGCGACCACGCAAAGGTGGCGATCGACAACGGCTGCGGCAGCCCGCTGATCTGGCGCTCCTTGCCATCGGCCACGTTCATCAGCCACAGCTTGTCGGCGAAGCTGAAGCGGCTGGCCGAATGCGTGGCCGGGTTGATGCGCAGACCGGCCAGCTTCAGTTCGGGCTGGGCGACGTCGTTGATCGACGGCAGCGGCGGGGTCTGCAGCAGCGCGGCCAGGTCACGGCGCGGGGACAGGCTGAGGGTCGGGGCACGCGGCGCGTCGACCACCGCCTGCAGCGCCGGCGAGGGCAGCTCATAGCCGCTCGGGTCGCCCTTGGCGGCGGCCACGGCCTGCGCAGAGGTTTTCGCGGCCGGCGCGGCGGCCAGCGCCAACGGCGGCACCGCCAGCAGGGCCAGGCCGAGGATCAAGGTATGGCGCCATTGCGGTGCGCGTCGACCATGGTTGCGTGTCATGTTCCGTCCCTATGCTGATACAAACCCCCGACCTTAACAGCCGGGCGCCGATCGCCCCCCTGCCGATGGTTGGGGGCGGGGACCGATTCATGCCAACGCAGCGGGCCGCGATATAATGGGCGACCCTCCACCGAGGGGCGCTGCGACCGTTCCGGACCTTTCCGGGGGCGGCCAGGCTCGGTGGCCAGGATTGGTTCCAACGGCGCCCGGCGAACACGAGTACCGACTCGTCATTACACCGGAGCTTTGAATGAACGCTGTTGCCAAGACCTTCTCCACCGAAGGCGATTACAAGATTGCCGATATCTCCCTGGCCGATTGGGGCCGCAAGGAGCTGGACATCGCCGAGCATGAAATGCCGGGCCTGATGTCGATCCGCCGCAAGCACGCCGCCACCCTGCCGCTGAAGGGCGTGCGCGTGACCGGCTCGCTGCACATGACCATCCAGACCGCGGTGCTGATCGAGACCCTGAAGGACATCGGCGCCGACGTGCGCTGGGCCTCGTGCAACATCTTCTCGACCCAGGACCACGCTGCCGCCGCGATCGCCAAGTCCGGCACCCCGGTGTTCGCCTGGAAGGGTGAGTCGCTGGAGGAATACTGGGACTGCACCCTGGATGCACTGACCTTCACCCTGCCCGACGGCACCCTGACCGGCCCGGAGCTGGTGGTGGACGATGGCGGCGACGTGACCCTGCTGATCCACAAGGGCTACGAGCTCGAGAACGGCAGCAACTGGGTCAATGAAAAAGCCGCCTCGCACGAAGAGCAGGTCATCAAGAACCTGCTCAAGCGCGTGGCCACCGAGCGCCCGGGTTACTGGGGCCGCGTGGTCAAGGACTGGAAGGGCGTCTCCGAAGAGACCACCACCGGCGTGCATCGCCTGTACCAGCTGGCCCAGGCCGGCACCCTGCTGATCCCGGCGATCAACGTCAACGACTCGGTCACCAAGAGCAAGTTCGACAACCTGTACGGCTGCCGCGAGTCGCTGGCCGATGGCCTCAAGCGCGCGATGGACGTGATGCTGGCCGGCAAGGTCGCCGTGGTCTGCGGCTACGGTGACGTGGGCAAGGGCTGCGCCGCTTCGCTGCGTGCCTACGGCGCGCGCGTGGTGGTCACCGAGATCGACCCGATCTGCGCCCTGCAGGCCGCGATGGAAGGCTTCGAGGTCAACACCATCGAATCCACCCTGGGCCGTGCCGACCTGTACGTCACCACCACCGGCAACAAGGACATCATCCGCATCGAGCACCTGAGCGCGATGAAGGACCAGGCCATCGTCTGCAACATCGGCCACTTCGACAACGAGATCCAGGTCGACGCGCTGGTCGGCTTCCCGGGCGTGCAGCACATCAACATCAAGCCGCAGGTGGACAAGTACGTCTTCCCGAACGGCAACGCGATCTTCCTGCTGGCCGAAGGCCGCCTGGTGAACCTGGGCTGCGCCACCGGCCACCCGAGCTTCGTGATGTCCAACTCGTTCGCCAACCAGACGCTCGCACAGATCGACCTGTGGGCGAACAAGGACAGCTACGAGAAGAAGGTGTACCTGCTGCCGAAGAAGCTGGACGAGGAAGTGGCGCGTCTGCACCTGGAAAAGATCGGCGTGAAGCTGACCACCCTGAGCCAGGAACAGGCCGATTACATCGGCGTGCCGGTGGATGGTCCGTTCAAGCCGGAGCATTACCGCTACTGATCGGCCTGCCGGTCCAGTTGCGTTGAAAACAGACGGGCGCCGAAAGGCGCCCGTTTTCGTGGCGGAAAACCCTTCAGTCCTGGCCGAAACACCTGCGGTCGTCGTTCAGGACGGCCTGACACTGCGCGGCGAAGTCCGCTTGCCAGCGCGACAGCGCGAACCCTTCCCGTTCCTGGAACGACACCGTTTCGCCCGCAAGCACGTAGCAGCGGTTCTGCGACAGTCGCAGCGCGGTCAGCGCGTCACCGGCGGCCCAGCAGTCATCGATGCAGGCCTGCATCAGCGCGTAATCCGGATTGGTCTTGGCGCCGCCAAAGGCGAAGCCCATCCGCTGTACCAACGCGATCACCGGGTCAGTGCTGGCCGGGGCAGCGCGCAGAATGCGCAGCACGCCGGCCTCGGGAATGCCAAACGCCCAGTTGGCAATCACGGCCGAACGTGCTGCATCGATCGCCGCATCGCGCTGCCCCTGCCGCATGTACTGGCTTGCCAGCAGCGCCCAGCCCTGCTGAAGCTCCGGGAAGGCGGTGCATGCTGCGCGCAGCAGTTCAATCGCCTGCTCGACCTGCCCCGCCAGCACCTGCGCGCGCGCCTGCTCCAACTGCCCGGTTGGCGAACCGGGATCTTCGACCTCAAGCTCGCCATACTCGCCTTCGTTCAGCTCCAGCCACTGCGAAAACACCTGCACCGAGGAATGGCGCAGTTCCATACGCCATTCGTCATGGAACATCTCGCAGACGAAGGGCGCATCTCCCTCACGCCCCAACGGCCAGTACAGCCCGAAACAATCGCCGTTGCCGAGCGCGCCTTCCGCGATCGATACAAACCCCTGAGGGGGATACGGTCCGCGCGCCACATCACTGTCGAAGGTGAGCGCGTTGAATTGGCCAGAGAGGCGCATGGGATCTTTCCAGACGGGAACGCCGCCATTATCGCAGCGACCGCAGTAGCCTCGGTCAAGTCAGCGGGTACGCACCACGCTACGATGCCGCCATGACGCCCGCCATCAACCTGCTGAAGCAATCAGGCATCGCCCACACCGTGCTGTCCTATCACCATGACGCCGCCGCCGAATCCTACGGTGGCGAGGCCGTGCAGCAGCTCGGACTGGATCCGGCCCAGGTGTTCAAGACCTTGCTGGCAACCACCGAGACACATGAGCTGCTGGTGGCGATCGTGCCGGTGAGCGGCACCCTGGACCTCAAGGCACTCGCCGCCGCGGCCGGCTGCCGGAAGTGCGGGATGGCCAACGCCGAAGCGGCGCAGCGCGCGACCGGTTACCTGGTCGGCGGGATCAGCCCACTGGGGCAGAAGAAAAAGCACCGCACCTTTCTTGATGCCAGCACGCAGGCCTTGCCGACCGTGCATGTCAGTGCGGGTAGGCGTGGGCTGGAGGTGGCGCTGGCACCGGCCGATCTGCTGCGGCTCACCGGCGGATGCTATGCCGCCATCGGCAAGGCCCGGTGATGCGCTGGCCTCTCAACCGGGACTCAGTCGCCCCCACCGAGGGACCTGGCGCGCAGCACCTGCAGGCGCTGCTGTCATCCGAGCCTGACCGCATCTACAGCGCAGCCTGCGCCATCGCCCAGCTCCGTGATCCGGCCGAACTGGACGCGCTTTCGCCGTGGGTCGAACGGATCGAGCGCGCCACCGCGCACATCGCGCTGGGTGGCGCCCTGTTCGCCAACAACCATCACCTGCAGTTCGCCCTGCGCCGGCTGCGCTTCTGGCGGGACCGGGCCGGCTGCCTGTGTGCGCTTTACCCGCACTACCCGTTCTTCGATCCGCGTCGCGAGGCCACGCGCGGGCATGTGGTCATCGATGCCGTGGGGGAAGCCGAGGACGGCTGGAGCGAGGCGCATGCCGTCACCTGCGTGGACTGCGCAACGCACTGGCTGGCCACCGACCGCGAGTATCACTACCCGTGGTGGGAGTGGAAACCAACGCGTCCCACCGTGGAGGGAACCCCAACGCATGCGTGATTGCATCGCCGCTGCACATCGTACTGGCGCGACGCTTCGGCGCATGGGCATCCAGCCGGACGCTTCATGGACCTGTAGAGCCACGCCATGCGTGGCTGCGTTCGCCCCGGTCCGCGTGCAGCCACCCATGGGGTGGCTCTACAGGGGAGGCGTGCAGCGAGCCTGGGCGCCTCAGGGACGCCAGTTGGCGTTGCTCTCCCAGAACGCCACCGCGCGCGCATAAGCGTCGCGATCCAGCGGCACACCCGAGCCGCCTTCTTCCACGCCCAGCGCATTGCGCATCATGGTGATCGGGGCCATCGGCACTTCCTCCGGCTCGGCGGTGTAAATGCAGCCCACGATGCCCCAGTCCGCATCGATGGGGGAGCCCTCTTTGGCCAACTGCTCGGCGCTGTACAGGATCACCACCAGGTAGTTCGCGCGCGGGGATTCCACGCCTTCGAACCAGCGCACCAGCACCGGCAGCTCCTCGCGGTTGCGCGCTTCATAACCACTGCGCAGCTGGTGACGGTTGGCCTCGGTGATCGGCACGGTCAGGCAGCGCGTGGAGGTCCAGTTCTCATACACGTGCAGCTTGCAGAACGGCGCGTAGCCATCGAGCACCTTGAACGGCGCGTGCGTGTTGAGGTGCTGTTCGAACTGCTCGGCGCTGCAGTCCTGGATGGTGTTGCCGCGCGGCACGCGGGGGAACAGGCGGGGACGGGCGAATGCAGTGAGGACGATGGACATGGGCACAGTCAGGCGGTGGAGATCCCATACAGGGTAGCGTGTGCGACGCGTGCCCTACAGCGCCAACCGCTCACGCAGCTCGCGCGCCTGGCGCCGCGAGACCTCGACCTGGCTGCCGTCGTCGAGGGTCAGGTCGTAGCCATCGCCGAGCGACGGTTCGATCGCCCGCACGCGGCGCAGGTTGACCAGGGTGTTGCGGTTGGCGCGGAAGAACATCGCCGGCGACAGCCGTGCTTCCAGGGTACTGAGGCTGCGTGCCAGCACCGCGTTCTGGTCACGGAACCAGAGCCGGGCATGGTTGCCGTCGACCACGATCTTGCGGATCTCGCCCAGTGCCACGAACCAGCAGCGCTCGCCATCGCGCAGGAACACCTGATCGTCGGCGCCCAGCAGGTCACGCGTGGCGTGCGGCGCTACAGGCGCGGCCGGCACCGGGAGGCGCGCCCGGCCGCGCTCCAGCGCCGCCCGAAGGCGGTCGGCCTCCACCGGCTTGACCAGATAATCGAGCGCATTGGTGTCGAAGGCGCGCACGGCGTACTGGTCGTAGGCGGTCACGAACACCACCATCGGCACGGTCTCCAGTCCATCCAGCACATCGAACCCCTCACCCGAGGGCATCTGTACATCCAGCAGCACCAGGTCGGGCTGCTCACGCAGGATCGCATCGCGCGCGGCGGGTACATCGTCCGCCTCACCGACACAGTCCACCCACGGGATCGCCGCCAGCAGCGTGCGCAGTTCACTGCGCGCCAGCCGCGCATCGTCCACGATCAGCACGCGCAGGGAGGGGCTCATTGCCGCACCTGCAATCGGGCCATCATGTGCTCACCCTGACGCTCCAGCAGGAACGTGCCGCGGCCGGATGCGGAACGCGACTCGTCCAGGCCGAGCTGGGCGCGCAGATACGTCAACCCGATACCGTGGCCTGCGCTGCTGGCGTCGTGCGGGGCGGGATTGTCCACCTCCACCCGCAGCCAGCCGCCATCGAGGTGCACGCGGATCGTCAGCTCGCCACCGCCCGGGTGGACCGCGATGCCGTGTTTGATCGCGTTCTCCACCAGCAGCTGCAGGGCCATCGGCGGCAGCCGTGCGGACAGCGCGGCGGGGTCGATATCGGTGCGCACCCGCAGGCGGTCTTCGTAGTGGATCGCCTCCACCGCGAGGTAGTCCTGCACCACGCGCCACTCCTCGGCCACGGTGACCCAATCGCCATCGGTATGCACCAGGGCGTGGCGCAGCGTGCTGGACAGATGGGTGACCATGTCGCGTGCGCGCGCCGGGTCTTCATTGATCAGTGCACGCAGGTTGTTGAGCGCGTTGAACACGAAGTGGGGATTGAGCCGCGCACGCAGTGCCTGGTGCTCCAGCGTCGCCCGCTGTGCTTCGGCGCGCAGCTGTGCCATTTCACTGTGCCGGGCCCGCTGCAGCGCGCGGCGGCCGGTCCACAGTGCGCACCACACGCTCAGGACGATGGCGGTGCTGAGCCAATAGTTGAACGTGTCGATCGGCCTGTAATAGGCGCGCTGGCCCGGCAGCGCCACCCAATCCCACGCAAGCGCGGGAAGCAGCACTGCGGCGGTGAAGAGCTGGATGGCGGCCGCGACGATCATCACAGCCTGCGCCATCCGCCACGTCAACCCGAGCAGATCACGCTGCAGCCATGCATGACGGAGTGCCCAGCTGCGTATCGATGCACTGCCGACGAACAGGCCTAGCGCGACCGTCACATAGATCAGCGTCCCGCCCGACCAGTTGCCCCGGTAGGCGATGCCCATTCCCAGGCTCAAGCCAAGGTAGCCGGACCATAGCCCCGCGTTGGCCCACCAGAAGCCGGAACTGCGTGCTGCCTGCGTCGTGCTCATCATCTCCATGCCGCTATCGATCAGGGCGCCGCAGGCAGATCGAGGAAGTCCCGAATCTGCGTCTGCAGCCAGCGCGGATCATCCCACATCAGGAAGTGGTAGCCGGCGCGGCTCATCTCGATCCGCACCCCGGGCAGCGCGGCGTACTGCGTCGCGAACACTTGGCGCGTGCTGGCTTCGGTCGCACCGAACGGCTGGTAAGCCGCCCAGGCACCGAGCACCATCACCGGGGCGGTGATGCCGGCGATCGGCTGGCGCAGGTCGGTCATGGTCATCGAATACATCGCGTTGGCGGTAGTGGCGCGGTCACTGTCGCGTCCCCATTGCTTCAACGTTGCAACACGTTCTGGTGCATGCGCCATCCCGGCCACCGCGGCATCGGTCTGCGCCGCGTACCGGGTGGCGTCGGCGGCGAGCATGCCGGCCCGCATCTGCTCGGCCATCGGCTTGAGCGTAGCCGGTGTCGCCGCCGGGTTCTGCACCGCGCCGAAGTAGGGCAAGGCATCGACGATCACCAGTGGGCCGATCTTCTGCGGCGCCGCGATCGCCATCTGCAGGGCCAGGACGCCGCCGAGGCTGTGGCCGATCACCGCCGGATGATCGAGCTTGCGGTCGGCGCTGTAGGCCAGCAGGCGGTCCCGCATGGCGCTGAGGAAATCATCGCTGGCCACGGCGGGCGCACCGGCGAAGCCGGGCAGCTGGATCAGGTGGCATTGCACCTGCGGCTGCAGCGCGGCGCAGGTCTCGCGCCAGACCTGCGCGCCGCTGTTGAGGCCGGGGATCATAAGCACCGGCCGGCCGGTGCCGATCACCTCGACCTGCAGAACCTGGAACGCTTCGGTCGCTGCGTGGGCGGGGCTGACCAAGGTGGCCCAGGCGGTGAGCGCGAGTGCGGCCAATGGCGCAAGGGAGTGGATGCGGCGGTTGCGGCGGGTCGACATGGCAGGCTCCGGCTGGGGTGAGCCTGCAGACTGCCGCATGCAGGCACGGCCGGGGCGATGACATGAGCAGCGGCCGCAGCGGGCCATGAGCGGTCGCCAGGCGGGGATGGAAATGCGACCTCAGTGCTCCGGCGCGCCCACGATGGCCTGCAGGGCGCCCGGCAGCGAGGGGTACTGGAACGTGAAGCCTTCGGCCAGCGCGTGTACCGGCTGCACGTTCTGCCCGGTCAACAGCAGCCCGGCCATCTCGCCGAACGCCACCTTGAGCGCGAAGGCCGGGGTGGTCAGCCGCGCAGGACGATGCAGCGCTTCGCCCAGCGTGGTGGCGAACACGCGGTTGGTGACGGTACCCGGCGCGGTCCCATTGTAGGCACCGCGCGCCTGCCCGTTGCCCAGCAGCCACAGGATCATGCCGACCAGGTCCTCGCGGTGGATCCAGCTCATCCACTGCCGGCCGTCGCCCATCGGGCCGCCCACGCCCATCCGGAACGGGGGCAGCATCTTCAGCAGGGCCCCGCCGTCCCGGTCGAGCACGATACCGGTTCGCAGCACGCAGGTACGCACGCCGAGGTCTTCCGCCTTCAGGGCCTCCGCTTCCCATTGCCGGCACAGCATCGCCGCGAAGTCATGCCCGGGCGAGGCGGTTTCATCCAGGGGTGTGCTGTCACGCGGGCCGTACCAGCCGATCGCCGAACCGGACACCAGCACCCGGGGCCGTTCGGGCAGCGCAGCGATCCAGGCGAGCAGCGCCTGGGTGGTGCCGATCCGGGAGTCGCGCAGCGCCTGCTTGCGCGCATCGCTCCAACGGCCGTCCATCAGCGGCTCGCCGGCCAGGTTGACCACCGCCTGGACCGGGCCGACCTCGTCCAGCGTGGCAACGCTGCGGATCCCCGGCTGCGGGTTCCGGCCGGGCCGGCGGGTCAGGACGATGGGGTCGTGGCCCTCGGCCAGCAGGCGCGTGCACAGGCGACGCCCGATGAAGCCGGTGCCGCCGGTGACGAGAATCTGCATGACGGTTGCTCCGTTGAGGTCTGGGCCACTGTACGCGCCGCGATGTGCACGCGACATACCATGCACTTCACATTCATCGCGATGAAGAGATATGATTGGACCACACCCGCCGACGCATCCCGCCCATGACCGCCATCAGCTTCGAGTTCTACCCGCCCAAGACCGACGAGCAGCGCGCCCAGCTGGACCGGACCGCGGCCAAGCTGAAGGTGTTCGCGCCGGAGTACGTGTCGTGTACGTTCGGTGCCGGCGGTTCCACGCTCAGCTACACCTCCGAGACGGTCCGCCACCTCAAGCAGCACCATGGTTTCGAAGCCGCCCCGCACCTGTCCTGCGTCGGTGGCAGCCGCGAGGAGATCCGCGAGCTGCTCAAGCTGTACCGCGCGATCGGCTGCCGGCGGATCGTCGCCCTGCGCGGTGACCTGCCCTCCGGCATGGGCCATCCCGGCGACCTGCGCTATGCCTCCGAACTGATCAGTTTCATCCGTGCCGAGCATGGCGATGCGTTCCGCATTGAAGTGGGCGCGTATCCGGAGACCCATCCGCAGGCCAGCGACGCCCTGCTCGACCTGAAGCACTTCAAGACCAAGATCGACGCGGGCGCCGATGCGGCGATCACCCAGTACTTCTTCAACGCCGACGCCTACTTCCACTTCGTCGATGCCGTGCGCGCGCTGGGTGTAACCGTGCCGATCGTGCCGGGCATCATGCCGATCTCCAATTTCAGCCAGCTGCGCCGCTTCTCCGAGCAGTGCGGTGCGGAAATCCCGCGCTGGATCGGCAAACGCATGCAGGCCTATGGCGACGATGCTGAATCGGTCCGCGCGTTCGGTGCCGAGGTGGTGGCCAGCCTGTGCGAACGCCTGGTCGCCGGCGGCGCCCCGGGCCTGCACTTCTATACGCTCAACCTGGCCAAGCCGACCACCCAGGTGCTGAAACTGCTGCGCAGCTGAGGCGGTTGCGCATCGCTTGCAGATAACGCCGGCGCCGCTACGCTGCTGCGATGAAACCGCTCGTGTGGCTCCTGCTGTGTGCGCTGTGCCTGCCCTCGCTGCCCGTCCTGGCGCAGGCGCCGCAGCGCGTGAACCGCTGTACCAACGCGCAGGGCGAAACCGTCTTCACCGACCGCCGCTGCGATGCAGTGGGTGCTACGTCGCGCTTGCCCCCGCGCACCGCGAGCGTGGGCAACACCGGCATCTATCGCGCCGGCTGCGCGCGCCGGCTCAGCGAGCTGACCGGCCAGATCCGCGACGCGGTCAGCGCGCAGGACGTGAACCGGTTGTCCTCGATCTACCTGTGGAGCAACGTCTCCAACGCCACCGCGAACCACATCATCGGGCGGCTGGAATCGGTGGTGCAGCGCCCCCTGGTCGACATCGCCCCGGTCTACCCCGAAAGCGCGCCGGTGATGGTGGACCCGGCGCTTGCCGCTGCAGGTCCTGAATCGGCGCCTTCGCGCCCCCGCCCCATCGGACTGCGCATCGAACAGACCCTGGGCAGCACCGCCACCCCGGCCCGGACCGTGTTCGGCCTGCGGCGTCAGTACGGCTGCTTCTGGATCACGCTGTAGCTGGCCACAGCGAGCGGATCGCCGCGATGCCCTGCGCGCCGTGGCGGCGCGCCTGCTCGATATCGCCGGGGGTCATCCCGCCCAGCGCGTACAGCGGCAGCGAGACCTGCTCGCGCAGCGCTTCGAACGCGTCCCAGCCCAGCGGCGCGATGCCGGGATGGCTGTCCGTCGTGTGCACCGGTCCCAGCACCGCAAAATCACAGCCCAGCCGCTGCGCCGCCTGCAGCTGCGCCAGATCGTGGCAGGAGGCCGCCACCAGCTGACCGGCCGGCAGCGGCCGCTCGCCCAGCGCCAGCAGCTGCTCACTGCCCAGATGCACCCCGACGCCCAGCCGCCCGGCCAGGTCGATATCCCGGTTCACCAGCCACTGCGTGCGCGGCCCATGCTGCTGGATCACGCGCTCGGCCAGCGCCACCCGCGCCGGACTGGATGGCGTGCGCAGCTGCACCCGGCGCACGCCACTCTCCAGCGCCTGCGCCAGGCGCCCCAGCCAAGCCTGGTGGACACTGTCCTCCTCGCCCTCCAGCTCCGGGGTAATCAGATACCGATCCGGCTGGCGCAACGCCGCCACCACCGGCAGGTCTGCCGGCGGCATCGAGTACCGGTGCAGTTTGTCCGGGGCCACCCAGGTGATCGCCTGCCCTTCCCGCCCACGCGGCGAGCCCTTCCAGCCCTGGATCCGGCGCACCTCCAGGCGGAGCCGCTTGTCCGGGTAGATCTGCGGCACGTCCATGATCCACTCACCGACCTCCGCCTCGATCCCCAGCTCCTCGCGCAGTTCCCGCACCAGGGCCTGCTCGGAGGTCTCGCCGGGCTCCCGCTTGCCGCCCGGGAACTCCCACAGGCCGGCCATATCGCGGTTCTCGGTACGACGGTTGAGCAGGATGCGGCCGCGGGCATCGGTGATGACGCCGGCCACGACATGGATCGAACGAAGGGGAGATGACATACCCCGAGGATGCCCAAACCGGGGCCCGTGACGCAATGCCCCTGCGGGTAGTTGTAGGGGCTCGTTGTGGCTCGTGGTGGCGTCTCCGCTCGAAGCTGCCGCGAGCGTAAGGGCCCCGCAGCGACCGGCAGGCCCCTCGGCAAATGTCCCCCGGCCGCCGCCTGGCGGCGACGGCCTCCTCCTTGATTTTGCCCAGGAGCCTGCCGGCCGCTACGGGGCTCGCGCGCGGTAGGAGTGCGGAAAAGCGGACCTTGCTGTTGGGCGCCAGTAGTCTCGATACGTGGGGCGCGATGCCCTTGTGGGCGAAATCAAGGAGGAGGGGACGGCCGCAGGCCGGCACCGGGGGACATTCGCCGACAAGGGCATCGCGCCCCAGCGCCCGACCCATCGACCGCCGTGCCTGGAAGGGTCAACGCGCACCACATACCTGCCACGCGGATGGAAGAAGAACCAAAAAAAAGCCCCGCACAAGGCAGGGCTTCTTCGGCACGTCCAATCAGCCGATCAACTCAGCTGACCATGGCAGTGCTTGTACTTCTTGCCGCTGCCGCACGGGCACGGATCGTTGCGGCCGACCTTCGGCTCATCACGGGTGACCTGCGGCACGCCGTTCTGGGCGGCCTCCACCTGCGCGGCCTCTTCGTCTGCACCGTAGCCGCCGGCGTCCTGGTGCTGGAACTGCGACTGCAGCAGGCGTGCTTCGGCCTGCTGACGCTCGGCCTGCTCCAGTGCCGCCACTTCCTCTTCGCTGCGGATGCGCACGCGCGCCAGCAACGTCACCACTTCGCGCTTCACGTTCTCCAGCATTTCCGAGAACAGCTCGAAGGCTTCCTTCTTGTACTCCTGCTTCGGCTGCTTCTGCGCATAACCGCGCAGGTAGATGCCCTGGCGCAGGTAATCCATGCGCGCCAGGTGCTCCTTCCAGCTCTGGTCCAGCACGGTCAGCATCACGTGCTTTTCCAGCGCGCGCATGGTCTCGTCGCCCACGCCGGCTTCCTTCGCGGCGAAGTGCTCGTCGACCTTGGCCTGCACCTTCTCGGCGATGCCTTCGGCGTCCAGCTCCTCGTGTGCCTTGACCAGCTCGGTCAGCGACATGTCGATGCCGAAGTCCGAGGCCAGCGTCGCTTCCAGACCCTGCAGGTCCCACTGCTCATCGATCGAGTTCGGCGGCACGAAGCGCGCCACCACATCGAAGATCACGTCGCCGCGGATGCCGTCGACGTTCTCCTTCACCGACTCCGCATCCAGCAGTTCGTCGCGCTGGCTGTAGATCACCTTGCGCTGATCGTTGTTGACGTCGTCGAAGTCCAGCAGGTTCTTGCGGATGTCGAAGTTGTGCGCTTCGACCTTGCGCTGCGCCTTCTCGATCTGGCGGCTGACCAGACGATCCTCGATGACGTCGTCTTCCTTCATGCCCATCATGCGCATCGCCTTCTGGACCCAGTCCGAGGCGAAGATGCGCATCAGGTTGTCTTCCAGCGACAGGTAGAAACGGGACGAACCCGGATCGCCCTGGCGGCCCGAACGGCCACGCAGCTGGTTGTCGATACGGCGCGATTCGTGGCGCTCGGTACCGACGATGTGCAGGCCACCGGCCGCCTTGACCGCGTCGTGGCGCTTCTGCCACTCGGCCTTGACCTGGGCGCGCTGCTCGTCGGTGGCGTCTTCGCCCAGCTCATGCAGCTGCGCTTCCAGCGAACCACCGAGCACGATATCGGTACCACGGCCGGCCATGTTGGTGGCGATGGTCACCGCGCCCGGCATGCCGGCGTTGGCGATGATGGTCGCTTCGCGGTCGTGCTGCTTGGCGTTGAGGACTTCGTGGTGCACACCGGCCTTGGTCAGGTGCTCGGACAGCATCTCCGAGGTTTCGATCGAGGTGGTACCCACCAGCACCGGCTGGCCGCGCTCGTTGCAGGCCTGGATATCGGCCAGCACGGCGTTGAACTTGCCGTTGCGGTTGAGGAACACCTGGTCCGAACCGTCCTTGCGGATGGTCGGCCGGTTGGTCGGGATCACCACCACTTCCAGGTTGTAGATGCTCTGGAATTCGTAGGCTTCCGTATCGGCCGTACCGGTCATGCCGGACAGCTTCTTGTACATGCGGAACAGGTTCTGGAAGGTGATGCTCGCCAGGGTCTGGTTCTCGCGCTGGACCGGCACGCCTTCCTTCGCTTCCACCGCCTGGTGCAGGCCATCGGACCAGCGGCGGCCGGCCAGGGTACGGCCGGTGAATTCATCGACGATCACCACTTCGCCATCGCGCACGATGTAATCCACGTCGCGCTGGTAGATGGCATGCGCGCGCAGGGCGGCATTGAGGTGATGCACCACGGTCAGGTTCTGCGCGGCGTACAGGCCCTCGGTTTCGGCATTGAGGATGCCGGCTTCGACCAGCAGCGCCTCGGCATGCTCCATGCCCGCTTCGGACAGATGGACCTGCTTGCCCTTCTCGTCCACCCAGAAATCGCCCTCGCCTTCCTCGGCATCCTGCTTGATCAGGTGCGGGACGACGCGATTGACGCGGATGTACAGCTCCGGGGAGTCATCGGCCGGGCCGGAGATGATCAGCGGGGTACGGGCTTCGTCGATCAGGATGGAGTCGACTTCGTCGACGATGGCGTAGTGCAGGCCGCGCTGGTAGCGGTCCGCACGGGAAAGCGCCATGTTGTCGCGCAGGTAGTCAAAGCCGAACTCGTTGTTGGTGCCGTAGGTGATGTCGCTGGCGTACGCCTCGCGCTTGTCGCCGTGCGGCATGCCCGGGTAGACCACGCCCACGCTCAGGCCCAGCCAGTTGTAGAGCTTGCCCATCTGCGCCGAGTCACGGCGGGCCAGGTAGTCGTTCACGGTGACCACGTGGACGCCCTTGCCTTCCAGCGCGTTGAGGTAGACCGGCAGCGTGGCGACCAGGGTCTTGCCTTCACCGGTGCGCATTTCGGCGATCTTGCCCAGGTGCAGGACCATGCCGCCGATCAGCTGGACGTCGTAATGGCGCATGCCGAGCACGCGGCGGCTGGCTTCACGGCAGACCGCGAACGCTTCGGGCAGCACCTTGTCCAGGGCTTCACCGTCAGCGATGCGCTGCTTGAACTCCGGGGTCTTGGCCTTGAGCTGCTCGTCGGAGAGCTTTTCGATTTCCGGCTCCAACGCATTGACCTTGGCGACGATGCGGTTGAGCTGGCGCAGCTGTCGTTCATTACGACTGCCGAAGACGCGGGTAAGCAGGCTGTTGATCATTGAAGGAACCGGTTGGAATGAGACGCCCCAACGGCGGCGCTCTCCCCGGGGGATGCGCACGCCGCAAACGAAACAGGGCGCACCGCGCCCTGTCTATGGCAACACCCATTGTAGCTTGGGACGGGGGTCCGGCGTTTCAAGCACCCCCGTTCAAGTTCGTTACCGTGATCAGCCCCGCGAAACGCGGCCGACCGGGGTGTTGCCGCCATCACCGAGGAACTTGCGCGGATTGACCACCTGGCCGCGTTCCCAGACCTCGAAGTGCACGTGGGCACCGGTGGAACGGCCCGTGGAACCGGCCTTGGCCACTTCCTGGCCGGCCCGGACCAGATCGCCCGGCTTCACCACCAGGCGCGAATTGTGCGCATAGCGGGTCACATAGCCGTTGCCATGGTCCACATCGACCACGTTGCCGTAACCGCCCTTCACACCGGCGAAGCTGACCACGCCATCGGCCACCGACATCACCGGGTCACCGACCTTGGCGTGGAAATCCATGCCCTTGTGGGTGGCCGCGCCGCGACCGAACGGATCGCTGCGGGTGCCGAAGTTGGAGGTGATGTAGGTGTTGCGGATCGGCATGCGCGAGGGCACGGCGTTCTGCTCGAGCTGGTGGTCGAACATCAGCGATTCCATCACCGACAGCTGGCGGCCTGAAGCAGCAAAGCGCTGCTCCAGCACCTGTAAGTCGGCGTTGACCGCGCTGACCGGGATGTCCTGGGTCGGGCCGGGCTCGCCTTCACCGAGGCCGGGGGTCTCGTTGAAGTCGAATTCGCCGTCTTCCAGTTTGCCCATCTGGGTGAGTCGTTCGCCCAGGGCATTGAGACGGGTGGCCTGCGCCTGCAGCTCGCCCATCCGCGCTGCCAGCGCGTTGACCTGGGTCTGAGCGTCCTTCTGGGCCTGCGCCAGTTCGCGTTCCTGCTGTGCGACCTTGGCGTGGAGCCGGGAATCGTTGAACATGCTGCCACCGATACCGGCACCGAAGCCGATCAGGCAGCCCACCCCCAGCACACTGCCCAGCAGGGCACGGGGGGAATCTTCGAAGTAGAAACGCAAACGCGCCAGCGGCGTCTTGGCCTGTCCTTCACGCGTTTTGATTACGATCTTTTTGAATGCCATCAGTGAGTTTTCATGTCTGAGCCGAAATCCAGTGCCCGTTCCCCATCCACGCCGAAGCCGGCGCTGGATGCGGTCATGGCGGACAAAGCCGGTAACCCGCTGCGTCGTGCCTTGTGGCTCGACGCGCTGGACCGTCAATTGCGCCCCCATTTGCCGCCTGCACTGGCCACCCGTTGCCGGCTGGCGAATGTAAACGGCGAGCACCTCGTTTTTCTCGTCGAATCTCCCGTGTGGCACGCCAAGGTCCGGCTTGCCGAAGCACAGTTGATCGACGCGGCCCGGTCCATCGGGCTGAAGGTCACCAAGGTGACCGTCAAAACAGCGTCCGCCCCTCCCCCACGCTCCCCAGCGATCGACAACAGGAATGGCCCCCACGCTGTTTCAGCCGCCACGCACAAAGGGCTACGCGACGCGTTGGCTTGTCTGCGCGACGTGGATTCCTCCAAGTCGTGAAGCCATCGGGGCATCCCGCCCCTTCCCGGCCGCGTCACGATCACGTGAACTTTGGCTGGGAGCCGGTCTGCACTGTAGCGGCGTCGGTGCCGCCAGTCGTTAGTGTTTTATTAAATTAACGTTAAATTCGGCACAAACCTTGATGAGGTTCACAAATCTGTGCGCTGTGCACCCCTACGGTTCATTGACGTCAAGATCACGCGGCGTTGAGCCCGTCCTGACCCCCTGAAACAGAAACGGCGCCGTGGGCGCCGTTCTATTTTCTTTCAGATCAATGGGTTGGCCAGAACCTGGCTCAGGCGTAGGCCGGCAGACCATAGACGACGGGGGCCTCGACCGTAGGCGACTCGTAGCTGACCCACTCCCACGCGCTGGCATCGGCCAGCAGGGCGCGTACCAGCTTGTTGTTGAGCGCATGGCCGGACTTGAAGCCCTCGTAAGCGCCGAGCACCTGGCCACCGGCCAGGTACAGATCGCCGATCGCGTCGAGGATCTTGTGGCGCACGAACTCGTCGGCGTAGCGCAGGCCGTCGTCGTTGAGCACGCGGAACTCGTCGAGCACGATGGCGTTGTCCATCGAACCGCCCAGGCCCAGGTTGCGCTCGCGCATGTATTCCAGATCCCGCATGAAGCCGAAGGTCCGGGCGCGGGAGATTTCCTTGGTGTAGGCCAGGGTCGAGAACTCGATTTCCGCGCGCGACTGCTTGGCCGGGATCATCGGGTGGTTGAACTGGATGGTGAAGCCGAGCTTGTAGCCTTCGTACGGCTCGAAGCGGGCGACCTTGTCGCCATCGGTGACTTCCACCGTCTTGAGAATGCGGATGAAGCGTTTCGGCGCGTCCTGTTCGGCGATGCCCGCCGACTGCAGCAGGAACACGAACGGGCCGGAGGAACCGTCCATGATCGGCAGCTCGGCCGAGGACAGCTCCACGATGATGTTGTCCACACCCAGGCCGGCCAGGGCCGACATCAGGTGTTCGACGGTCTGGATCTTGGCCTCGTGGTAGGTCAGGCCGGTGCACAGCGTGACTTCGGTGACCAGGTCCGCACGCGCGGGCACTTCCACCACCGGGTCCATATCGACGCGGCGGAACACGATGCCATGGTTGACCGGGGCCGGGCGCAGGGTCATGTAGACCTTGTCACCGCTGTGAAGGCCGACGCCGGTGGCGCGGATCGTGTTCTTGAGGGTGCGTTGCGGGATCATCGGGGGGCAGGACCAGAAAGCGCGCGGTCAGCGCGGCTGTGACAAACAAGAATAACACGCACTACCGCTGTCCCTTCCGTGAACCGTGGTGCGTCGACAGCACTGCCCGGACGTGCGCGATGCACGACGGCGGTCAGACTGCCGGGCCGATCCTGGCCCGGCAGCATGGGACATGGAGGTGCTTACCGGGGAGGACAAGGCCCCGGCCAGCGTTACTCAGTCCGCCTGGCGGCGCAGGAACGCCGGGATGTCCAGGTAATCGTTGGGCAGCTCAGCGGCGGCCGGACCCGAAGCGCTCGGAGCCGACGGTGCCACGGTGTCGGCGCTGGGACGACGCAGGCCCATGCCCATGCCCATCCCGCCGACGGCCTTGGAGACCGCATCGCCGCCGTTGTCGAATTCGCCGAACTCCGGCTGGCCGGTGGTGGCGTTGCGGACCAGCTTGATCGGTGCGCGCTCGCCCGGACGCTGGGTCTTGGCGGTGACGGCACGGTTCAGGCCGGTGGCGACCACGGTCACGCGGACTTCGTCCTGCATGTCCGGGTCCAGCACGGTACCCACGACCACGGTGGCATCTTCGGAGGCGAAGCCATCGATGGTGCGGCCGATCTCGTCGAACTCGGCCATCGTGAAGTCGGCGCCGGCGGTGATGTTGACCAGGATGCCGTTGGCACCGGCCAGGTTCACATCGTCCAGCAGCGGGTTCTGGATGGCGGCTTCGGCCGCGGCCTGGGCGCGGTCATCGCCACGCGCGGTGCCGGTGCCCATCATCGCCAAGCCCATTTCGGACATGACGGTGCGCACGTCGGCGAAGTCGACGTTGATCAGGCCCGGACGCACGATCAGATCGGCGATGCCCTGCACGGCGCCCTGCAGCACGTCGTTGGCGGCACGGAAGGCCTGGATCATGGTGGCGTTGCGGCCCAGCACGGTGATCAGCTTTTCGTTCGGGATCGTGATCAGCGAATCGCAATGCTGGCTCAGCTCTTCGATGCCCTTCAGCGCGACCTGCATGCGGCGACGGCCTTCGAACGGGAACGGCTTGGTGACCACGGCGACGGTCAGGATGCCCATCTCCTTGGCCAGCTGCGCCACGACCGGGGCTGCACCGGTGCCGGTGCCGCCGCCCATGCCGGCGGTGATGAACACCATGTCCGCACCCTGCAGGGCATCCATGATGCGCTCACGGTCTTCCAGCGCGGCCTGGCGGCCGACTTCCGGGTTCGCGCCTGCGCCCAGGCCCTTGGTGACGTTGGTACCCAGCTGCAGCTGCAGCTTGGCACCGCAATTCTTGATGGCCTGCGAATCGGTGTTGGCGGTGATGAATTCCACGCCGTCCACACTGGTGCTGACCATGTGCGCCACGGCGTTACCGCCGCCGCCGCCCACGCCGATCACCTTGATCACCGCATTGGGTGCCATCTTTTCAATCAGTTCGAAATGCGCCATGTCCGTGTCCTCGTGTTGCCGTTTACGCGGGACGGGGGCTTCGGAGAATCCTTCTCCTGTCCTCCCCACCGTCGTGCCGGCGAGTTGTAGTTGGTATGCCGGGCTGGATAGAGCCAACCGCGACGGTGTTGCCTGCTTCAATGGTCGGCCAGGTGGCCGGGTAATGCGCTTGCTGTGTACGTCGTGATGCGGGGTGTTGCGGCGTTGCGTGGACGGTGTGTGGATTTTTCGGGAACTGCTTATCGCTTATTGCATGTGTACTGCGTGTTGCGGGCCGCGATCAGAACTCGCCGCGGAACCAGGTTTTGAGCTTCTTGAACATGCTGCCGG
Source organism: Stenotrophomonas sp. HMSC10F06 (assembly GCF_001807865.1). Taxonomy (NCBI): domain Bacteria; kingdom Pseudomonadati; phylum Pseudomonadota; class Gammaproteobacteria; order Lysobacterales; family Lysobacteraceae; genus Stenotrophomonas; species Stenotrophomonas sp. HMSC10F06. The sequence continues at coordinate 227,361 of NZ_KV791267.1, read as the reverse complement.
CGCGGCCGGTCGGCAGCGACGGGCGACGCGGGTGTTCGATCTGGCTGCCCATCAGCAGCAGGCCCACGCCGGTGGCATGCACCGGGTTGCCCACCACTTCGCCCAGGCCGGTGACGTGCTGCGGGATGCCCACGCGTACCGGCATCTGCAGCATTTCCTCGGCCAGTTCGACCACGCCTTCCATCTTCGAAGCGCCGCCGGTGAGCACCATGCCGGCGCGCACCAGTTCCTCGAAACCGGAGCGGCGCAGTTCGGCCTGCACCATCTCGAAGATCTCTTCGTAGCGGCCCTGCACCGCCTGGGCGAGTGCATGGCGCGGCATCCGGCGCGGCGGACGATCGCCGACGCTGGGCACCTGGATGCTTTCCTCGGCGGTGGCCAGCTGGGCCAGGGCGCAGGCGTAGCGCACCTTGATCTGCTCGGCTTCCGGGGTCGGCGTGCGCAGCATGTGCGCGATGTCGTTGGTGACGTGGTCGCCGGCGATCGGCAGCGAGGCGGTGTGGCAGATCGCGCCCTGCACGAACACGGCCAGGTCGGTGGTACCCGCGCCCATGTCGACCAGCACCACGCCCAGCTCGCGCTCGTCGGCGGTCAGCACGGCCACGCTGGAGGCCAGCGAGGACAGCACCAGGTCATCGACCTGCAGGCCGCAGCGCTGCACGCACTTGGAGATGTTGGCGGCGGCCGACTGTGCGCACACCACCAGGTGGGCGTGCACTTCCAGGCGCACGCCGGTCATGCCGACCGGATTGCGGATGCCTTCCTGCGAATCGTCCAGCACGTACTCGCGCGGGATCGCATGCAGGATCTTCTGGTCCGCCGGGATCGCCACCGCCTTGGCCGCGTCCAGCACGCGATCCAGGTCGCCCCAGGTCACTTCGCCGTCGCGGATCGGCACGATGCCGGGCGAGTTCTTGCACTGCACGTGGTTGCCGGAGATCGAGGCGTACACCGAGCGGATCTCGCAGCCGGCCATCAGCTCGGCCTCTTCGACCGCACGCTGGATGGACTGCACGGTCGATTCGATATCCACCACCACGCCGCGCTTGAGACCGCGCGATTCGTGCGAGCCGATGCCGATGACCTCGATCGGATTGCCCGGCGAATACTCGCCGACCAGCGCCACCACCTTGGAGGTGCCGATGTCCAGACCGACGATCAGTGATTTGTCACCCTTGCGATTCATGTCCTGTCCTGCGTCGTGTGCGCCACATTGGCCGGCGCGGCCGGTGCGGCCGGCGTCGCCGGAGCCGGGGTACCCCAGCTCAGTGTGAAACCATTGGTATATCGGAGGTCGGCGCGCTCGATCGGCGCCGCCTGGTTGGCCAGCTGCGGCAGCACGCGCACGAAGCGCTGCAGGCGCGAGCGGGCATCGTCGCGGCCCACGACCACTTCGGTGCCGTTGCTCAGCACCAGCGACCAGCTGCCGCGTGCGTCCATGGTGACCCGCTTGACGTCCACCCCGGCCGGCGCGAACAGCGCGCGCGCATCGTTGTAGAGCGCCACCACTTCTTCGGTCTGGCTGTCCGGACCATCCAGGTCGGGCAGCTCCAGGTCCTGCAGTTTCTTGGGCGTGGCGAACAGCTTGCCCTGCTCGGAGAGCAGGCGGTCATGGCCCCAGCGCGCGAACGGCTTGTGCTCGACCAGGGTGATTTCCAGCACGTCGGGCCACTGCTTGCGGACCTGCGCGCTTTCCACCCACGGCAGCGTTTCGATGGCGTCCTGCGCATCCTGCAGCTTGACCGCGAAGAAGCCGGACTTCGCATACGGCAGCACCACCTGCTGCAGCTGCTCGGCCGGCACCCGCTTGAACTCACCGTGCACACGCAGCTTGGCCAACGGCCACCGCTCGGCACCGACCCAGCCGTTGAGCACCGCCACCACGGGCAGTGCCACGACCGACAGGGCCAGCAACCAGACGAAGATGCGCAGCACCGCGTTCATGCGTGGCGGTTCTCCTGCGCTGCGTGACCCGGCAGGGTCTGTTCCAGTACGCGCCAGACCAGCTCTTCAAAGCCGATCCCGGCCTGGCTGGCCGCCTTGGGCACCAGCGAATGGCTGGTCATGCCCGGCGCGGTGTTCACTTCCAGCAGGTAGAAGCGGCCCGTGCTGCGGTCGCGCATCACGTCCACCCGGCCCCAGCCGCGGCAACCGGCAGCGCGGAACGCGGCCAGTGCAAGGCGGCGGATCTCGATCTCGTCCTCGCCTTCCAGCCCCGGGCACAGGTACTGGGTGTCCTCGGCGATGTACTTGGCGTTGTAGTCGTACCACTGGCCCTTGGGCACGATGCGGATCGACGGCAGTGCCTGGTCGCCCAGGATCGCCACGGTCAACTCGTCGCCGACCACCATCTGCTCCATCAGCAGCTGGCCGTCATAGCGCACCGCCAGTGCGACCGCCTCATCCAGGCCGGCCTCTTCCACCACGCGGCTGATGCCGACGCTGGAGCCTTCGTTGGCCGGCTTGACCACCACCGGCAGGCCGAGCTCGGCCGCGGCGGCATGGACATCGGAGGCCTGGTCCAGCGCGATGAAGCGCGGGGTCGGCAGGCCGTGCGAGATCCACACCTGCTTGGTGCGGATCTTGTCCATGCTCAGCGCCGAGCCGAGCACGTCCGAGCCGGTGTACGGCACGCCGAAGGCCTCCATCAGGCCCTGCACGATGCCGTCCTCACCACCGCCGTTGTGGCCGTGGAGGATGTTGAAGACGCGGTCGAAACGCTTCTCGACCAGCGCCAGCGCCAGGGCCGGGATGCCATCGACGGCGATCGCATCGACGCCGCGCGCGCGCAGCGCTTCGATCACGTTGCGGCCCGAATCCAGCGAGACGTTGCGCTCGCTGGAGGTGCCACCGAGCAGCACGGCGACGCGGCCGAACATGGCCGGGTCGGTGAGGCGCAGTGGCGGGAAGGTCAGCGCGTTCATGCCGCCGGGGCCTCCTGGAAGCCTTCGCCGGCGATCTGCTGGGCGATGTAGCCGATGTCGCCTGCGCCCATCATCAGCAGCAGGTCACCGTCCTGCAGGACGTCGGGCAGCACGTGCGCCAGTTCGGCGGCGTTGCCGACCACGACCGGCTCGCTGCGGCCACGCGCGCGGATGGCGCGCGCCAGCGAACGCGAATCGGCCCCCGGGATCGGCGCCTCGCCGGCCGGATAGACCTCGCTCAGCACCAGTGCGTCCACTTCGGAGAGGACCGCCGCGAAGGCGTCGAACTGATCGCGGGTACGGCTGTAACGGTGTGGCTGGAACGCCACGACCAGGCGCTGGCTCGGCCAGCCGCCGCGGGCGGCGGCGAACACGGCGGCCAGTTCGCGCGGGTGGTGGCCGTAATCATCGATCACGCGCACCTTGGCACCGGTGTGCGTGGTGACGATGCCCAGATCGTTGAAGCGGCGGCCGATGCCGGCAAAGCTTTCCAGCGCGCGTGCGATTGCCTCCGGCGCCACGCCCAGCTGCCAGCCCACGGCCGCGGCGGCCAGGGCGTTGAGTACGTTGTGTGCGCCCGGCAGGGCCAGCGTCACCGGGTGGCTGCTGCCTTCGGGCAGGCGCAGGGTGAAGCGCATGCGCGGGCCATCCTGGACCACATCCTCGGCGCGCACGTCGGCGTTGCTGCTCATGCCATAGCTCATGACATGGCGCGGCGTCTGCGCGGCCAGCGCGGCCACTTCCGGATCATCGATGCACAGCACCGCCAGGCCGTAGAACGGCAGGCGCTGCAGGAACTCGGCGAACGCAGCCTGGACCCGGGCGAAATCGTTGCCGTAGTTTTCCAGGTGGTCCGAATCGATGTTGGTGATCACCGAGACCAGCGGGTTCAGGCGCAGGAAGCTGCCATCGCTTTCATCGGCTTCGGCCACCAGCCACTGGCCACTGCCGAGCTTGGCGTTGGCACCGGCAGCGAGCAGCTGGCCGCCGATCACGAAGGTCGGGTCCAGCCCGCCTTCGCTCAGCACCGCGGCGGTCAGGCTGGTGGTGGTGGTCTTGCCGTGCGTGCCGGCCACCGCGATGCCGCGGCGGAAGCGCATCAGTTCGGCCAGCATCGCCGCGCGCGGCATGATCGGAATGCGCTGGCTGCGCGCTTCCATCAACTCGGGGTTGTCATCGCGGATCGCGCTGGAGACCACCACGCAGTCGGTGCCGAGCACGTTGGCAGCCGAATGGCCACGCATCACGCGCGCACCCAGGCCGGCCAGGCGACGGGTCGCGGCGTTGTCGGCGTTGTCCGAACCGGACACTTCATAGCCCAGCGTCAGCATCACTTCGGCGATGCCGCTCATGCCGGTGCCGCCGATGCCGACGAAGTGCACGCGCGGGAACGCACGTACCAGGTCGTTGGTGTCGTGGAGGCGGCGGATCATGCGCGGCCTCGCGCCAGGCTGGCGCGCGTAGCGGTGTTCATTTGGATTCCTCGAGAATGATGTCGGCGATGCGCTCAGCGGCATCGACCTTGGCCAGGGCACGCGCGGCGTTGGCCATCTGCATGCGTCGGGCGGAATTTTCGGACAGATCGCGCAGCACGCCTTCCAACTGCGTCGCCAGCGTTTCATCCTGCTTCAGCAACACGGCCGCGCCGCGCTCGACCAGATACTCCGCATTGCGGGTCTGGTGATCGTCGACGGCCGCCGCGAACGGCACCAGCACGCTGCCCACACCGACCGCGCAGAGCTCGGCCAGGGTGGAGGCACCGGAGCGGCACACGACCAGATCGGCCCAGGCGAACGCCTCGGCCATATCGGCGATGAAGGGTTCCACGCTTGCCTGCACGCCGGCATCGGCATAGGCCTGCAGGGCTTCGGCATGCAGCTTCTCGCCGCTCTGGTGACGCACCTGCACCGGCATGCCGGCGCCCAGTGCGGCCAGCGCCTTGGGCACCGCGTTGTTGAGCACGCGTGCGCCCTGGCTGCCACCGAGCACCAGCAGGTGCAACGGGCCCTGGCGATTGGCCAGGCGCAGATCCGGCGGCGTGATCGCGGCGATCTCGGCACGCACCGGGTTGCCGACCGCTTCCTCGCGCTTGGCGAAGCTGCCCGGGAAACCGGCCAGCACGCGGCGCGCGACGCGCGACAGCACGCGGTTGGTCATGCCCGGGGCACGGTTCTGTTCGTGCACCAGCAGCGGCAGGCCATGCAGGCGCGCGGCGATGCCGCCGGGGCCGGAAGCAAAGCCACCGAAGGCGATCACCGCCCGCGGCTGGCGATCGCGGATCAGGAAGCCGGCCGCGCGGATCGCGCGCAGCAGCCGCAGCGGTGCGCCGATCAGGGCCAGCTTGCCCTTGCCGCGCAGGCCACCGATGGCGAGCGTATCGATGTGGATATCGTGCTGCGGCACCAGGCGCGTTTCCATCGCGCCATCGGCACCGAGCCAGGTGACCGGCACGCCGCGTTCGCGCAGCACCTTGGCCACGGCCAGGCCGGGGAAGATGTGCCCACCGGTACCGCCGGCCATGATCATGACCGGGCGCTGGGACGGATCGAGGCGAGGCGTGCTCATCCCATCCTCCCCAGCGTCGGTTCGATGCGTTGCTGCATGCGGCTGGTGCCACGGGTGGCGCTGTCGCGCGGTGCGGCATCGCGGTTGCCGCTGTCCTGCATCGCCGCGGCGACCGCGCTGGCGCTGTCGGCCTTGGGCACGTCGCCCGGCAGCGGGCCTTCCTGGTCGGCGCCCATGCGCACGGCCTGGCGGCGCTCGGCGCGGTCCAGTTCATAGGAGACGCGCAGCAGCAGGCCCATCGCCACGCAGGTCATCAGCACACTCGAGCCGCCCGAGGAAATCAGCGGCAGGGTCAGGCCCTTGGTCGGCAGGATGCCGAGGTTGACCCCGATCGAGACGAAGCTCTGCATGCTGATCCACAGGCCGATGCCGAAGGCGATGTAGCCGGAGAAGTGGCGCTTCATTTCCACGCAGCGCATCCCCAGCCAGAAGGTGCGGCCGACCAGCAGCGCATACAGCGAAATGATCAGGCAGGTGCCAAGGAAGCCCAGCTCCTCGGCGGTGACCGAGAAGATGAAATCGGTATGCGCTTCGGGCAGGTAATAGAGCTTCTGCACCGAGTTGCCCAGGCCCACGCCGGTCCACTCGCCACGGCCCACGGCCATCAGCGCGTTGGACAGCTGGTAACCGTCGCCCTGCTGATCGGCCCACGGGTCCAGGAAGGAGGTGATGCGGCGCATGCGGTACGGTTCGATGATCGCCAGCGCGCTCATGCCGACCATGCCGATGATCACCGGCATGGACATGCGCGGCATGTTGACCCCGCCCAGCACCAGCATGCCGGCGGTGATCGCCAGCAGCAGCGTGGACGAGCCGAAGTCCGGCTGCAGCAGCAACAGCACCACCAGCGCGCCGGCCACGCCCAGCGGCTTGAGCATTGCCGGCCAGGTGGCGTTGACCTCATCGCGGAAGCGGACCAGGTAGCTGGACAGCCACACGATGTAGAGCACCTTCACCGCTTCGACGGTCTGGAACTTGGAAATACCGAGGTTGATCCAGCGGCGGGCACCGTTGACGCTGCTGCCCAGGCCCGGGATGAACACCACCACCAGCAGCGCGAAGCAGCCCAGCAGCAGGATCTGGTTGTACTGCTCGATGCTCTTGAGCTCGGTGCGCATGGCGATGATTGCCAGGCCGATACCCACCGCCAGGAAGATCAGGTGGCGGTTGAGGTAATAGAACGGGCTGCTCATCAGCGCGATCGAGCTCGACGCGACCATCACCACGCCCAGCCCGGTGAGCGCGATGATCGCGCCCAGCAGCCACTTGTCGAAGTGGCCTCCGATGGCTTCAAGGCGGGTTGCCTGGCGCGACAGGTCGTTCATCAGCGGACCTTCAACGTGGCCAGGCCGATCAGGACCAGCACGACCGAGATGATCCAGAAGCGCACGATCACGCGCGGCTCCGGCCAGCCCTTCAGTTCGAAGTGATGGTGGATCGGTGCCATGCGGAATACGCGCTTGCCGGTCAGCTTGAACGAGGCGACCTGGATCATCACCGACAGCGTCTCGATCACGAACACGCCACCCATCACCACCAGCACCAGTTCCTGGCGGGTGATCACCGCGATCGTGCCCAGCACCGCGCCCAGCGCCAGCGCGCCGATGTCGCCCATGAAGACCATGGCCGGATAGGTGTTGAACCAGAGGAAGCCCAGCCCTGCGCCGGCGATCGCCGCGCAGATGATGACCAGCTCACCGGCGCCCGGGATCTGCGGGATCTGCAGGTAGCTGGAGAACACCACGTTGCCCGAGGCGTAGGCGAACACGCCCAGCGCGCAGGCGACCAGCACCGTCGGCATGATCGCCAGCCCGTCCAGGCCGTCGGTCAGGTTGACCGCGTTGGAGAAGCCGACGATCCAGAAGTAGGCGATGGCCACGAAGCTGATGCCGGCCAGCGGCAGCGCGATCGACTTGAACATCGGGATGTAGAACGTCATCGCCGCCGGGACATCGGCGGTGTAGAACAGGAACAGACCGGCCGCGAGGCCGAAGATCGACTGCAGCAGGTACTTCCAGCGCGACTTCAGGCCGTTGGGATCACGACGGACGATCTTGATCCAGTCGTCGTACCAGCCGATCGCGCCAAAGCAGAGCATCACCGCCAGCACCAGCCAGACGTAACGGTTGCGCAGGTCGGCCCACAGCAGCACCGACAGCGTGATCGTCAGCAGGATCAGCGAGCCGCCCATGGTCGGCGTGCCGGCCTTGGAGAAATGGGTCTGCGGCCCGTCCTTGCGGATCGGCTGGCCGCCCTTGAACTGGGCAAGCTTGCGGATCATCGCCGGGCCGAGCCACAGCGACAGGAACAGGGCGGTCAGCGCCGCGAGGATGCCGCGCAGGGTCAGGTAGCCGAACAGCCCGAACAGGCTCTCCAACTGCTGCAGCCATCGGGCCAGTTCAAGCAACATTGGGGGTTTCCTCTCCTTGCGCGAGCAGCGCTTTGACGATCGTGTCCATGGCGCTGCCACGCGAGCCCTTGACCAGGCAGCGCACGCCGGCATGCAGTTCGGTGGCGAGCGCGGCGGCCAGGGCCTGGTGACTCTGGAACTGTTGGCCGCCTTCACCGAAGGCGGTCGAGGCGGCGGCGCTCAGCGGACCGAGCGTGTACAGCCGCGCCAGGCCAGCCTCGCGCGCACGGCGGCCGGCCTGCGCATGCAGCGCCTCGCCGTCCGGGCCGAGTTCGCGCATGTCGCCGAGCACCAGCCAGCCTTCTTCCTTCGCGCCTGCCAAGGCATCGATGGCCGCGGCCAACGAGCCGGGGTTGGCGTTGTAACTGTCATCGATCAGCACCGCCCCGTTGGGCAGCTGGTGCGCGATCTGGCGGCCCGGGACCGGCTCGGCGCGGGCCAGGCCGGCGGCGATCTGCGCCACCGGAAGGCCTGCGGCCAACGCCAGCGAGGCAGCGGCCAGGGCATTGCTGATGTTGTGCCGGCCCGGCAGGCCCAGCGTGATCTCTGCATCGCCCTGCGGCGTGGACAGCACGAACTGGCTGCCCTGCGCGGCCGGACGGATCGCACGCGCGGTGACATCGGCGCTGTGGTCCAGGCCGTAGCGCAGCACGCGGCAGCGCGGCGGCTGGCCGACGATGTGCTGTTCGAACCAGATCCCGAAGGCGTCATCGGCATTGATCACAGCCACGCCATCGGAGGGCAGCGCCGCGTAGATCGCGCCCTTGGTGGTGGCCACGCCCTGCAGGCTGCCCATGCGCTCCAGATGCGCCGGCGCGATGTTGTTCACCAGCGCGTAGTGCGGGCGCACGATCTCGGTGAGATAGGCGATATCGCCCGGCTTGCCGGCGCCCATCTCGTAGACGGCGTAGTCGGCATCTTCCGGCGCATCGAGCACCGCCAGCGGCAGGCCGATCTCGTTGTTGCGGTTGCCCGGGTTGGCGTAGACCACCTTGCGGTCGTCCCGTGCCACCTGCTCCAGAATCGCCAGCAGCAGGCTCTTGACGCTGGTCTTGCCGTTGCTGCCGGTGATCGCGAACACCTCGGTGCCGCGGTCGCGCTGCATGCCGGCGGCGATGCGGCCCAGGGCGTGCTCACTGTCGGCAACCACGATCTGCGGCAGGGCCACATCCAGCAGGCGCTCGACCAGCATCGCCGAAGCACCGCGCGCCAGGGCGTCGGCTGCGAAATCATGACCATCGAAACGCTCGCCGCGCAGCGCCACGTACAGGCTGCCCGGGGCAAGCGTGCGGGTGTCATTGCTGATCGCATCGATGGCGGTGTCTTCGCCATGGATCTCGCCACCGGCCCAATGGGCGATCAGCGACAGCGGTGTGCGCTTCATGGGGCCTCCCTGCGCAGCGTGCCCACGTTGTCCACACGCGCGGCCAGCACTCGGCCGGCAACCTCGGTGTCGTCGAAGGCGTGCTTGACCCCGTGGATCTCTTGGTAGGGCTCGTGTCCCTTGCCGGCGATCAGCACGATGTCGCCCGTGCCGGCCTGGCCGATCGCAGCAGCAATCGCGGCCGCACGGTCGCGCTGCACGGTGACCGCCGCGGGTGCGTCAAATCCCTTGAGGATGTCGGCCACGATCACGTCGCCGTCTTCGCCGCGCGGATTGTCGTCGGTGACGATCACCACGTCGGCATGCTGTTCGGCGATGGCGGCCATCTGCGGGCGCTTGCCGGTATCGCGCTCGCCGCCGCAGCCGAACACGCAGACCAGGCGGCCGGCCAGATGGCCCTGCACGCTGGTCAAGGCCTGTTCCAGTGCATCCGGGGTGTGGGCGTAATCGACCACCACGGTGGGCAGCCCACCCTCGCCGCCCAGGCGGTTCATGCGGCCGGCAATCGGCTGCAGCTGCGAGAGCAGCGCGGCGATCGCGGCCGGGGTGTGGTCCAGCGCATACAGCGCACCGGCCACGGCCAGCAGGTTGTCCACGTTGAAACGGCCGAGCAGCGGCGACTGCACCGGATGGCGCTGGCCGTCGACCACCAGGTCGAAGGCGATGCCGCGCCCATCCAGGGTGAGCGAATCGGCACGCAGGGTGGCCTGTGCGGCACCGCGCGAGCTGACGCCGATCGGGCGGACGCTCTCGCCGATGGTGCGCAGCAGCTCGCTGCCGAAGCTGTCATCGAGGTTGACCACGGCAGCCTTCAGGCCATCGCGGTGGAACAGCCTGGCCTTGGCCGCACCGTACTGCGCCATGTCGCCGTGATAGTCGAGATGGTCGCGGGTGAGATTGGTGAACACCGCCACGTCGTAATGCACGGCGTCCACGCGGCCCTGGTCGAGCGCGTGCGAGCTGACTTCCATCGCCACGGCCTGGGCGCCGGCATCGCGCAGCTGCGCCAGCACCTCATGCATCTGCAGCACCAGCGGCGTGGTGAACCCGGTCGGCACGACGTCGCCGTACAGACCCACGCCCAGCGTGCCGATGCTGCCACTGGCGGTGCCGAGCAGGTGCCAGGCCTGGGCCAGCAGCTGCACGGTGGAGGTCTTGCCGTTGGTGCCGGTCACGCCGACCATCGTCATCGCGCGCGAGGGATGGCCGTGGAACTGGTCGGCCATCGCACCCATGCGGTTGCGCAGGCCCGGCACGGCGATCGCATCGGCCGGCGCCGGCAGTTCGGCCGGGGCCGGCGGGTCGAACAGGATCGCTGCAGCGCCATTGGCGCGCGCCTGATCGACAAAGCCCAGCCCGTGCGCGCCGAAACCGGCGATCGCCACGAAGGCGTTGCCCGGGCGCACCGCGCGGCTGTCCAGCACCAGGCCGGTGAGGGTCGGATCGTGGCTCAGCGCCACATCGGGAAGCAACTGCGAAAGCAACATCGTCTGGCTCATTGGGTGCCTCCCTGCGCGGGCGGCACCGTGGCGTGCGCGCTGGGCAGCGCGGCATCGAATTCTGCGGCGGCGTCGGGGGCGATCACCGTTTCCGGCGGCGGCATCGGCAGCACCGAGGCCGAGTGGCCCATCTTTCCGGACTGCTGGGCGGCCAGCCACGACTCGATGTCGTCCGGCGGCACGTCCATCAGGCGCAGGGCGCCTTCCATCACGTTGTGGAACACCGGTGCGGACACCAGGCCGCCGTAGTACTTGCCGGCCTGCGGGTCGTTGATGACGATCACCGTGGCAAAGCGCGGGTTGGTGGCCGGCACCACACCGGCGAACAGCGCGTTGTAATGCCCGCGCTCGTACCCGCCCGGGCCGGCCTTTCGGGCCGTACCGGTCTTGCCGGCCACGTGGTAGCCCAGCACCGCGGCCTGCTTGGCGCCGCCCTGGGTGACCACGGTTTCCATCATCGCCACCACTTCCTTGGCGATGCTCTCATCGATGATCTGCTTGCCTTCGTTGCGCTGGCCCTTGACGAAGGTCGGCGCGATCAACTTGCCGCCGTTGCCCAGCGCCGAGTACGCCGTGGCGATCTGCAGCGGGGTGACATTCAGGCCGTAGCCGTAGGACATGGTGGTCTTGGACGAGCCGCTCCAGCGTGCCGGGCGCGGCAGCACGCCGGCCGATTCGCCGGGGAAGCCGCTGTGCGGCGACACGCCGTAGCCGAAGCTGTGCACGTGGTCGTAGAAGACCTGGTCCGGCATCTTGGCCGCGATCTTGGCCGCGCCGATGTTGGAGCTGCGGGTGATCACGCCGGTGACGTTGAGCACGCCGTTGTTGCGCGGCACGTCCTTGATGGTGAAACGCCCGACGGCCATGTAGCCCGGGTTGGTATCCACCGTGGTGTCCTTGGTGACCACGCCGGACTGCAGCGCCGAGGCGATGGTCAGCGGCTTCATGGTCGAACCCGGCTCGACCAGATCGGTCACCGCGCGGTTGCGACGGGTGTCCGGTGCCGCGCCGCCGACGGCGTTGGGGTTGTAGGTCGGCAGGTTGACCATGGCCAGCACTTCACCGGTGGCCACGTCCATGATCACCATCGAGCCGCCGGCCGCCTTGTTGGCGATCAGCGCGTTGCGCAGCTCCTTGAAGGCCAGGAACTGGATGCGGCGGTCGATGCTGAGGGTAAGGTCCTTGCCCGGCTCGGCGGCGCGCAGCAGATCGCTCTCGACGGTGTCGCCCTTGCGGTTGCGGATCACGCGCTTGGCACCGGCCTTGCCGCGCAGCCATTCGTCGAAGGCCAGTTCCAGCCCTTCCTGGCCGCGGTCGTCGATGTTGGTGAAGCCCAGCACGTGCGCCATCGCCTCACCCTGCGGGTAGAAGCGGCGGAACTCGCGCTGCGAGGCCACGCCCGGGATCTTCAGCGCGACCACCTTCTCCGCGTCGTCCGGATTGATCCGGCGGCGCAGGTACATGAATTCCTTGTCCGCCTTCTGCGAGAGCTTGGAGGTCAGCTCGTCCAGCGGCATGCCCAGCGCGGTGGCCAGCTCCGGGATGCGGTCCGGGGCGCGCAGCAGTTCCTGCGGGTTGACCCAGATCGAGGCGACCGGCGTGGAGACCGCCACCGGCTCGCCGTTGCGGTCGGTGATCATGCCGCGCGAGGTATTGATCGGCAGCTCGCGCAGGTAACGGGCTTCGCCCTGGCGCTGGTAGAACTCGCTGTTGATGATCTGCACGTAGGCAGCGCGACCGACCAGCGAGACCGAGCACAAGCCGAGCGCCAGCCCCACCCACTTCAGGCGCTGGCGGAGGTTGAAGCTGTTGCGCGCACGGTTGCGCCCGGACTTGTTCATGGCCGGATCACCACGACATCGGCCGCTTCGGGGAACTTCATGCCCAGGCGCTCGCGGGCGACGCGGTCGACCCGAGTGGCCTCGGCCAGGGTGGCCTGCTCGAGCTGCAGGCGACCGAACTCGATGTTGATCTCATCGCGCGCCCGCTCGACCCGGGACAGCTCCACGAAGGTCTGGCGGTGGCGATGGCGCATGAACACCACGCCGATCGCCGAGGCGACGGTGCAGGCCAGCAGCACGATCAACAGCAGGCGGCTCATCCGGCCACCTCGCACTTCTCGGCGACGCGCAGCACGGCGCTGCGCGAGCGCGGATTGACCGCCAGCTCGTCATCGTCGGCCTTGATGGCGCCGCCGTGCAGCAGCAGGGTCGGCACGAACGGCTGCGCCTCGGGCAACCGGCGGTTGCTCGGCGGGGCCTTGGCATGGCGGTTCATGAACTGCTTGACGATGCGGTCTTCCAGCGAATGGAAGCTGATCACGGCCAGGCGGCCACCGGGCTTGAGGCGCGCCAGGGCGGCATCCAGGCCGGCCTCGAGGTCGGCCAGTTCGCGGTTGATGTGGATGCGGATCGCCTGGAAGCTGCGCGTGGCCGGGTTGATCTTGTCCTTGCCACGCGGCATCACCGAGGCGATCACCTCCGCCAGCTCGGCGGTGCGGGTGAAGGGTTGCTTGTCGCGGCGGGCGACGATGGCCTTGGCGATGCGGCGGCCCTGGCGCTCTTCGCCGTAGGTCCACAGCACGTCCATCAACTCGCGCTCTTCAACGCGGTTGAGCCACTGCGCCGCGCTTTCGCCGCTGTCCGGGTCCATGCGCATGTCCAGCGGGCCGTCCTTGCCGAAGCTGAAGCCACGCTCGGCGACATCCAGCTGGGGCGAGGACACGCCCAGGTCGAACAGCACGCCATCCAGGCCCTGCGCCGTGGCCTCCCAGTGCAGCAGATCGGCGAAGCTGCCACGGAAGATCGAGACGCGCGGGTCCGGCGCGAAATCACGCTCGGCTACCGCAATCGCCTCGGGATCCTTATCCATGACCAGCAGCCGGCCTCCGGGACCGAGTTGCTCGAGCACGCCGCGGGCGTGACCGCCACGACCGAACGTGCCATCGAGATACACTCCGTTTTCGATCACCTTCAGGCCATCCAGGACCTGCGTGTACAGGACCGGCAGGTGGCCTGCCGGCGACTGCGACACCGGAAGGTGACCGGTCTGCGCTGCTCCGCGCATCCGGGCACCCCGGCTCACAACTTCAGGTCGAGCAACCCATCGCCGAGATCCTCGTCAGACAACGTCTGCTGGATCAACGCGCGATGAGCCTGCTCGCTCCACAATTCGAATTTGTCGCCCATACCGAGCAGCACCGCCTTCTTTTCAATGCCAACGGCACCACGGTGGCTGGCGGGAATACTGATGCGGCCATTGCCGTCCAGCTCCAGATGCGCGGCCGAACCGACCAGCTTCTGTTGCAGGAGGCGCACGACGCGCTGTGTGTTGGGCTTGGACATGACGTCATCACGGACGCGTTCCCATTCCTGTTCGGCGTACAGCCAGAGGCAGCCGGACTCGAACGGGTTGTAGGTCAGGACCAGACGGTTGTTGCTCACACGCGCGACAAGGTCGCGATGCGCGGTCGGAACCGCCATGCGCCCTTTGTCGTCAACAGTGATGGCCGTCTCGCCTTGAAACACGACGTTTTCACCTTTCCTTCGCCTGGTGAAACATTGAACCACGAAAAACCACAAAAAACCCGGTTTCCCCTCTCATGCCCACCTTAGCAGTGCCGATTGGGTTGTCAACAACTTTGCGAAGGGGAAATCACTTTGAACATCAAGGGCTTGCAGCAATGTTTAGAGACTTGTTCAAGGCTTATCCACAAGTTGCTGTTTCGTCTCATTTTTTGAGATTTCGCCGAAGTTCAGGCCTGTGGAGACCGCGTGAAACATCGCCGCGTATTCAGTCCTGACGCGGTCGGCATCGTCTCGCCGCTGCGCAGAACCGGCACAATGTGAGGCATGTGTCTGCTCGCCCTCGCATGGAAAACACACCCGCTCTGGCAGCTGGTGATGGCCGGCAACCGCGATGAGTTCCACGCGCGGCCCACCGCCGCGCTGGCGCGCTGGTCTCCGCCGGATGAGGCCGTGGCCGCCGGCCGCGACCTGCGCTCGGGCGGGACCTGGGCCGGGATCGGCGCGCAGGGTCGGATGGCGGTGGTGACCAATGTCCGCGACCCGCTGGCCCGGCAGACCGGCCCCTCGCGCGGCGCCCTGGTGGCCGGCTACCTGCGCGACGATGCGCCGGCGGCCGTCTTCGCCGACCAGCTCGCCGCACGCGCGGTCGAGTTCGCCCCCTTCAACCTGGTGCTGGCCGACCGCGGCAGCTGCCAGTTCCTGGGCAACCACCCCCTGCACCGCCAACCGCTGGCCCCGGGCATCCATGGCGTGTCCAACGGGCCGCTGGACGCGCCGTGGCCGAAAACCGTGACATTGAACGCAGCGCTGCGCGCGTGGGTGGACGCCGGCAGCGAGGACCTGACCCCGCTGTGGGACGCTCTGCGCGATGAGACCCGCGCCGACGACCGCGCCCTGCCCGACACCGGCATCGGCCTGGCGCGCGAGCGCTGGCTGTCCTCCGCCTTCATCCGCAGCCCCGAGTACGGCACCCGCGCCAGCACGATCATCGCGCTGGACGCCAATGGCCACGGCTTCATCGCCGAGCGCCGGTTCGATGCGGAGGGTGTCTGCATCGGCGAGACCCGGCTGACGACCACGCAGCTGTCTGCGCCGAGGTGACGTGAATGTGGGACAATGCGCACGGCGGAGTCGGCCAGACAGTCGCGTCATCCCTTGCGGATGCCGAGGAAAGTCCGGGCTCCACAGGGCAAGGTGCCAGGTAACGCCTGGGCGGCGCGAGCCGACGGAAAGTGCAACAGAAAGATACCGCCTACGTTTCCTTCGGGAAGCCGGTAAGGGTGAAATGGTGCGGTAAGAGCGCACCGCGAGTCTGGCAACAGACCGGCACGGCAAACCCCACCTGGAGCAAGACCAAATAGGGACCTAATGGCGTGGCCCGCGTCGGGTCCGGGTAGGTTGCTTGAGCGCTGCGGTGACGCAGCGCCTAGAAGAATGACTGTCCACGACAAAACCCGGCTTATCGGCCGGCTCCGCCGCTTTTTTCGTCATGACGAAAAAGCCCCAGGGTTTGCAGCGCAAACCTGGGGCCCCGGGCCACCAGCGCCCAGTTCCCCGCGGCTGTCGCCGCGCCCCCCTTTACCAAAGGGGGCTGTGCATCCAGACGGTTGGCGTGGGCCGGCATTCAATCTGCACGCGCGGTAGAACCACCCCATGGGTGGCTGCCACACGTTCTGGCACAGCGTGCAGCCACCCATGGGGTGGCTACCTTCTTTGGCACCGCGTGCAGCCACCCGTGGGGTGGCGCGACCGGCCGATCAACCGCCGTACAGGGCTTTTCTGGGGGCACCGGTGAGTTCGGCGGCGAGCTTGGCTGCGGTGGACGGCGGGAGGTGTTCGCTGAGCTTGGCGTACATGCGGCGGCCGGCGGCCAACTGAGCCTCCTCATCGTCGGCCGCGCCCTGCACCATCACAACGAACTCGCCCTTGCGCTGGTTGTCGTCCGCCTCGACCCGCTGCAGCAGCGAGGCCAGGTCACCGTCGAGCACGGTCTCGAACAACTTGGTCAGCTCGCGCGCCAGCACCGCCGGGCGCTCCGGCCCGAACGCGGCGATCATGTCCGCCAGCGATTCGGTGATCCGGTGCGAGGATTCGTAGAACACCAGGGTGCGGGTTTCACCGGCCAGCGCGTGGAGGCGCTCGCGGCGGCCGGAGGCCTTGGCCGGCAGGAAGCCCTCGAAGGTGAAGCGGTCGCTGGGCAGGCCGGCCACGCTAAGCGCGGCGATCGCCGCACACGCACCCGGGATCGGGCTGACCTTGATCCCGGCATCGCGCGCGGCGCGCACCAGCCGGTAACCCGGGTCGCTGACCAGCGGGGTACCGGCATCACTGACCAGCGCCAGCGACTCGCCCGCCAGCAGGCGCGCCACGATCCGCTGCGACAACGCTTCTTCATTGTGGTCATGCAGCGCCACCAGCGGCTGCTGGATGCCGAAGTGGGCCAGCAGCTGGCCGCTGCGACGGGTGTCCTCGGCGCAGATCGCGGCCACCGAACGCAGCACGTCCTGCGCGCGCGGGGTCAGATCGGCGAGGTTGCCGATCGGGGTGGCAACGACATACAGCGTGGGGACAGCACTCATCAGCGGCTCTTCCGTGGTCAAGGGTAGAATCGTACCGTTCCCCGGCCACGGCCGCTGCCCCCATCGAATGGACCTGATCATGAACAAGCCCGTCGTACGGATCTCCGCCCTTTCGTTGTCGCTGATGCTGCTTGCCGGCTGCGCCACGACCAGCTTCACCAGTGCGCCGGATTCGCCGGCCCAGAGCCAGGCCTTGGCGCTGATCGAGCAGGGCAAGCCGCGCGATGCGGCGGTCCAGCTGGAAGCCCTGGCCAACACCCTGCGCGGCAGTGCCCGCAGCGCCGCGCTGGCCGATGCCGCCTTCGCCTGGCACGAAGCCGGCGATGCCACCCGCGCCCGCACGCTGCTGGCCCAGGTCACTGCGCGCCAGCTCAGCGGCGCCAGCCTGCAGCGGTATCAGCTGACCACCGCCGAGCTGGCCCTGGCCGACAAGCAGCCGGCGCAGGCGCTGGCCGCACTGAAAGAATCGGCCGAGGCGGTCACCCCATCGCTGCGTACCCGCTGGCAGTTGGCGCGCGCCAACGCACTGCAGGCCACCGGCGACAACCTCGGTGCCGCGCTCGAGCGCGCCCGTGCGCACGCCGCGCTGACCGGCAAAGCGCGTACCGACAACCAGCAGGCCATCGCCGGCCTGCTCGGCACGCTGGACGATGCCACCCTGCGCGCCCGCGCGGCGGCACTGCCGGCCAACGAGCCGCTGTACAACTTCGCCGGCCGTGCGCTGATCGCCCGGGGCCTGCCGCTGCCGCGTCCGTTCGATCGCGAAGGCGCCTCGCAGTTCGATACCAGCAAGCGCCCGCCGGCGATGAGCGATGGCTATCGTCCGCCCGTGAAGATGGCCGTGCTGCTGCCGCTCAGCGGCCGCCTGGCCACCGCCGCGCAGCCGGTCCGCGATGGCCTGCTCAGCGGTTACTACGGTGAAACCCGCCGCCGCCCGGACATCCAGTTCATCGATACCGCCGGCACCGCGGCCGGGGCCGTGGCGGCCTACGACAAGGCCGTGACCGCCGGCGCCGATTTCATCGTCGGCCCGCTCGGCCGCGACGAAGTGGATGCCGTGTTCGGCCGCCGCGAGCTTCCGGTGCCGGTGCTGGCGCTGAACCGCGGCAAGGACACCCCGCCGGCCGGTAGCGCCGGTTTCTCGCTGGCCCCGGAAGACGACGGCATCATCGCCGCCGAGTATCTTCGCGGCCGCGAACGCAGCAAGGTGCTGGTGATCCACAGCAACGATGACAACGGCCGCCGTGCCGCTGCCGCCTTCCGCGAGCGCTTCGCGCAGCGTGGTGGCCAGGTGGTGGCGACGATCGGCGTCAGCGACACCGTCGGTGATATCGGCGCGCAGGTGCGTGCCGCCGGTGCCATCGACGGCGTGCTGCTGGCGGTCAAGGCACCACAGGCGCGTGCGCTGACGCCGCAACTCGCACTGGCCGGTGCCGGCGGCGCCACCCGCGTCGGCACCTCCCAGCTCACCGTCGGCGCCGGCAAGCCCGAAGAAGACATGGCGCTGGACGGCATCGTCTACCCGAACGAAGCCTGGAACGTGCGCGGCGTGCCCGGCCTGCCAGCCGCGTCCACCGCCGGGCAGATCCTGCCCTCGGCACGTGGCGCCTCCGGTCGGCTGTTCGCGTTTGGTTTCGACGCCTGGAAGATCAGCGCCTACCTGGACAAGGTCGCCACCGAAGGCGGCCTGGCCGGCGCCACCGGCACCCTGTTCCTGGACAGCAACGGCAACGTGTTGCGGGTACCGGCGTGGTCGACCTTCAGCGGCGGCCGGCCGATGCCGATCGCCAGCAGCAACTGATCGGCGTGCCGACAGGGCGCGCGCTACGTGGCGCGGCGGTGGAAGCCGCCGCGCAGCACCATCTCCGTGAGGCCGGGCTGCGCCCGGTCACCACCAACGCGCGTTATCGCCGCGGTGAGATCGACCTGATCATGCGCGACGGCGATGTCGTCGTGTTCGTGGAAGTGCGCTACCGCGCCAGTGCCCGCTTTGGCGGCGGCGCGGCCTCGGTGGACCTGCGCAAGCGACGCAAGCTGGTGATCGCCGCGCAGTTGTTCCTGCAATCGCATCCCTGGCTGGCCGAGCAGCCCTGCCGCTTCGACGTGGTTGAAGCCAGTGGCGAGCCGCCGCAGCTGAACTGGCTGCGCGACGCGTTCCGGCTGGACGACTGCTGATGCCCTCCATCTTCACCCACGCCGCCATTCCGCTGGCGCTGTGGTGCGCCGCGGATCGCGGTCGCATCGCCGCGCCGTTGCTGGCCGCGGGCGTGGTCGCGGCGATGCTGCCCGACGCCGATGTGCTGGCCTTCGCGCTGCACATTCCCTATGCCGACAGCTTCGGCCACCGTGGGGCCAGTCATTCGATCGTGTTCGCTGCGGTGCTGGCCGTGCTCGCTGCGGTACTGCATACGCGCCTGCGCGCCAGTGCAGTGCAGGCCGCCGCGTTCGTTGGCATCAGTGCGCTGTCGCACCCGCTGCTGGACGCGCTCACCTCCGGCGGGCTGGGTGTTGCCCTGTGGTGGCCATGGAGTGGCGAGCGGTTGTTCGCACCGTGGCGCCCGATCCGTGTGTCGCCGTTCGCCGGGCAGTTCTTCAGCGCGCGCGGGCTGGCCACTGTTGTATCTGAACTGCGTTGGGTGTGGTTGCCGCTGGCCGCCGCCGTGATCGGCTGGAGGCTGATCCAACGCGCCCCTGTGAATTCCCGGAACGCCTGATGTCGACCACCCCCGCCCTGCCCGCCGCCTTCTTGTCCACCGTGCATGCCCTGCTGGGCGACGACGGCTGGCGCACCGATGACGCCGTGCTGGCCGCCCACGCGCAGGACAACTCCTGGCGCAGCCAGTTGCCGCTCGGCGTGGCGTTTCCGCGTGACCGCGAGCAGGTGGTGGCGCTGGTCCGCGCCTGCCGCACGCACCATGTGGCCGTGGTGGCGCGCGGCGCGGGCACCGGCACCACCGGCGCGGCGGTACCGGTCAACGGCAGCATCGTGCTGTCGTTCGCGCGCATGGCGCGCATCCTCGACATCCAGCCCGGCAACCGCTGCGCGGTGGTCGAACCGGGTGTGCTCAACGGCGACCTGCAGCAGGCGCTGATGCCGCACGGCCTGTTCTGGGCACCGGACCCGTCCAGCGCCGACATCTGCAGCATCGGCGGCAACCTGGCGTGCAATGCCGGTGGCCCGCGCGCGGTGAAGTACGGCACCAGCCGCGACAACGTGCTCGGGCTGGTGGCGGTGACCGGCGCAGGCGACCTCATCCACTGCGGCGGCGCCTACACCAAGGACGCCACCGGCTACGACCTTACCCACCTGCTGGTGGGCAGCGAAGGCACCCTGGCGCTGATCGTGGAAGCCACGCTGAAGCTCACCCCGCTTCCGGTCGCCCAGGCCGGGCTGCGCGTGTTGTATCGCGATGCCGATGCGGCCGCGGCGGCCGTGTCGCGGCTGATGGCGCAACCGGTGGTGCCCACGCGGCTGGAATTCATGGACGCGCGCAGCCTGGAGCTGCTGCGTCGCAATGGCGCCGACGTGCCCGAGGCCGGCGCGATGTTGCTGGTGGAAGCCGACGGCGACCACGACACCCTGCCCTACCTGCTGCAGGCACTGGCCACCGCCGCCGAGGGCGACGGCATGATCGCGTTGGACGTGGCGATGGAAGGGGCCGCGCGCGAAAAACTGTGGGCCGCGCGCAAGGCGCTGTCGCCCGCGCTGCGCAGCATCGCCCCGGGCAAGATCAACGAAGACGTGGTGGTGCCGGTGTCGCGCATCCCCGACCTGGTGGCCGGCGTGCAGGCGCTGGCGCGCGAATACGCGCTCACCATCGTCACCTTCGGCCATGCCGGCAACGGCAACCTGCACGTCAACATCCTCTACCACCCCGACGACGCCGACGAAAACGCACGCGCGCATGCGGCGCTGCCGAAGATCTTCGAACTGACGCTGGCGTTGGGCGGCACGTTGTCGGGCGAGCATGGCATCGGCCTGGCCAAGCGCGACTTCATGGCCAAGGCGTTCAGCCCGGCCACGCTGGCAACGATGCGCGCGATCAAGGCCGCGCTGGATCCGGATGGCATCCTCAACCCAGGCAAGGTGCTGCCGCCGGGGTGACACCCGCCGGGCATGGCCCGGCGCTACCGGTTACCCGGGGTCGGATCCCATTGCCAAGCAATGGGCTCCGACCCCGGCACTGTCGCTTACCAGGCCATGCGCAGGCCCACCTGGCCACCCACATTGCGGTAACCGTGGTCACCCCGCTGCACGGTCAGGCCACCCCATGCGCCCCAGCGCTGGCCCAGCTTCAACTCGGCACCGGCCTGCATTTCATAGCGGTTGCGCGGCACATCCGCACCCAGCGTGTCACCGTTGAACTGCAAGGCGCTGGTGCCGCTGCCGCGCAGCCAGTTCCCCCCCAGGTACGTGCCAGCTGCAGCGCCATGACCGAACACGCGCACAGCCCGGGCGCCCGTTCAGGCCACCGGCATCGGCACGATCGATCGCCGTGCAGTTGTGTTCCATGGCGATCAGCGTCGAAGTCGACATACGACAGCTGCGGCTGCAGATACAGCTGGCTCGACGCACCCTGCCAGACGTTGAACGTGTAACCGGCCTCCAGCGACGCCCTGGCCATCCGCGAATCGTATTGCTCCGGCTCCAGGCCGATACCCCTCACGCGGTTGTCGAAACCGCCGTACTGCACGTTCGTATCCATATAGGCGCCGTGAGTGCCCTCGCCATCCTGCAACCAGGTGCCATAAACACCCAGCGGCAGTACCACGCACGCGGCCGGTAGCGGTGTAGCCGGTCAGATCCGCCTGCGACGCTGGCGAAACTCCCGACATCGCCGCTACCAGTAATCGACGTTCAACACCGCCTCCCCCTTGATGATGCCGGGCGTGAGTGTCTCCGTGGTGCGGATGTAGCGCGCCGTGAACTCGTGGTTATGCATGCCGCCCACCCCCGGGTCGAAATCCCACTGCTGGCCGAACTGGACCTCGCTGCCTGCACGCATCAGCTGCACACGGACACCGCCGGCATCCGAACCCGCACTGGGTGTCAGCTGGCTTCCGGTATTGCCAGGGTCTGCAGCATCATGCAACGAGATCCTGGCCCGGGGCGTATCCGCGCCGCAATCCATCCGAATGGCCACCACTTTCTCTCCTGCCGTGCTGCCTGGTGCGGACAACTCGGCGAAATCGACATCCCGCAGGTCCTCCGCCGCGTCCAGCAGCGGGCACGTGACGTGTGGGAATTTCAGGTTGATCCTGAGCGGAATCGTGAGTCCCAGCGAAGGAAAATCAGGCGCATCGATCTTGAGGCTGCCTGACATCTCATAGGTGCGCATGGGAGTTCCCCGTGAGAAAGCGTAGGCGCGAAAATTGAAATCGGCTTTGGGGCTCTCCGTTGCCGCTATATCCATGACATACGGTGTGGTACTACCCGGAGTGACGGGTTGAGCAGACCATCCTATGACCTGCATGAACGCAAAGCCGATCAACGGCGAATCATCCGCAAAGTCGTAAACGGGCAGCGTCATTCCGTCATAGCTGATGGTACCTGCCGGCCTGAGTCCAGGCATATCCAGCGTGAGCGCCATATCATAGAGGCCGGGGACACTGCATGCGCTGAAGTTGGCAACGGCACCGCCGTAATCCATGAACCGTCCCTCGGAGGGCGGCGAGGAGCTGTAGGTCTTGTCGAAGTTCATCGGGTAACCCCGGCTTGTCGTACACGCAACTGCAGTCGCGCAGAAGCCAAGTGAACACAGCAAGCCGATCGCCATGCGCAGTCCGGAGTGCCTTGCCCGCCTGATTTGGCGCGCGGCGCTGATCATGCTTCTGGTCGGCGTGGGTACATTCGTTCTCATTCGTAGTCCGCCGTCACCACGATCTCCGTGGAAACCCCACCGGCTTCGGGCACGCCTGCGGGAGGCAGGTAGTACGCCGCTCTCAGGTCGTAACGCGCGCTGGTGCCGGTCACCGGCACATCGATGCCGGTGTCGCCGTCCTTGAGATAGGTGCTGCCGGTGGTACCCGACAGCAGCGAAATCGACACGCCACCGGCCGGGTCGGTAGCTTCGGTGTTCTTCCAGCGCGTCGCATCGCCGTCGGCAGCGGTGCCGGCGAAGGACAGCACCGCCTTGCTCACGCCCACGCAGCCGTTGAACTCCAGCGCGCCGGCCTTGATCTGGCTGTCCGTGCCGGGGGTGAGGTCGCTGGTTTTGACCGGGTCCAGATCGATCCGCGCATCCGTAAGCGTGCAGGTGCCGGGCAGCACCCGGCCGCTGATGGTGAGGGTGGCGCTGTCGGCCATGGCCAGCGGCGCCACGGCCAACAGAGCGGTGCACAGGGTCAAGCGGTTGAACAGATTCATGCAGAACTCCAGATAGGGAAAGGAAAGAAAGACTCAGAACGACGCTGCGCTGGACACATCCAGAGCGGCCTGCAGACCCGGGCTGGGCGCGGGCAGCGGTGTGCAGACCGCCTGGCTCCAGGACAGCCCGTAGGCATCCGGGGCATCGGGCGTGGTGTAGTGCAGGCGACAGCGCTGTGGACCATCGGGATCGACGATCAACTGGCCGTGTTCGGGCGCGCCGCGCAACTGGATCACCCCGCCCTGCCCGACCGCACCGAATGCGCGGCCGGCCTCGTCTTCAACGCGGGCGGCGAACGGCAGGGGCTGGCCCAGCGCGTCGGTGGCATCGATGAACAGCGTGCGCTCGCGCTTGGCGTTGAAGGCCACCCGCACGATGCTGCCGGCGGTGGGGGCGACACGCTGCGAGGTCTGCAGCAGTTCCACATCCAGCGGCAGGCCGGACGGGTCCAGGTCGATCTGGTTCCAGCGGTAGGGGCTGACGTGCGGCAGCAACGCATAGCCATTGCGCGCCACCCGGGTATCGCTTCCGTACCCGACCTTTGCCCCATGCGCACCCTCGGCCTGGATCAACGCAAAGCCGTCGCCCACCGGGGCGCCGAGGTTGACGCCGCCGCCATGCAGCACCACGCTGCCGGCCGCGCTGGCCGACACCGCGCTGTAGTCGCCGGAACGGGTATACCCCGCGCTGAAGGTGCCACGTCCGCCCTGGTAGGTGGTGTAGGCACTGGTACTGCGCTGGCCGTTGCTGGCATCGCTGGCCGACAGGCTGTAACTCAGTGCGCGGTCCTCACCCAGCGTGCCGTTGATGCCCAGCTGCGCCTGGTGACCGGCAGCGGACTGCCCGACCTGGCTGCTCAGGCGCGGCGCACTCGGGCTGCGGCCCAGCGGCACGCTCACGTTGAATGCATAGCGGGTGTCCTGGCGGCCGTTGCCCAACTGGTAGCGCATCGCGGAGATGCCGTAGTTGGCGCGGCCCCAGGTGCTCTGGAAGCGCAGCTGGAAATCGTTCTGGCGGTCGGCGCTGTCCCAGTAGCTCACATGGCCCCCGCTCAGCGACAGCGTGCTGCGCTCGCCCACTCGCTGCGAGAAGTTCACCTGGTAGCGCTGGCGCGCACGGCGGCCATAGCCCCAGTCGTCGCTGCGTGCGTCGGCGAAGTCGGTCAGGGTGAGATAGCCCTGCGTGCTGTAGCGGTGCGCGGCCAGGCCGAAGTTGGTGCCGGTGGCGGCAACATAGCGCTGGAAGTTGAGCCGCACACTGTTGCCGGTCACCTGCTCGCCGTTGCTCAGGCGTGCGCGCGAATGGGTGATGTCGGCACCGAACGCGCCGATCGGCGTGTTCACCGCACCGCCGACCAATGCCGCCTGGAAACCTTCACTGGCCTGTACGCCGCCCAATGCGGTGAAGCGGTTGCTGATGCCGCGTGCGTAGGTGCCTTCGGCAAAGCGCAGGTCTTCACCGCCGCGACGGGAGGCGCGCAGTTCACCAGCGGTGGCGCTGAAGCGGCTGGCGCCGGGGCGCAGCGCCTGCGGCACCGCCGAGAAGCTGACCTTGAAGCGCTGGGTCCGGCCGTCGGCTTCGGTGACAGTCACGTCCAGGTCGCCGCCGAAGTTGGTGGGGTACAGATCCTCGATGGAGAACGGCCCCGGCGCGACGGTCACCTCATGGATGACATGGCTGTTCTGGCGGATGGTGACCACCGCGTTGCCCTCGGCAATGCCCTGCACCACCGGGGCAAAGCCGCGCAGCGAATCGGGCAGCATGCGCTCGTCGGTGGCCACGCGTGCACCGCTGAAGGCCACGCTTTCAAACAACTCGCCGCCGGTGCTGCTCTGGCCGATCAGCAACTGGCTGTTGAGCCACGGCAGGTCGCGCTGCAGGTGGCTGCTGATCACATCGTGTCGCGAACCGTGCGTGCCCTGGCTGAACGACGCGCGATGGCGCAACCGCCAGGCACCCAGATTGATGCCCGCATTGACGCTGGCGTAGGTGTTGTCCTGCCCTTGGCTGCGATTGTGGTTGACGTTGTAGTCGAAGAATCCTGCCGTGACGCCATAGTCGCGCTGCGCCGGTGCCACGTAGCCACGCGCGGTGCTGACCTGTGCGGCCTGCGGAACCGTCACCAGCAGCTGCAACGCGCCGCTGTCGAAGCTGACCGTGGCGCCCGGCACGATGGCCACCAGGTCGACACAGGCCGACGCATCATCACCCAGTGGCGTCAGGTAGGCATCCTTCAGACCCAGTTCGCGCACCAGTGCCACCGGCAGGCACGGCACGGCGCCCTGTTCGCCCGGCACGAAGGTGATGTCGCGGCTTTCGCGGAACGCCCCGTTGACCACCAGGTCCAGCGGGTACACGCCTGGCGCCATCGGATTGCCCTGCGCGTAGCGCTGCAGGTCGATGGCCTCGCCGCCGATCAGGAACCCCTCGCTGAACTGCAGGCCGTCGAGCGGATCGGCCCGGCTTGGCGCGACCATACCCAATGCCAGCGAGACGGCGATAGCCGTTGCCAAGCAGTGGCGCGTGCGACGACGAGGCGGAGCGAAGACTGGCGAGCATGCATTCATGGCGACGATCATTCGACGTCGGCTGAAACCGACATCTCCCTGTGGATGAGGGGTCGCAGCGTAGGGGTCTACCGCGCGTCATCCCATGCAATTAGTTGCAATGCTCAATGCAACCCTTAGAACTAGAGAGATTTTGCCTATCTAAGTTTCAAGCGCATTCATTTTCAGCGTCACCCGATCTGCAGTTTTTGAAATGCGGCGGATTCCCTATAGGTGTCACGCGCGGGCACGGTGCGCCGTGCATTGAACGCCACCTGTACAAACGGCGGCCATTTAAGACACCGCCTATCGTTTGCAACTTATTGCATGGTTCCGAGATATGTCTGGAACGACACTGCGCTCCTCGTATTTTCCAACCCGAGTGCAGATCATGTTGAACAAATTGAATGTAGCGATCATTTCCCTGCTGGCTGCCACGGCCGCACCGTCGGCCATGGCCGAGAAGCTGGAGATCACCGGCGAGCTGATGACCTCCACCTGCGCGGTGGACTCCACCGGCGGCACCATCACAGTGGCCATGGGCCAGGTCGACCTGAAGTCGGTCAACGCCAACACCCGTGCCGGCCAGAAGAACTTCAGCATCGGCCTGGACTGCTCCGGTTCGGGCAGTTCCCAGGAGGTGGGTGTGCGCTTTGGCGGCACGCCGCATGGCAGCACCGGCAACCTGGGTGTCGCTCCGGGCGGCGCGCAGAACGTGGGCGTTGCGCTGTACGACGCCGCCGGTGCGCACCAGAAGATCGGTGAAGATCCCACGCAGTGGGTGGTCATTCCTGCCGACGGCAAAGGCCAGCTGGACTACAGCGCGTGGTACGCCTCGCCGGGCCAGGACGCAACGGCCGGCAAGGCCGATGCCTCCGGTGATTTCGTGGTGCTCTACAAGTAACTCAACGCCCTTTCGCCGTACCTGCCGCACGTGCGGCAGGTACGGCACTTTCTTCTGGAGCAGGTGAGCAATGAACATGCGCATTACATCCCGGGCGTTCGCCCTGGTGACGCTGCTGCTGGCGAGCCATGCCTCGCTGGCCGCGGTTACGCTGCAAGGCACCCGCATCGTGCACGACGCAGGCAAGGGTCGCGACGTCACAGTGAAGGCAAGCAACGGTGGCGACCAGCCGGCCATGGTGCAGGTGTGGGTGGACGCGGGCGATAGTGATGCCCGGCCGGAGAACGTGCGCACGCCGTTCCGGCTTACCCCGGCCGACCCGCGCCTGCTGCAGGCGCATCAGGGCCAGGCCTATCGCATCACCTATGCACCGCGCCCGTCGGAGGCACCGCTGCCAACCGACCGCGAATCGGTGTTCTATTTCAACCTGCTGGACATTCCGCCCAAGCCGACCGATGCCGCAGGCAAGAATCTGCTGCAATTCGCCGTGCGCACGCGTGTGAAGCTGTTTCACCGTCCCGCAGGGTTGCCCGGCAACGCCCGCGATGCCGCGGCTGCGCTGGTATGGACCGGTGCGGGCAATGCCTTGCAGGTCACCAACCCTACCGCCTACCACGTCACCCTGAGCACGCTGACGCTGGCGGACGGCCGCAAGGTGGAGGTGGACATGATCGCCCCGGGCCAGCAGGTGCGCTACGCGCTGCCGGCGGGTGCCCCGATGCCGGCGAAGGTGACGTTCCAGTGGCTGGACGACTACGGCACGCCGCGGGACCAGCAGGCGACCGTGAGCATCCCGTAACACCCGCCTCGCGACCGTGGCGCCGGGCTCTGCCGGCTGCTCACTCCGCGAAGTGCTGGTAGCCGCCGGGCCCGGTTTCGCCTTCGCACTGCACGCCCTGCCCTTCCACGATGCGGCCGATGCGGGTGAGCGGCAGGCGCAGCGATTCGGCCACGGCATGCAGCGCC
This sequence comes from Stenotrophomonas sp. HMSC10F06, assembly GCF_001807865.1. Classification (NCBI taxonomy): domain Bacteria; kingdom Pseudomonadati; phylum Pseudomonadota; class Gammaproteobacteria; order Lysobacterales; family Lysobacteraceae; genus Stenotrophomonas; species Stenotrophomonas sp. HMSC10F06. The sequence goes on along the minus strand of NZ_KV791267.1, from coordinate 199,689 downwards.
TCGCGCTGGTCGGCGGCGGCGGTGAAACACAGTTCGTAATCGTCGCCGCCGCGCAGGGCACACGCACGCGCGGCGTCGCGGCCAAGCACCGCACGCAGGGCCGGTGACAGCGGCACGGCGTCGGCATCCACTTCGGCACGCACGCCACTGCGCGTGGTGATGTGGCCCAGGTCGGCCAGCAGGCCGTCAGAGATATCCACGGCAGCATGCGCGAAGGCACGCAGGCGCAGGCCCAGCGTCACCCGTGGGGTCGGCCGCAGCAGGCGCAGGCGCAGTGTTTCGTAATCACCCAGCACGGTGGCGGTGGCGATGTTCAACTCACCGCGCTGCCACAGCTGCAGGGCACCGGCGGCGTCGCCGAGTGTGCCGCTCACCCAGATGTCATCGCCCACCTGGGCGCGGTCGCGGCGCAGCGCCTGGCCGCGTGCCACCTGCCCCATCGCCGTGACCGACAGCGACAGCGGGCCACGCGTGGTGTCGCCGCCGATCAACGCGATGGCGTGTTCGTCGGCCAGCGCGAAGAAGCCGTCGGCGAAGGATTCGATCCAGTCCGGGTGCGCGTCGGGCAGCGACAACGCCAGCGTGCACCAGGCCGGGCGTGCGCCCATGGCAGCCAGGTCGGACAGGTTGACCGCCAGGGTCTTCCAGCCGATGTCGAAGGGCATGGTCTCGGCCGGGAAATGCACGCCGCTGTTGAGCGTGTCGGCGGTGACCACCAGCTGTTCGTTCGGGCGCGGCTGCAGCAGCGCGGCGTCATCGCCGATGCCGAGCACCACGTCGTCGCGCTCGGCGGTGCGGGCACGGATGCGGTCGATCAGGGCGAATTCGGCAAGGGACATGGGGCGCTCCCGCGGTTGTGCGTGCCGCGCAGTGCGCGGTGGGGCGGTTGTACGTGCCGCGCGGCGTGCGGTTGTCGGTAGTGCCGGCCGCTGGCCGGCAACCTCAGACGCCCGGTGGTTGCCGGCCAGCGGCCGGCACTACCAGACGGGTCATTACCGCCGGCGGCTCATTGCCACCGGCGGGGCAGTGACCCGATTCGACCTTGCGCCATTCCACGGCCGCGCGGTCCAGCACGCCGTTGACGTAGGTGTGACCATGCTCGGAGCCGAAGCGCTTGGCCGATTCGATCGCTTCGTTGATCACCACGCGGTACGGCACGTCCAGGCGGTAGCGCATTTCGAAGGCGGCCACGCGCAGCGCGGCGCGTTCGATGGCGTCCACTTCGTCGATGCTGCGATCCAGGTACGGGGTCAGTGCCTCGTCCAGGTCCTTGCGGTTGTCCAGCACGCCGTGGATCAGCGCTTCAAAATAGGCCAGATCGGCGATTTCACGCGCCTGCTCGTGGGCAAACTGGGCAATCACGGTCTGCGCGTTGCCACCGGAAATCTGCCACGCATAGATCGCCTGCAGGGCACGACGGCGCGCGCGCGAGCGCAGCACGGGGTCGATGCCATCACGGCGGACGGGTTTACCGGAGGGCTTGCCCGGGTTCGACTTGTTCACGGCAACTGCTCCAGAAGATTGACCATTTCCAACGCCGTCAGTGCGGCTTCCTCACCCTTGTTGCCATGGCTGCCACCGGCACGGGCCTCGGCATCCTCGGCGCGTTCCACGGCGAGCACGCCATTGAGCACCGGCACGCCGAAATCCAGCTGCACGCGCATCAGGCCTTCGGCGCAGCCATCGGCCACGTGTTCGTAGTGGCGGGTGTCGCCGCGGATCACACAGCCCAGGGCGATGATCGCGGCATGTTCATGCGCGGCGGCCAGGCGGGCGGCCACCAGCGGCAGTTCCCATGCGCCGGGCACACGGATCACGTCGATGGCGGCTTCGTCGATGCCGTTGCCGGCCAGGCTCTGCCGCGCGCCAGCGACCAGTACGTCGGTGATGCGGGCATTCCAGCGGCTGGCGAGGATGGCGAAACGGGCCTTTTCCGGAGTACGGAGGTCGCCTTCGTAGTGGCTCATGTTCGGCGTGGGGTCCAAAAGGTTGACTAGTTTAACGCGGGCGGGCCGGTTACGCCGGACACGGGCCGGCGGCCATGGCCACGTAGCGCCGGGCTCTGCCCGGCTCTACGGGAGGGTGGGCGGTCGGGCGGGCGGTCAGGGGGTGACCGTTTCCACTACTTCCAGGCCGTAGCCGGCCAGGCCGATCTGGCGGCGGGGGGTGCCCAGCACGCGCAGCTTGCCCAGGCCGAGGTCGGACAGGATCTGCGCACCGGCGCCGTTGCGGCGCCACTGGCTCACATCCTTGTCCTTGCCCGGGGTCACCGGGGCCGGCTGCTGGCGCAGGCGGGCCAGCAGGGTGTTGGTGTCGCGTGGCGCCGACAGCACCACCATCACCCCGCGCTCGGCGGCGGCAATGGCGCGCAGGGCGTCGGTGGAGGCCACGCCGAAATCGTCGCGGCGCCAGTGCAGCAGGTCGGCCAGCGGGTTTTCCACCTGCACGCGGACCAGCGTGGGCTCGGCATCCGGGGTGCCGCGGACCAGGGCGAAATGCAGGTCGTGGGCGATGCGGTCGCGGTAGGTGACCAGCTTGAAGGGACCGAACTCGGTGTCGATCTCGCGCTCGTCCACGCGCTCGACCGTCTTCTCGGTGGCCAGGCGGTAGGCGATCAGGTCGGCGATCGAGCCCATCTTCAGGCCGTGCTCGCGGGCGAACACCTCCAGCTCCGGGCGGCGCGCCATGCTGCCGTCGGGGTTGAGGATCTCCACCAGCACGCCAGCCGGCTCCAGGCCTGCCAGCATGGCCAGATCCACGCCCGCTTCGGTATGCCCGGCGCGGGTCAGCACGCCGCCCGGCTGGGCGATCAGCGGGAAGATGTGGCCCGGCTGGTGCAGGTCGGCCGGCTTGGCGTCCGGCTTCACCGCCGTGCGGATGGTGTGGGCGCGGTCATAGGCCGAGATGCCGGTGGTGACACCCTCGGCCGCTTCGATGCTGACGGTGAAGTTGGTCTGGAACTGCGCGGTGTTGGCCTGGACCATCGGCGCCAGGCCGAGATCGGCAGCGCGCTCACGGGTCAGCGGCAGGCACACCAGGCCACGGCCATGGGTGACCATGAAGTTGATGTCCGACGGCTTGACCAGCTCGGCGGCCATGATCAGGTCGCCTTCGTTCTCGCGGTCTTCGTCATCGACGATGACGACCATGCGGCCAAGGCGGATGTCCTCGAGAATCTCGGGAATGGGGGCGAAATTCATGCGCGTGCTCCTGCACCCAACAAACGTTCGACGTAACGGGCGACCAGATCGATTTCAAGATTGACCGCACTGCCCACGGCCGTCGCGGCGAAGGCGGTGTTGGCGACGGTATGCGGGATGAGGGCGACTTCGAAGCCCTGCTCGTCCACCTCGTTGACGGTCAGGCTGACCCCGTCCACGCAGATCGAGCCCTTCTTGGCGATGTAGCGCAGCAACGCGGCCGGCGCGGCGAAACGCCAGCGCTGGGCACGCGCGTCGTCATGCACCGACAACACCTGGCCCAGGCCATCGACATGGCCACTGACCAGATGGCCGCCGAGGCGATCGGTCGGGCGCATCGCGCGTTCGAGGTTGATGACGGCGCCGTCGGCCAGCCGACCCAGCGTGGTAACGCTCAGGGTCTCGGTGGACGCGTCGGCCTGGAAGGACGTGGCGTCGTGGGCAATGACGGTCAGGCAGACGCCATTGATGGCGATGCTCTCGCCCATCTGCACGTTCTCGAACGGCAGGGTGCCCACGTTGAAGGTGAAGCGGACATCGCCGCCAAGGGACTCGCGTGCGGCCAGACGGCCGACGCCTTCGATGATTCCAGTAAACACGTAACGTTCTCCGCGGAAAGTGAGCGAAAAACGCCGCAAGGCATATAGGTGCACGCCGGGCACAAGGCCCGGCCGCACCGTCTTCTTTCATCCGGACTATACCGTCGGCTCCGGCATTGGACCGGATCTGCTGACCTTCCCGGGGGGGCCGGGAAGCGCTCGCGGGCTCGTGCTTGCGCACCTACCGCCGGTGGGGAATCGCACCCCGCCCTGAAGACGTTTATGTACCGGCGAACCGGCCCGGCTAGTGTAACAGGGCACCCTGACTGGGGGCTTTAAGTTAAATAAGTGTTAAGCTACGCGACTGAGTGCTGCGCCGCGTGGATATGACGGCGCACACGTCGGTTACTGATCGAGCTGCAGCGTCCGCGCCGCGCCATGATCGAACGGGTCCCGCAAGGGGCCCGTTTTTTATGGGCGCAGCAACAGGCGGAGGTCCTCACCCACCTGGCGCCTGTCCACCACGCGCAGCCGGCGCTGCTGTTCCATCGCGTGGATACCCAGGCCGGACAGCAGCGGCAGCCCATGCTCACCGAGCAACGTGGGCGCCTGATACAGCAACAGTTCGTCGACCCAGCCGCCGGCCAGCAACGCGCCGGCCAAGGTGGCGCCGGCCTCGGTATGCACGTCATTGATGCCGCGCTCGGCGAGCAGCGCCAACACCGCGCCCAGATCCAGACGACCGTCATGGCTGGGCACGCTGGCGAACTCCGCATCGGCGGCGTCCGGCGGGCTGACCGCGGCGTCATGCACATACAACGTCGGCGCCCCACCCTCGCGCACCCGCGCGCATTCCAGCGAACGCAGGCGTGCATCGAGCACCACGCGCAGCGGCGGCAGCACGTCGGTGTCGGCCAGGCGCACGGTCAACATCGGATCGTCAGCCAGCACGGTGGCCGCACCGGTAAGGATGGCGCCGGCCCGCGCGCGCCAGTGCTGCACATCCTCGCGCGCGGCCGCGCCCGTGATCCACTTCGATGTCCCGTCGGCCATCGCGGTGCGGCCATCCAGGCTGGCGGCCAGCTTCACCCGCAGCCACGGACGGCCGCGCTCGATGCGCGACAGGAAGCCCCTGTTGAGCTCGCGCGCCTGCGTGGCCATCAGGCCTTCGGCCACCTCGATGCCGGCCTCGCGCAGCAGCACGAAGCCGCCCCCGTCGACCTTCGGGAAGGGATCACGCATCGCGGCCACCACGCGGCTGACACCGGCGTCGATCAGGGCCAGTGCACACGGCGGTGTGCGCCCGTGGTGCGCACAGGGCTCCAGGGTGACGTAGGCGGTGGCGCCGCGGGCCTGCTCACCGGCCTGGCGCAGCGCGAACACTTCGGCGTGCGGGCCGCCAGTGCGCTGGTGCCAGCCCTCGCCCACCACGACCCCATCGCGGGCAATCACGCACCCCACCATGGGATTGGGCCGCGCGGTGTACGCGGCACGTTCGGCCAGGCGCAGCGCGTGCGCCATGTGCTGATGGTCGAGAGCGGAGAAATCGGTCATGGCGGGGATCATCTGGCGGCGTGCAGCCGCGATGGTAGCCCAGCCGGGGTGGCCGCGATGCGGCCGGGGCTCAGCCCTTTTTCTTCTTGGTCAGCGCGATCACATCGCCGAGCAACTGCAACTGCTCGGTGCTGGAGGGCAGCTCGCGTTCGAGCTTCTCGATCTCCTCGCGGAAATCGGCCACGTCTTCGAAGCTGCGGTACACCGAGGCAAAGCGCACGTAACCCACATGGTCCAGCTTGCGCAGTTCGTTCATCACGAACTCGCCGACCTTGATCGAGGGGATTTCGCGTTCGCCACAGATGCGCGCCTGCTGCATCACCGCGCGCACCGCCAGCTCGATCTTGTCTTCAGGCACCGGACGCTTCTGCAGCGCGCGATCAAAGCCGCTGCGGACCTTGCGCGCATCGAAGGCCTCGCGGCTGCCGTCGCTTTTGACGATCGCCGGCAGTTTCAGTTCGATGGTTTCCAGGGTGCTGAAGCGCTCGTTGCAGGCCTCGCACTCGCGGCGACGCCGGATCGTCGCGCCGTCTTCAGAGACGCGCGAATCGATCACACGGGTATCGGCATGCTGGCAGAACGGACAGTACATGGAACGCCTTGCATCGGGAAAACGTCATGCCGCGGTCACGGCAGCGTCGCAACGGTACCTGAGAGAGACAGGCAACAGCAAATGGCAGGGGGCAGAGGCCAGCCCAGCCTAGGCCGGCTGCCAGCGCAGCCACAGCAGGTGCGCCGCGCAGGAGAGCATCGGCGGCCCGGCCAGCAGCAGAACCAGTGCCATCGGACTCGCGGCGGCCTGCCAGAATGCCATGCCGACCACCGCCAGGGCGGCAAGGACGCCAAGGCCCAATGCAGCCCACGGCCAAGGCCCGGCATCGCGCAGGCCGGTGCGTCCCTTTCGGAGATAGCGGCCACTCAACCACAGCCAGCCCACGATCCCGATCAGGCCGGCCACCCCCCAGCCGCCGATCACCAGGCGCGAGGCCCGGTCCAGATAGGCCGGCTCGACGAACGCGACCCAGACCCCAATGGCGGCGAAGGTGCCACCGCCAGCCATCCCCACGATGCCGCAGACAAGGGCCAGCACGGCGTAGGTACGCCGTTGCCGGCCCTCGCCCATATCAGCCGTAAACCGGGTACTTGCGGCACTGCGCGCTGACCGCGTCGCGGACGCGGGCGATCACGGCCTCATCGGCCGGGGCGTCGAGCACGTCGGCGATCCAGTTGGCCAGATCCACGCAGTCCTGCTCCACGTAACCGCGCGTGGTGACCGCCGGAGTACCCAGGCGCAGGCCCGAGGTCACGAACGGCGAACGCGGGTCGTTCGGTACCGAGTTCTTGTTGACGGTGATGTGGGCCAGGCCGAGCGCGGCTTCGGCATCCTTGCCCGAGACATCCTTGCCGATCATGTCGACCAGCATCAGGTGGTTCTGGGTGCCGCCGGAAACGATCTTGTAGCCGCGCGCGATCAGCGTGTTGGCCATCGCCTGGGCGTTCTTGACCACCTGCTGCTGGTAGGCCTTGAAGCCCGGCTCCAGCGCTTCCTTGAAGGCCACGGCCTTGCCGGCGATGACATGCATCAGCGGACCGCCCTGGATGCCCGGGAACACGATGGACTGCAGCTTCTTCTGCAGTTCTTCGCTGGCGCCCTTGGCGATGATGATGCCGCCGCGCGGGCCGCGCAGGGTCTTGTGGGTGGTGGAGGTGACCACGTGGGCGTGCGGCAGCGGGCTCGGGTAGACGCCAGCGGCAACCAGACCCGCCACGTGCGCCATGTCCACGAACAGGTAGGCACCGACCTTGTCGGCGATGGCGCGGAAGCGCGCCCAGTCCACCACCTGCGAGTACGCCGAGAAACCGGCGACGACCATCTTCGGCTTATGCTCCAGGGCCAGACGCTCGACCTCGTCATAGTCGATCAGGCCGGCTTCGTCGACACCGTACTGGACGGCGTTGAACAGCTTGCCCGAGGCATTGACCTTGGCACCGTGGGTCAGGTGGCCACCATGGGCCAGGCTCATGCCCAGGATGGTGTCGCCCGGCTGCAGCAGCGCGAAGTACACGGCCTGGTTGGCCTGCGAGCCGCTGTGCGGCTGCACGTTGGCGTAGTCGGCATCGAACAGCTGCTTGAGGCGGTCGATGGCCAGCTGTTCGGCGATGTCCACGTACTCGCAGCCACCGTAGTAACGCTTGCCCGGGTAGCCCTCGGCGTACTTGTTGGTCAGCTGGCTGCCCTGGGCTTCCATCACCGCCGGGCTGGTGTAGTTCTCGCTGGCGATCAGCTCGACGTGGTCTTCCTGGCGCTGGGTTTCGGCGGCGATGGCCTTGGCCAGTTCGGGATCGTAGGTTTCGATGCGGACGTCACGCGGGAACATCGGTTACTCCAGGCAGGCAGAGGGGGTACAGCGCGAGCTCTGGATTGTAGTCCCCGCGGCGCGGGGTGACCAATCCCGGCGCGCGGCCCCGGAACGCGGAACGGCGCCCCGAAGGGCGCCGTCCAGGCCGTCAAGCGCGCCTGCCGGCGGGCTTACCGGTTGATCACGTAGTCGGCAATGATCCCGGTGGCGATGGCGACCAGCAGCAGGTTGCCGCGGTCGTCCCGGATCCAGTGATGGTCGCGCGGCGGGCGGCGCACCGAGTAGCGGCTGTAATCGTTGACCACATAGACCGGGCCACCGTAGTACTCACGGTAGCGGTGGCCGCGGGCCCAGCCGTAGGAGCCATAGCCCGGCGCCGGGCGATAGACCACCCGCGGCGGCGGCGGGCCCGGGCGGTAGTAGCCGCGGTTGTCATAGCGGCGGTCGTAACGGCGGTCGTGGCGGACTTCGCGACGGTCATGACGATCGTGCCGGTCATGGCGATCGTGGCGGTTGTCACGGCGGTCATCACGCCACTCGCGGCGGTCGTGACCGCGCCCACGGTGGTCATCGGCAAAGGCCGGGGCCACGGTGCCCAAGGCCAGCAGCGAGGCAACGGCCCCGACCACAAATCGATTCATGCGCATGATTGGCCTCGCTTGGTGGGTTGATGGCTCCATCATGCGCACCCCATCTGAACGGTCTCCGGCTGGAAACGGTTTCCAATTCAAGGGCTTTGACCCCGCATTCAGGCGGCGGCAAGCCCCGGCGCCCTTGGCTCCCGGCGGCATTGATCGCTTCCGGCTATAATCGGGGCATCCTTTTCTTCCTCTGTTCCTGTTCCGTCCGGAACGGGCGCAGGGTTGCGCCTTCGGAGAGCTCATGTCCTCGCAATACATCTACACCATGAACCGCGTCAGCAAGGTGGTCCCGCCCAAGCGGCAGATCATCAAGGACATCTCGCTGTCGTTCTTCCCGGGTGCCAAGATCGGCCTGCTGGGCCTGAACGGTGCCGGCAAGTCCACGGTGCTCAAGATCATGGCCGGCGTGGACACCGATTTCGAGGGCGAAGCCCGCCCGCAGCCCGGCATCAAGGTCGGCTACCTGGCCCAGGAACCGGAGCTGGACCCGACCAAGACCGTGCGTGAAGCGGTCGAGGAAGGCGTCGGCGAAGTGCTGCAGGCCCAGGCCCAGCTGGACGCGGTCTACCTGGCCTATGCCGAGGAAGGCGCCGACTTCGACAAGCTGGCCAAGGAACAGGAGCGCCTGGAGGCGATCCTCGCCGCCGGCGATGCGCACACCCTGGAAAACCAGCTGGACGTGGCCGCCGATGCGCTGCGCCTGCCGCCGTGGGATGCGGTGATCGGCAAGCTCTCCGGTGGTGAAAAGCGCCGCGTGGCACTGTGCCGCCTGCTGCTGCAGAAGCCGGACATGCTGCTGCTCGACGAACCGACCAACCATCTGGACGCCGAGTCCGTCGAGTGGCTGGAACAGTTCCTGGCGCGCTACACCGGCACCGTCGTGGCGGTCACCCATGATCGCTACTTCCTGGACAACGCCGCCGAGTGGATCCTGGAACTGGATCGCGGCCGCGGCATTCCGTGGAAGGGCAACTACACCGATTGGCTGATGCAGAAGGACGAGCGCCTGAAGCAGGAAGACAACCAGGAAAAATCCCGCCAGAAGGCGATCCAGAAGGAACTGGAGTGGTCGCGCCAGAACGCCAAGGGCGGCCGCACCAAGGGCAAGGCCCGTCTGGCCCGCCTGGAAGAACTGCAGTCGGTGGATTACCAGAAGCGCAACGAGACCAATGAAATCTTCATCCCGCCGGGCGAGCGCCTGGGCAACTCGGTGATGGAGTTCAAGAACGTCTCCAAGAAGTTCGGCGACCGCCTGCTGTTCGACGAACTGAGCTTCCTGGTGCCGGCCGGTGCGATCGTGGGCATCATCGGCCCCAACGGTGCCGGTAAGTCGACCCTGTTCAAGATGATCACCGGCCAGGAAAAGCCGGATTCTGGCGAAATCACCGTCGGCCCGACCGTCAAGCTGTCCTACGTGGACCAGAGCCGCGACGCGCTGGAAGGCAACCACAACGTCTTCCAGGAAATCGCCGGCGGCCTGGACATCCTCAACATCAACGGCATCGAGATCCAGTCGCGCGCCTATATCGGCCGCTTCAACTTCAAGGGCCAGGATCAGCAGAAGCTGGTCGGTTCGCTGTCCGGTGGTGAGCGTGGCCGCCTGCACATGGCCAAGACCCTGCTGCAGGGTGGCAACGTGCTGCTGCTCGATGAACCGTCCAACGATCTGGACATCGAAACCCTGCGTGCGCTGGAAGATGCGCTGCTGGAGTTCCCGGGCAACACCTTCGTGATTTCGCATGACCGCTGGTTCCTGGATCGCATCGCGACCCACATCCTGGCGTTCGAAGGCGATTCGCACGTGGAGTTCTTCCAGGGCAACTACCGCGAGTACGAAGAAGACAAGCGCCGCCGCATGGGCGACGACGCTGCGCCGAAGCGCCTGCGCTTCAAGGCGCTGAAATAAGGCAACCGGAAAGGCCGCGCTCGCGCGGCCTTTCTCATTTCGGTAGGTCACCACCGTTGGTGGTGATGCTTTGAAGCGTACCGACCAACGGTCGGTACCCACCACCAACGGTTTGAGATTTCGCGATGTCCCTCCCCGAACGCCTGTTCCAGCTGCAGCAGCACGGCACCTCCGTGCGCACCGAACTGCTGGCCGGCCTGACCACGTTCCTGACGATGTCCTACATCGTCTTCGTCAACCCGGACATCCTGGCCACCACCGGCATGGACCCGGGCGCGGTGTTCGTCGCCACCTGCCTGGCCGCCGCGCTGGGCTCGCTGGTGATGGCGTTCGCGGCCAACTTCCCGGTCGGCATGGCCCCGGGCATGGGCTTGAATGCGTTCTTCGCCTTCACCGTGGTGGGCGCGGCCGGCCTGCCGTGGCAGCAGGCGCTGGCGGCGGTGTTCATCTCCGGCCTGGTCTTTCTGGTGCTGTCACTGACCGGCGTACGCGCCTGGCTGGTAGCGGGCATCCCCGCTTCGCTGCGCGCGGCGATCGTGGCCGGCATCGGCCTGTTCCTGGCGATCATCGCGCTGCAGAAATCCGGCGTGATCATCGCCAACACCGACACCCTGGTCGCACTCGGGCCGCTCAACACCGCCCCGCCGCTGCTGGCCCTGGCCGGCTTCCTGCTGATCGCGATCCTGGAGGCACGCAAGGTGCGCGGCGCAATCCTGATCGGCATCCTGGCGGTGACCGGGGCGGCCTGGCTGCTCGGAGATGTGCAGTTCCATGGCCTGATCTCGCTGCCGCCGAGCCTGGCGCCGACGTTCCTGCAGCTGGACCTGCCGGGCCTGCTGCACCACGACGGTGGCGCGCCGATCGCGGTGCTGCTGCAGGTGGTGCTGGTGTTCGTGCTGGTGGAAGTGTTCGATGCCACCGGCACGCTGTACGGCGTGGTCGGTCGTGCGGGCCTGTTGAAACTGCCCGGCGCGCAGAAGCGGTTCGGCCGTGCCTTGTTGGCCGACAGCACCGCGATCGTGGCCGGTTCGCTGCTCGGGACCAGCAGCACCACCGCCTTCGCTGAAAGCGCCTCGGGCGTGCAGGCCGGTGGCCGTACCGGTCTCACCGCGCTGGTGGTGGCGGCATTGTTCCTGGCGGCGCTGCTGTTCTCGCCCCTGGCGGCAATGGTGCCCGGCTATGCCACCGCCCCTGCCCTGCTGTTCGTGGCCGGGTTGATGCTGCGCGAGCTGGTCGATGTGGACTGGGGCGACCTGACCGAATCGGTGCCAGCCGCGCTGTGCGCGCTGGCGATGCCGTTCACCTACTCCATTGCCAACGGCCTGGCCTTCGGCTTCATCGCCTATGCGGTGCTCAAGGCCGGCACCGGGCGCTGGCGCGACGTGCATCCGGCGGTGTGGCTGGTGGCCGGGTTGTTCGTGCTGCGCTACGCGCTGGAGTGATCGACGGGCACCGGCCGTGTGCCGGTGCTGGTGCTGGTCAGGCCCAGGCTGGGCGCAGTTGGCCGTCGGCGGCAAAGCGATAGCGGCCTTCGTACCAGCCCAGGGCAAACAGACTGAGCACCTGCTCGTAATAGCGCGGCGGCGCGGCGCGCTGCTGCTCCGGTGTCGGCAGCGCAGCGACCATTGCCTTGGTGCGTTCGGCCTCGCCCTGCGCCTGCAGGTACGGCACCAGGGCCGCCTGGAAACCGTAGTTGCCGGTGCCTTCGCGTATGCCGGTGAGCGTGTTGACCTTCTCCGGCATCGGCTGGCCCTCGCGCAGGGTGCTCAGCGGGCCGTGCAGTGCATCCAGAACCGAGCGGAAACTGGGATCGTTCACGGCGGTCATGCCTGCCCACAGATAACAGCGGATGGCGTCGTAACTGCCGAGCGGACCCTTGTCCGGATCAGCGATGAAGCCGCCGTCGCGCCACGCGGTCCAGTCCGGCGCAAAGCCGTGGGGTGCGGTATCGCGCAGCAGGCGAACGCCGTTGCCGATCACGGTGGTCCACGGCCCGCTCGGATCAAGCGCGGCGAAGCGGCGCAGCAGCGGCAACGGCAGGTAGCTGGGGTTGAACCGCCACGTGTCTTCCGTCGCAAATCCTTTGGGCCCAGGCATCAACATCGTGCCCAGGCCCGGCACATCGACCAGCTCCTGCACCTGGATCGCCGCCAGCATCGCCTCGGCGGTCTGCCGCAGCGCCGGCCGTTTCCACAACCGCGCTGCCTCGTGCAGGGTATAGGCCAGCCAGACATCCGAGTCGCTGGCGGGATTGTCGTCGAGCACCTTCCATGCATTGGCCGTGGTGTCGCGCCCCCATAGCCAGGCCGGCAGGCGCTGGGCCATGCTGCCGCCGGCGAGGTTGTCCTCCGTCCAGCGCAGCAGGCGATCGAACAGCGGCTGGTCGTTGTCCACCAGCGCGAAAAACAGCGCGTAGGACTGGCCTTCGGAGGTCGAACGCTGGTCGGCGTTGTTGTGGTCGACCATGCGCCCGTCCGGGGTCACGCTGGAGGCACGCATCACCTGCCAGGCCGTCCACGGGCCAGGCCCGCGCGCCGGGCCGTTGGCCGAGCAGGCCAGCAGCGGAGTAACGGCCAGCGCCTGCAGCAGACGGCGGCGCATCCGATGGAACGATGGGGACTCAGTCACGGACATCAGCCTCTTCGCAGCAGGAACCTAGCAAGCCTGCGGGACGCCCGCGGCCAGGTAAAGCCTGGCAGCGGGCCGGTCATCAACGCATGACGGTAATCATTCACCCGACGCGTACGGCGAGCGCAGCGGCTGCGGCTGCTTGCCCAGCCCGGCGCCGAGGCGGTCGAGCAGGAAGCGCAGGTACAGGCTGGTGCCGAACTGCCGGTAGTCACGCGCGTTGTTGAACTCCATGCGCCCGCCCAGGAACAGCTGCGAAGACAGCTGCCATTCGGCGGCGGCGCTGAGGTTGTAGGACACGCCGGTCTTGGTCTGGCCGGTATAGACCGGGTCCACGTACTCGGTGGTCAGTCCCAGCAACGCAGCCATCGAGGCGGCCTCGTAGGCAGCCTGCTGCATCGCCGGATCGGTCGGGAAGTACGGCGCGGCGTCTTCCTTGAAGTGCTGTACGCCGACGCTGGTATCCAGCTGCCACGCCACGCGGCCGCTGGAAGTACGCCCGTTCCAGTGCACCGGGAAGCCGACATCCACATAGCGCTGCGGACTGAAGTAACCGCCATGTCCGTAGGTGAAGCCGCTGAGGTTGCGGTCGTACTGCATCGCGGTCAGGTTGAGGCCGGCGGTCAGCGACTGGTTGTCGGTCTCCAGGGCGTGCACGTAGACGCCCACGCCGACTTCCTGGCGGTCGTTGTCGGCCACGTTCTCGCCTTCCAGGCGATGCCAGGACGCGCTGGCGTAGCCGCCCAACTGACCGTTGTCGACGGTCGCGGCGAGCTTGGCGCCGCTCGCGGTCACCCCGCCCCAGCGCAGCCCGTTGCGCCCGTCTTCCACGCCGGCGAAGGACAGCAGGCTGTCGGTCACCGCGCGGCGCGAGGCTTCGCCGGACCAGGTCAGCGCATCGCCGATCTGACCGCGGTAGCCGATGCCGCCGACGATCTGCGTGTCATCGAAGCCGAGCGGCGTGCTGCCGACATCGGCGCGGAAGCCACCCCGCTCATAGCCCACCGAGACACCGGCGCCGCTGGCATCCTGGGAACTCATGCGGCGCGCGCCGGCGGCATTGGCCACCATCGCGTACAAAGTGTCCTGGAACGCCTGCGGTGTCTGTGAGCCACCGCCGCCCTGGGCCAGCGTCTTGAGCTGGGCCTGCTCGGCCGCGCTCAGCCCGCGCACCAGGCCGGCATTGCCCAGCACCTGGGTGGCGATGTCGCTGATCGAGGTATTGGCCAGATCACGGCTGAGGATGTAACTCGGCAGCGGATCGGCGAACAGCAGCGCACGTGCGGCAGCGGCCCGTTCGGCCTGGGTGAGCGAACCGTCGGTCTGGTTGAACAGTTCCTGGTAACGACCGTTGTCCAGCGCGCGGTCGTAGATCAGATTGCGGGTCGCGTTGCTCTCGCCACGGGTCAGCAGCGTCTGGTACAGCGACGAGCCGACCAAGTCATCGACCGGTGTGCGGTCAGCGGCCAGTGCACCGGCCAAAGCGGCCTGCGGGCCACCGCCGAAGCGGCTGGCACTGGTGTATTCCGGATCGGGGCGCCCGGCATCGAGCACGGTCGGGGTGATTGCCACCTTGAGCTTGCCGTCGCCGACCGCAAACTGCCCTTCCAGCGGCACCTGCAGGTCATCGAGCTGACCCATGCCGGCTTCGCCAGCGCGGGTGCGATACGCCGCGCCGACCGCCAGGCTGCTGCTGTTCTCGGCCTTGAGCGCGCGCAGTTCATCGAGCACGCCGTTGCCGGTGGTGGCTGGCGGCAGCGGACCAAGCGCGGTATTGCGCGAGGCGCGCGGCGCACTCGCCTGGCTGGGCACCTGGCGCGAGCCGGGCACCGGCAACGGCAGGGCGACACCGCCGCTGGCCGCAGCCGTGGCCATGACCGGTTCCGGCAGGCCATCGGCATCGATTACCGGGGTGACGCTTGCCGGGCCCAGGCTCATGCCCATCGCCGGGCCGGCGTCCATCGGCAGGGGTTGGGCAGCCAGGCGGGCAGTCGCGGCCGGCAGTGGCAGACCACCATCGCGCAGCGCTGCGTTACGGGTGCCACCGCCACGGTTGAGACCGGCGAACGGATTGAAGCTGCCACCGCTGGCCAGCATCGCGGTGCTGGCCTGCGGGTAGCCATTGTCGAGTTGGCCGCTGCCCTTCGCGGCGGCGGCCAGCGACGCGCGGAAGTAGCTTTCGGCGCGGCGGTTCTTGCCGGCCGCGCGATACACGCGCCCTGCCGCCGCCAACACATCCGGCGATTCCGGGGCCTGCTTCAGCGCGCGCTCCAGATACTGTTCGGCCAGATCCATGTCACGCATCGCCGCGGCACTGCCCGCGGCGGCAACCATTGCATCCAGATCGCCCGGTGCCAACTGCAGCTGCTGCTGGTACAGCGCCAGGGCCTGGCCGTTGTCGCCCGCGGCGGCATACAGCCGTGCCAGCGCGGCGATGTTGCGCGGGTCCTGCGGGCGCTCGGCCAATGCCGGGGCCAACACCGCGTATGCGCCTTCAAGATTGCCAAGCTCCCGCTGGGCATCGACCTGGCGCAGCACGTAACCGCTGCGCAGATCGTTCAAGCGGGTCTGTTGGCTGGCCGAGAGCGGCACGTCGGCGAGCTGGCGCAGGATCGCGGCGACCTCGCCATCGCGACCGGCGCGCAGCAGCACCGAGGCATATTCCAGGCGGTTGTCGACGCTGGGCGAACCGCCTTCGATCAGGCGCTGCGCGAGCACGAGGGCGCGCTGCTGGCTGCCGATGTCGGCGTAGGCACCGGCCAACGCGGCCACGATGGCCGGGTTCTTGACCCGGTCGCCGAGTGCGGCTTCGGCGCGGGCCAGCAACAGCTGCGCTTCGCCGCTGCGCTGGCGCTGCATGAGCGAGCGCGCCTGGGCGGCCTGCACCTGCACCCACGCGGTGTCGTGCAACGCGGTCATTTCCGAATCACGCGACGCGGTGGGAATGCGTTCCAGCAACGCATACGCGCGCGGCCAGTCGCTGTTCTCCTGAGCGAACAGGGCCTGCGCATACAGCGAGGTCGCCGAGCGGTCGTCCAGCGCGCGCAACCCTTCGATGACACCGTTGGCCTGGTCGGGACGACCCGCGCGCGTGTACAGGCGCGCCAGTTCCAACCGCAGCCATGGGTCACGCGGCTGCACCAGCAATGCATCTTCCAGCTCGATCTGCGCCATCTCGATGCTGCCCTCGGCCAGCGCCTGCTGCGCGCGGGCACGTGCCAGGTTGGCACGCAGCACCGACTGGCCGCCGGCACTTTCCTGCTGGGCCGGGGTCAGCCGGTCGAACAGGGCGGCCGCTTCATCGGCGCGGCCAAGACGACCAAGCAGGCCGACCAGGCCCTGCAGCGCACCAGCATTGCCGGCATCCAGTTCCAGTGCCTTGCGGTAGCTGCGTTCGGCCGCGGCCGGATCGTTCCCGCTCTGCAGGTCGGCCAGCGCGACGTAACCCGCAGGCTCCTTCGGCTGCAGCGCGATGACCTGCTGCACCCGGGCGATGGCATCGCCGCTGGGCTGGCGACGCACCTCCTGCAGGGTCAGCCAGTAGCGCGCGGCATCGGCCGCGCTGCGCCATTTGCCGTTGATCGCAGCCGCCGGGCGCAGCAGTTCATTGGCTTCGCCGAAGCGCTCCTGGCGCAGACGCACAGAGCCCAGGCCACCGAGTGCCTCGGCATCGCGCGGACGCGCGCGCAGCACCTGGGCGAAACGGGCTTCGGCCTGGGCCAGGTTGTTGCTGTCCAGGGCACGGAAGCCCTCGCCCAGCAGCCGCTGGTTCGGGTCCTGCGGCACCGGACGGTTGGCGATGGCCTGTTCACGCAGCTGCGCCTGCTTGGCCGCCACCTCGCGATCGTTCGGCACCACGTCCAGGAAGGCCTGGTACAGCGGTGCATCGGCGGTGGTGGCGTTGAGCCACAGCAGCGCCTGGCGCCAGGCCGCACGCGCGGGGCCGGCGGTATTGGTGGCCTGGCTGAGCGTACGCAGCTGGGCGATGCCCTCGCGGCGGGTGGGCTCGCGGTAGGTCAGCACCTGGGCCAGCGCCAACTTGGCCGGGTTGTTGTTGCCGGTGGCGATGCGGCGCAGGCCATCGCGCGCGCGCGTCCAGCCTTCCGGCGTACCGGCCAGCACCTGGTAGTACTCCAGCGCCAGATCATTGGGCGGACCGCCTGCGCCGAAGGCCTCGTCATAGGCACGTACCGCTTCGACATAGCGACCGGCCGCCGCCGCGCGACGCGCGGTCTGCAGCTGGTTCCCGCCACCGCCACCGCCGAGCGCCATGCGCAGGCGCGTGGTCTGCGCCGAGGACGGATGACGCGCCTGCAGCTGCTGCAGTCGCTTCTGCGCCTCGGCACGGCGGCCCTGGTTGAGGTCGATCAGGCCCAGGCCGAGCAGTGCATCGGCCTGGTTGGGATCGGTGGCCAGCAGCTTGCGCCAGGCATCGGCGGCCAGATCCTCGCGGCCCTGGTCCTGCCAGTAGTTGCCTTGGCTGACCAGTTGCTGCGTCGACGACGCGTTCTGCGCGAAGGCCGGCACGGTCAGCACGCACAGGCCAACCAGGCAAAGAGGTGTCAGGGTCTTGCGGAACATGGCGAACTCCACGCGGGCAGCAGTCGCCCATCGGCAGAAAAACGGTAGCGGCGATCCATCCAGCCCTTGCCGAACAGCACCAGGGCACGATCGTAATAGTTGAGGGTGCCGGCGGCGGGAATCCGCGCCAGCTGCGCTTTGGCCAATGCGGGCTGGCCAAGTGCACTGAGATACGGCAGCAGGGCGGCGGCAAAGCCCGTTGACGGCGTACCGGTGCCCACCCCAAGCCGTGTGTCGATCTTTTCGGCAAAGCCGCTCTGCGCGCGCAACATCGATGCCGGCCCAGACAGGCCATCAAGCAAGGTGCGCCGCAACGGATCGGCCGGATCGGTCATGCCTGCCCACAGATAGCAGCGGATCGCGTCGTAGCTGCCGATCGCGCCCTTGCCCGGGTCGGCTACGAAGGCCTTGCCGTTCCAGGCGATCCAGTCCGGCGCGAATCCGACCGGCGCACTGGCACGCGTCATCGCCACGCTGCGTTCGGCCAGCCGCGCCCACGGGCCACGTGCATCGACGGCGGCAAAACGACGCAGCACGAACAACGGCAGGTAACTCGGGTTGAGCGTCCAGCGGTCGGCCTGCACGAACCCGCGGTTGCCGGGCAGCAGCATCGGGCCGAAGCCGGGCAGCTCGACGACTTCAGCCGTGCGCATCAGCGCCAGCGTCTGCCGGCCGGCTTCGACCAGCCCCGGCCGTTTCCACAAGCGGCCCGCTTCAAGCAGCGCGTAGGCGATCCACAGCTCGCCGTCAGCGGCGGTGTTGGGGTCGAGCACGCGGAACTGGCCATCGGCGGCACGCCCCCACAACCACGCAGGCAGATTGAGGTCGGCACGGCCGCGGCACAGGTGGCGGCGGGTCCAGGCCAGGATACGGTCGAACAGCACTGGATCGTTGTCCACCAGTGCGAAGAACAATCCGTAGGACTGCGATTCGGAGGTGCTGCGCAGGTCGGTATTGAGATGATCGACCACGCGGCCATCCGGCTCGATATGCCGATCGACAAACGCACGCCACTCACGCCACGGCGTACCGCAGGCCTGTGCCAGAACGTCGAGCGGCAGCACGGCGGCAGCACCAGCGGCCGCCATCGCCTGCAGGAAGCGACGGCGCGCAGGCGCCGGCGCGGGGACGGACGGGTCGCGCATGCTCAGCCGGACATCCCGATGCGTGCCCTGGCGTTGCGCTTGAGCAGCCAGCGCGCGATCAGCGCCAACAACAGGCAGGCCAGGCCGACGAGGGCGCCGAGCAGCAGCGGGCTCTGCGAGAAGTACCAGCGCAGCCAGGTCAGCGGCGGCAGGTGGCCGACGTAGTAACTCTGGTTGCCGGCCAGGCTGCGCACCTTGTCCTTCTGCAGCAGCACCACGCTGCCCTGGAAATCGCGCAGGCGGTCCGGATCAAACCATGCTTCGAACAGCCGGTTGACCTGGGCCGGGTCGTCGGCCATCACCGCGATCACACTGCGGCCCTTGCGCAGGGGCGACTCGAAGCCCATCAACACGACGTCGCCGGCATCCGGACGCACGGAGACTTCGGCCGTGGTGGGCAGATCGGTGCGGCGCGCATCCGGCGACAGGAACGAGGGCATGCGTTCAAACACCCAGTCCGAGAGCTGCACGCGGCGCGACTGCCCCGCCTCGCCGATCGGCAAGTGCGCCGCCCATTCGCCGAACAGCGGCTGGCTGCGGCGCGAGCCCAGCACCACCAGGTCCTGGCCGGCGTGCTCGCCGACCTGGCGCGCGGCGATGATGCGGTTGCGCAGCGCCGGGTAGCCGGTCGAGGCACCCATGCGGCCGAGCAGGGTCAGCACGTTGCCGACGTCATCGGCGTTGGGGTTGTCCGGCAGTACCAGCACGGTCTCGGACAGATCGGCCAGGCGCGTGAACGGGTAACCGGCGTTACCGAAGGCGGCCAGGTTGGGCATCGCCATGTAATGGTCGAAACCGCTCAGGTCGATGCTGGTGTCGCCATCGATCGCCGCGGAGACATCCGGGAAGGTGTTCTTGCACTCGGCTGCCTGGGGGCGGTCGAAGAAGAAGTGGAAGCGCAGCTGGCTGTTGGACGAGAACGGTCCGGTCGGCAGCATCACCTTCTGCTGGATCGGCATCGCGCCGGGTGCCTTGAGCTTGTTCCACACCATGTCCGAGACCGAGCGCGGTGCCGGCCGACCATTCAACGGAAGGGTGGTAACGAAGGCGTCGTTGATGCTGATGTTCAGCGCTGACTTGTCCGCCCCTTCGGGCAGCGTATAGCGGTAACGCAGGTCCAGTGGAATGCCGTCGCGGCGCCACACGAACAGATCCGGCGGCAGCTGCAGGCCGATGCGGATCAGGTCCGGGTGGTAGCCGACGACGTTCAACTCGCTGGTCTGCCGCACCAGTTCGGACACGCGCACGGGCCGGTCGCTGGGAATCCAGTTCGGCGCGTCGTACGGCTTGCGCGGCGCGATCTCCTTGAAGTCCCCGATGCTTGCGGTCGGGCCGGACAGCGGCGCGCCCAAGGTCAACGCGGTGGCGGCGATGCGCAGTTCGGCATCATCGCGACCCAGCACCAGCAGCAGCTTGCCGTTGGCATCGTTGGGGTTGGCGATCACGGCCAGGGTCGGCCCGCTGATGTCGGGCAGCACCAGGCCGGCCGGCGGATTGCGCGGGGTGGCCACGACCACCGCATTGCCTTCCATCGGCACCGTATCGATCGAGGCCGGGAACAGCGCGCCACGGTAACCGGCCAGTGCGCCGAACCACGACGACACGATGCCGGCCGACTGCAGCAGGCCCTGCCCCGGCTGGCCGGTGAACACGAACGGGAGTTCCAGCCGGTTGGTGTCGCGTGCGTCGAAGAACGGCACCGGCAGCAGCGACAGATCATTGGTCAGCTGCAGCGGCGCCCAGCCCAGCTCCAGGTAGCTGGCGCTGTCGATGTTGGCCCACAGGCTGGTGTGATCGGGATCTTCGCACTCGCGTGTGTAGTGGCCGATCAACTGCAGGTTGATGCGGTTGTAGTCGATGATCATGCGCGGGTCGATATCGATATCGCGCTCGATAATCCGGCCGGCCTGGTCCACCGGCGTCGGCAGGGTCGCCACGGTGACGTCATTGACGGTCACCTTCAGGTGCGACAGGTCTGGCAGCAGCGCTGGCGAATAGCTGTATTTCAGATGCAGCGATGCGCGGTCCACCACCTGGTCGTTGCGGATCGAGAACGGCACGCCGGCCGTGCCCTGGATGCCGCGCAGGGTGATCTCATAGTCGATGCCGAGCTGCTTGAGCGTGGAGCGGCTCTGCCGGGTCCCTGCAGCCGGCGTGGCGGGCATCATCGCCGCCGGCGCAGCGTCGGCCGGGGTGGTCGCTGGCACGGCAGCGGGCGCTGCCGCGGGCACGGGCGGGCTCTGCGCATAGACCGCCCCGCACAGCAGGGTCAGGGTGAACGCCACCGCTGCGGCGGACGGACGCGGCAGGCGCACCGGGCGGAACAGGGAACGGTGACGACGGGTCATGCGGAATCTCCGGTGCGCGGCGGCGTGGGGGCATCCTTGCGGCCGCCCGCGAAAACGAACTGGCCCAGGCGGTGGAAGCCGCGCATGCTGGCCTTGAGGACGTCAGTGGTGGAACGCAGGAAGGTGTCGCGGTCGTGGCGGCCCCACAGCTTCACCCAGATGTCGGCACGGGCGAAGGTGGACGTGACCAGCCAGCGCTCCTGCTCCAGGCTCAGCTCACCGAACTGGATGCTGATGCCCTGGTCGTCGCGGTCATGCCGCACTTCGGCCGGCAGCCGCTGGCTGCGCTGGCGATGAGCCAGCTCGACCTCCACGCGCGTGCCCGGCTGCACCGGCTGTGCCTGGTCCAGGCGGATCGCCATGCCACCGGTGGAGAAGTTCAGCGTGCGGCACGGCAGCGCTTGGCCATCAGGCAGGTGCAGCACGGCGCGCATGTTGAGCGGCACCCGGTGCGCGCGGCGGATCTGGCGCTGCTCGCTGGAGGTGGCGATCACCGCCCCGAGCATGATCATGTTGTAGACGGTCCACCCCAGGTTCAACCAGATCGTATTGACCTCGCCACTGGTCTGGGCCATCACCATCCGCACGATGCCGGCGATCACGCCGGCCAGGTTCAACAGCAGCAGCAACAGGTACGGGCGGGCGATCTGCGCATCAAAGTAGCTGCGCTGCACCAGGCCGCCCTTGGCGGTGACGTTAAACTTGCCCAACTTGGGGTTGATCACGGCCATCAGGGTGGGGCGCAGGATGTACCAGGCCAGCGTGGTCTCGTATACCTCGTTCCACAGCAGATGGCGGTGCTTGCCCTGAACGCGCAGGTTGGTCAGGTTGGCCATCACGATGTGCGGCAGCGCGTAGGCGAGGATCATCAGCGCCGAGGCGTGGATGACGTGCGCACCGAAGAACAGGAAGGCCAGTGGCGCGGTCAGGAAGATGATCCGCGGCAGGCCGTAGAAGAAGTGCAGCATCGCGTTGGTGTAGCACAGCCGCTGCACGAAGCTCAGGCCCTTGCCGAACATCGGGTTGTCCACCCGCAGGATCTGCGCCATGCCGCGCGCCCAGCGGATGCGCTGGCCGACGTGCGCCGACAGGCTCTCGGTGGCCAGGCCGGCCGCCTGCGGCACCGGGATGTAGGCGCTGCGGTAGCCGGCACGGTGCAGGCGGATGGCGGTATGCGCATCCTCGGTCACCGTCTCGATCGCCACACCGCCCACTTCCTCCAGCGGAGCACGCTTGATCACGGCGCAGGAGCCGCAGAAGAAGGTCGCATTCCACTGGTCGTTGCCGTCCTGCAGCAGGCCGTAGAACAGCTCGCCTTCGTTGGGCACGCGGCCGAAGTTGCCCAGGTTGCGTTCGAACGGATCGGCCGAGAAGAAGTAGTGCGGGGTCTGCACCACCGCCATCTTCTCGTCGTGCAGGAACCAGCCCATCGACATCTGCAGGAACGAGCGGGTCGGCATGTGGTCGCAGTCGAAGATCGCCACGTACTCGCCACTGGTCTTCTTCAACGCCGCATTGATGTTGCCGGCCTTGGCGTGGTTGTTGTTGGTACGGGTGATGTACTGCACCCCGACTTCTTCGCAGAACGCGCGGAACTCATCGCGGCGGCCGTCATCGAGCAGGTAGATGTTGAGCTTGTCGGCCGGCCAGTCCAGCACGGTCGCGGCGAGCACGGTGGTACGCACCACCGAAAGCGGCTCGTTATAGGTGGGGATCAATACGTCCACGCTCGGCCACAGCGACTGGTCTTCGGGCAGCGGCATCGGCTTGCGGTGCAGTGGCCATGCCACCTGGAAGTAGCCCAGCACCAGCACGATGAAGGAGTACACCTCGGCGGCCACCAGGCCCAGGCCCAGGGTAAGGTCGACGAAGCTGCTCATGCCCATGGTGTCGGTCAGGCGCCAGTACATGTAGCGCGTGGACATCACCAGCGACAGCCCCATCAGCACCAGCGGGATCAACCGGTTCTCGCGGTTGCGCAGGCACAGGGCGATCAGGAACACCACGGCCGAGAACAGGAACTGCTGGCCGATCTCCATCGGGACGGTAACCACAAAGGCCAGCAGCACGGCGCCGCCGACCGCCAGCGCGAGCAGCGCCAGGCGGGCCAGAATGGCATCCCCTCTCGGGGTGGATGACTTGCTCATGATGTTCCCCCAACACGGCCGCAGATCGCGGCATCCCCTTGCATCAGCCGATCCCGTTGCCGCACCCGGCTGGGCGCGACGGACGATCACCGACTACGTTTCAACCCTGGCGCAGACGGCTCAGTGGGCTGTGCCCCGGCGTGGCGCTACGTGCCTCCGCCAGGCGCTGGAACAACTGCTCCAGCGGTGTCTTGCGCCCCGGTGCGGCCGTGGCCGGCGTCTCCACGGTGGTCGCCTGGACCGGCGTGGTCACCGGCGCGAGAGTGACCGCGGGCGGCAGGTTCGTCGCGGCCGGAATCGGCGGCGGCACCTCATCGCGCGGCTTGGCCACCGTGCTCACGCGGGACTGGCTGTGGGAAAAATCCCGGTAAGCACGCGTGTCATCGCGATCCCCCAGGCGGTTGAAGAGACCAGCCACGTCGTCGTGGCTCTCGGCATCGGCAGGTTGCTGAAACTTGCTCATGGCACCATCGAAAGGGGGAGAGGGTCAGAACACACGCGACAGCGTGTAGGTAGCTACATCGGGATGATCACTCTGCAGATAGCGCACATCCAGCACCGACATCATCCCGGCGGCCCGGAACCACTGGCGGTACACACCTTCCAGAAACCCAGTGTCCCACCCGGCCCGGGCGCCGAGGACGGCTGACAGCGGCGAGGCGGCGTGGTGGATGCGGACCTGTTCGGGGGCTTCCTCGAACACGACCTGCCCCCATTCCGTCGAGGACCACACCGCATTGGCCGCCTGCTGCAGTTCATCCAGTGTGGCGACCGCCGGCAGCGCATGGTCACGGCCGAAGCGCTCACCGATACGCGCCATCAACCGCGACAGTTCGGCATCGGGCAACGCACTGTCGAACTCTTCGCAGAGCGCCAGCAGGAAGCCGCGCCACTGGCGTGAGCACGCGTGGGTCCGGTAGTAATCGAGCAATGCTGATGACTTCATGTGGAAAGCCTAGACGAACCACGATGCAGAGGCGGTATACGGGCAATTACCGGCATCGATGTCGGTCAAAAGTGTGAACTACGCCTCACAATATTGTGGCACATCTGGCTTTCCTGCATAGCGAGCGCCCTGCGTCGCTTCCTGACCCGCCGCGTCACCCGCCACCGCTTCGCTGAACGGATGTGCGTACCGGGCCGCCCCGGCGCCGGAGCCGGACGGCGGCCAAGCGTGCCACCCGTTGCCGGGGTCAGGCCTCGGCCGGCAGCTCGAACACCTGCCGCAGGTAGGCCAGGTACCCCGGGTCATCGCACATGCTCTTGCCGGGCGAATCGCTCAGCTTGGCGACCGGCTGGCCGTTGCAGCGGACCATCTTGATCACGATGTTGAGCGGGGTCGGGCCCAGGTCGTTGGTCAGGTGGGTGCCCACCCCGAAGGCCACCTGGCAGCGGCCGCGGAAGTAGTCGAACAGCTGCATGACCTTTTCGATATTCAGCCCGTCGCTGAAGACCAGCACCTTGCTGCGCGGGTCCACGCGGCGGCTGTGGAAGTGCGCCAGCATGCGGTCGCCCCAGGTGAAGGGGTCGCCGGAATCATGCCGGACGCCATCGAACAGCTTGCAGAAATACATGTCGAAGTCGCGCAGGAACGCCTCCAGGCCGACCACATCGGACAGCGCGATGCCCAGGTCACCGCGGTACTCGCGTGCCCACGATTCCAGCGCCGCCACCTGCGAATCGCGCAGCCGCGGGCCAAGCGCCTGGAAGGCCTGCAGGTACTCGTGGGCCATGGTGCCGTGCGGGGTCATGCCGTACAGGCGGGCGAAGTGCACGTTGCTGGTGCCCACGAACTGCGCGCCCAGCGCATCGCGCAGCATCGGCAGCATGCGCCCGTGCCACTCGCGCGAGTAGCGCCGGCGGCTGCCGTAATCGGCGATCCGGCACAGCTCGAAACCGGGCGTATCGCGCAGCAGCGCGGTCTTGGCCTGCAGGCGGCGCTCGCCCTCGCTGAAGTCCGAATCGGTGGTATTGCGGAACCAGACCTCGTTGATGATCGCCAGCAGCGGCACCTCGAACAGGATGGTGTGCAGCCAGGGGCCGGTGATGTCCAGCTCGATCTCACCCGGGACGGTGGCCGAGGGGCGCAGCGCGATGTACTTGCGGTCCAGGTGGAACAGGCCGAGGAAATCGGCGAAGTCCGGTTTGACGAAACGCAGGCCGCGCACGTAGTCCAGCTCTTCGGCACTGAATCGCAGGCTGCACAGGTGGTCGATCTCGGCGTTGATCTGGTCGATGAACTGCGCCAGGTCGATGCCCGGGGTCCGGCACTTGAACCGGTACTGCACCTGCGCGCCGGGGTACTGATGCAGCACCGCCTGCATCATGGTGAATTTGTACAGGTCGGTGTCGAGCAGGGACTGGATGATCATGCTGGGGATTATGCGCCCGCCACCGGGTACGACCAACGGCCGGTGCCCGCAGCGTGGAATGCGTTCACGGCAGGTATCGCCCCGGTGCCGAAGCGAGTGCGCGGGCCTCTACCGGCGGCGGAGCAGACGCGGCACCTGCACCAGCGCGTGCGCCCAGATCGCGCCCCACACCGCGCAACGCACCGGCCAGGCACGCTGTGGCGCCTCGAATTTCTGGAAGTACCGCCACAACCCGCGATGCTTGTGCCACTCCACGAAGAACGGCCGCGCGCGGCTGGAGACGCCGCGGACATGGGTGACCTGCAGGTCGTTGGCGATCGCGATCACCGCGCCCGCCTCACGTGCGCGGCGGCACAGGTCCAGGTCCTCGGCGTGCAGGCGATAGCCGGCATCCCAGCCACCGATCCGGTCGAACAGCGCACGCGGCATCAGCAGCAGCGCGCCGGACAGGGCCGGCACGACCTGCAGCGGCTGGCGGCGATCGACCGGGATCGCCAGCTTGCCGCCCTGCCCCGGGCGGCGCAGCATCGCGGCGAAATCCGGGTCACGGCGGCGCACCGCATCGTCGGGGCGGCCGTCTTCGTCGACCTGTTCCACGCCCAGCAGGCAGTCGCCCAGCGGCATCCCGCGTTCGCGCAACAGGGCCAGGGTATCGGGACCGACCATCAGGTCCGGATTGATGAAGGCCAACCACGGTGCCTGGCTGTCGGCCACGCCCTGGTTGTTGGCGGCGGCGAATCCGGGGTTGTCCGGGTTGGCAATGAAGCGCACCCGCGGATCGGCGCTGGCGTGGCGCTGCACGATCTCCAGGGTGCCATCGGTGGAATCGTTGTCGACCACGCGGATCTCGGCTATGTCGCGCGCCTCGCGCAGGCGCAGCAGGCAGGCATCCAGCGTGCTGGCGCTCTGGTAGCTGACGATGATGGCGGCGATGGCAGGACTCAAACGGGCGGCTCCGGGGCGGCAGTGACAGGCGGCGCGAACAGATCGCCCTGCGCCTTGGGCATTATCGCCTGCCGGTGATGCTGCTGCAGATCGTGGCGTGCCTGCTGCAGTGGGTCGGCCATCAGGAAGCCCGCCAACCGCGGCGGCCAACCGGGCCAGCGCGTGGCGAGCGCGTCCATGTCGCCCTCGCCGGTCACGCCTTCGGCCACGCGGGCGACGAAGGCGGTCTCGCACAGCGCGTTGCGCCAGCCAAGCCCGGCCATGCGCAGGCTCAGGTCGATCAGCGCGGCATTCCACGAGGCATAGCTGTGCATGTCCAGCCCGCCGGCCCTGCGCCGCGCATTGCCGCGCAACAGCACTGCATGGGTCACGGCACACGGCAACTCCGGATGCAGCGGCGGCATCGCCGCGCAGGCCTGCGCCAACGGGGCCAGATCCAGGTCACCCGGTAATGGGTTGATTTCCCCCAGGCGCGGCCAGGCCGCCGTCTCGCCGGCGTTGCACCACGGCGTGGCCGAGCCGATCGAGGCATCGCGGGCCAGGCAGGCCTGCAGCTGCTGCAGCCAGCCCGGTGCCGGAATCGCGTCCGGCGCCAGCACCACCACATCGGCCCCGGCGCAGGCAGCCAGCATTTCATCCAGATGGGCCACTTCGCCGATGGCGCGGGCACGGCGGGTGTACTCGGCCTGCAGCGGGGTGTGCGTGAGCCAGTGCTCGATCACGGCCTGGGCCCGCGGCCCGGCCTGGCCATCATCGGCCAGCCAGAGGGCGGTTCCCGACGCGGTACCGGCGTCCAGGGCGGCCAGGCAACGGTCCAGCGCGGCATCGTCGACCCCGATCGGCAGCAGGACGACCGTGCTCATGCGGACCTCTGCGTACTGCCGTCTTCGCCGTGTCGCTGTGTCATCGCGGGCTCCCCTGGGCGGGGCCAGCGTAGCAAGATCGGCCCCTGCGGTGACAGCCGGGGCCGGGCAGCACTCAGCGCTTGCCCTTGTGCTCGGGGAACGGCTCCATCGCGCGGAAGCGGCTGCTGTACTCGTCGGTCAGGTTGCGCGACTCCTGCGCGTTGCGCACGATGGTCGGGGTCAGCAGCACGATCACTTCGGAACGCCCGGACTTCTTCGTCTTGCTGCCGAACAGCGCCCCGATGACCGGGATCCTGCTCAGGCCAGGCACACCATTGGCGCCATCATCGTCGGAGTTGGTGATCAGCCCGGCAAGCATGATGGTGTCGCCACTCTGCACGGCCGCTTCGGTGGAGATCTTGCGGGTATTGATCGGCGGGTTGCAGGTGGTGCGGGTCGGGTCGCAGCCGCTCGGGATCGCGCCGGCCGAACTCACCTCCTGCACGATATCCAGAAACACCACGCCATCGCGGGTGATGCGCGGGCGCACCTTGAGGATCACGCCGGTGTCCAGGTACTGGACCTGGCTGTAGGTGTTGTCGCCGCCGATGCCGGTATTGACCGAGACCGAGTTGATCGGGATCTGGGTGCCGACGTTGAGGGTGGCTTCGGCGTTGTTGCGCACGAACAGCGACGGCGTCTGCAGCAGCCGCAGGTTGCTGACCTTGTCCAGTGCGCTGACCACGGCGGCGGCATTCTTGCCGAGGAAGGTCCAGCCCACCCCGCCATCGCCGACGGTGCCGGAGATGCTGCCCCAGATCGAGCGACCCAGAGCACTGGGCAGGTCGATGCCACTCTCGGTCTTGCCGGTGGTCACGGCCTGTTCGAAGAACCAGTTCACGCCGTAGCTGAGGTCGCCGGTCAGCGCGACCTCGGCAACCTGCGCTTCGATGTGCACCTGCATCGGCATCACGTCGAGCTTCTCGATCACTTCGCGGATCGAACGCCAGGCCTGCGGGGTGGAGCGCACCAGCAGGGTGTTGGTTTCCTCCACCGCCGAGACGCCGACCGTATCGCCCTGCACTTCCAGGCTGAAGCTGGCGTTGCCGGACTGGCGCTGCGGCAGGTTCATCGTGCCATCGCCCAGCCCGCCGCGGCTGCTCCCCGTGCTGCTGCCGGTGTTGGAAAAATTGCCGTTGGTGTTGTTGTTGCCATCGCGGCTGCCGATATCCATCGGCGAGGCGCCCGGCGCCAGCGAACTGCTGCCACGGCCACTGCGGCCATTCTCGTTGGCGAAGGCTTCGGCCAGGCGTTCGGCCAGGTCCTTGGCCTTGACGTAACGCAGTTCATAGGAGAACAGCCGCGCATTGCCGCCGGCGGTATCGATGCGGTCCAGCCACTGCTGGATCTGGTCCAGGTAGCGCGCCTGCGGGGTGATCACCAGCACCGCATTGGCATTCTCCAGCGGCAGGAAGCGGAACATGCCGGCGCTGGGCGTCTTGCTCTCCTCGCCGAACACTTTTTCCAGATCGGCGGCAACCTGTTCGGCCTTGCCGGACTGGATCGGGAACACGCCCACGGACATGCCCGAGAGCCAGTCCACGTCGAAGATCTCCACCGTGCGCAGGTAGTTCTCCAGCTCGCTGCGGGTACCGCCGAGGGTGATCACATTGCGGCCGTTGTCGACGTTGACGATGGCATTCGGGCGCGCGTACGGCTCCAGCACCTTCTTCATTTCGGTGGCCGAGATGTACTGCAGCGGCACCACCCGCACTTCGAAGCCGCGCGCATTGGCCGGCGACGCCGTGCTCGGCGAGACCGTACCGGCCAGTGCCTGGTCGGCGGGCACGATGTTGTAACGGCCGGCGCTGTAGACCATGCGCGCGTTGTTCCAGCCCAGCACCATTTCCAGCAGGTTCAACGCCTGCGCCGAGGAGACCGGCTTGGGCGTGGCCAGGGTCACGGTGCCCTGCACGCCCGGCGCGATCACGTAGTTCTGGCCCAGGAAGTCACCGAGGATCGCCTTGACCACCGCGTGCACCGATTCGCCTTCGAAGTTGAAGGTGGCGTTGCCGGTGGAGGCATTGCCCAGCGACGGTTGCGGCGCGGCCGCGGCACTGCGGTTGATCATGGTGCCGGTGCCGCGGCGGATCACCGCCTGCGGGGTGCCGGCGCTGCCCAGCGGCTCGGCCTCGACGCCTTCACGGGATCCGTCACCGGCGACCACCTGGTGGCTGTCGAGCACCGCATCGCGGCGTACCTCGGGCGCGGGCACGGTGGTGCAGCCCACCAGCAGGGCGACAAGGAAAGACACGGGAAAAAGGCGCAGGGTCATGCTGTCACTCTAAGGGTTGTGGCCGGAGCCGCCCGCGGGCGGTTGCTGCGACTGCTGTTGCTGTTGCTGTTGCTGCTGCAATTGCTGGCGACGCGCCTGGATGCGCTCGCGGATCGCCTTCATGTCGGCTTCGCTGGGCCCCTGCGCGTTCTGCGCAGGGGCCCCCGCATTCGATGGCGTCGCTGCCTGCGGCGCAGGTGATGCGCCCGGCGCCGGTGCGGGCATCGCTGCGGCGCCATTGATCGGGCGCGCGCCGGCACCGGCCGGAGGCACCGCGGTGAGCGGCGTAGCGCCCAGCACCGTCGGTGGTTCACCGCCCTGCCCATTGAACACCGGCAATTCCAGGACCTGCGTGCCACCGGGGCCACTGACGGTGGCGCGGCGCGGTTCCAGCGCCAGCAGTTGCCAGCCGTTCACCGCTTCACCATTCAGCCGCAGTCGCAGCGACTGGCGCTGGTCGGTGGTCAGGATCGCCATCCCGAAACCCGGTGTAAGCAGCACGCCGGTCAGTGACACGCTGCTGGCGGTGCCCTGTTCGGTGCCACCGAGCAGGTACGGGCGCGGTTGGCGATCTTCGGCGAACAGCGGGCGGGCGCCGATCTGGGCATAGGTGCTGGCCGAGCTCATCCGCTCGGGCGCGGCGGGAGCCAGGTGGGGCAGCGGCGCAGGGCCCATATCGCCGTCCGTGGCCGGCGCGATGCGCTGGCCCAGGCCGAACAGCGTGGCGATCCAGATCGCCAGCGCCCACAGGGCGATGCCGCCTAGCCACCAGGTCCGCAGGCCAGCTGCTTCAAGCTTCATGCTGGGCCTCCCCGGCAGCGTCCGGTGCGGGCGCGGGCTCGGCTGCATCGCTGGGCGGGGCCGCATCCGGGCCAACGTCCTGCCCGCCGTCCTGCCCGGACGGCGGTGGCAGTGGGGCCGGCGCGGGCGCGTCAGGTTCCAGCGCTGCGCCGGGGCGCAGATGACCGACCAGTTCGAAGGACACATCCAGGCCGGTGCCGGTTTCGCTGGGCGACTGCTGGAAGCGCTGCGCGAGCAGGTTGAGGTTCTCCACGAACAGGCGCGGGCTGCCGGTCTCCAGCGTGTGCAGCACGGCCGCCATTTCCGGCACGCCGCAGCGCAGGCGCACCTGCAGGGCCACACGCGGGAAGGCAGCCTCGCGGTTGGCATCGGGCAGCGGGGTGCGATTGCTGATCGTGCAGCTGCGGTTGCCCGGGCTGGCCGACGCCACCGCATCCTGCAGGCGGCTGGAGAGCGCCGCGGCGGCCGATTCGGCAGTGGCCTCGCGCAGGAAGCCAGGGCGGCCCTCGAGGGCGGCCTGCACCTCGCGCAGTTGGGTGGCGATCTGCCCGCGCTGCGCCAGCTGCGCATCCACGCGCTGTTGGCGCTCCTGCACGGCGGCGATGTCGGCATTGATCGCCAGCAGGGGGCGGGTCAACCACGGGTGCACGAGCAGCAGGTACGCCACGGCGATCACCGCCAGCAGCAGGCCAAGCGCGAGCCAGCGATCACGGCGCGTCGGTTGTGCTGCCATCGGCAACCTCCTTCGCGGGCGGGGCCGCACCGGGCAGCGGCTGCAGCTCGGCCGTCAGCGTGAAACGGTCGCGGCCGCTGGTTGCCCCATCGGCCTGCAGCACGCCGGTCAGGTTGACCTTGCGCCACAGCGGCGAGTCCTGCAGCAGCGGCACCAACTGCGAGGCTTCGCGGCTGAGCCCGATCAACTGCAGTGTGTTGCCTTCGATCGAGAGTTTTTCCAGATAGGTGCCATCGGGCAGCAGGCGGGTCAGCTCGTTCCACAGTTCCACGGTACTGGCATGCTCGCCGCGCCGGCCTTCCAGGAACGCGGCGCCTTCGACCAGGCTCTGCAACTGCTGGCGCTCGGCCGCGACCCGGCGCGCATCACGTGCGGCGTCATCTACCTGCGCGCGCAGCTGGTCCGCCGCGGCCTGGCGGTTGTCCAGCAGCTGGTGGCTGGCCAACGCGAGCAGCACGATCGTGCTCGCGGCCAGGAGCCAGTTCCAGCGTGCCATCGGGTCGCGATAGGGCTGCCGCTGCGCCAGCGGCAGCAGGTTGACGTCGAGCGGCCGGTCAGCGGCATCCACTGCATCGACGCCGGCCACCGCCTGTGCCCATGGCCCGGCCTGCTGCGCCCACTGGTCCAGCTGCGCGCGCGGGATCACCACCAGCTCGACCTGCAGCTGGCCATCCGGCAAGGCGCCGAGCTCGCGCACGTCATAGCTGACCTGGCTGGCATCGAACGGGGTCTGCCGATCGATTTCGAATCCGACCACATCGCGCAACCGCTCGGCGGCGGCCGCCGGCAAGCGCAGCGGACGGCGCAGCACGCTCCCGACCGGCAGCAACCAGTGCCGGGGCAGGCTGCGCAGGCGCGCATCGAGCACGCCATCGAGCGCGGCGGGCGGGACGGGCCACGGCAGCTCCGCGATGGCCTCGATCTGCTCGCCGGTCTGTCGCTGCAGGCGCAGTACCTCGCCCTCGCGCAGCAGCAGCAGGCGCGAACGCGACCAGCCCATCGCCCATTGCCACCGCACCGGCAGCCAGGCCAGCAACGACTGCCGCCACCAGCGCAGGCTGCTGCCCACGCCCGGCGACACGCGCCCGCGGGCCCGCACCAGACTGTCACGCCATGCCGTCATCTTGCTGCCATTCCCTGTTCCCAGCGAAGTACTGTGTAAGCCGTTCCCGGCGTGCCTGCCGACCCCATCCGCACCACGGCGCGCAGTACCGATACCCGGCCGCGTTCGTCCGTGGCGCGACTCTCGATACTATAGGTGCCACTGCCACCTGCAAGCGGCGCGACCGGCAATCCAGCTTCATCAGCGGCGGCCGCGCGTTCGCGTTCGGCCAGCAGGCGCTCTGCATCCAGCCCCAGTGCGGTCAGCACCGGGCCCGCGGCAACGCGCGGGTCAGGCCGTGCCTGGCGGCTGTACAGGGTCAGCATCGGCTCGATCCGCGCATACAGGTCCGCCTCCATGCCGAGCACGCGCTGCAGCTCGCCGACCGTCTCATAGCGCGCGTTGCGTGCGCCGTAGGGCAGCCCGGCGGCGAGGTAATCGGGCGTCTCCGCGCCGCCACCGGGCTGTTTGAGGCTGTCCGCGTCACGCCAGTCGACGATGGCGCCGGCCAACTGCTGGGCGCGCCCGGGCTCCTCCCCCATCGCACGCAGGAACGCGTTGAGCAGGCTCACGTCGGCCAGGTTCAGATTGATCTTGCCGTTCTCATCGAGGATCGTCAGATCGATCCGGCGCGTATCGAACGTCCACCGGTAGCGGCGGCCATCGGCAACCCAGGCCGGCTGGGCGGCGCGCGGCTGCAGGCGGTGCAGCGCGTACTCCAGCCCTGCGCGCGCGTACTCCTGCCCGATGGCATCGTCACCGATCACGCGCTGCTGCATGTGCTCCACGCGCGCGCTCAGGGCGAACGCGCCGACCACCGCGGTCAGCAGGGCGATCAGCCACAACACCAGGACGAGCGCGGCGCCACGTACCGGCCTCATGGGCGATCCCCACGTGACGGTGGCAGCGCGGCGATCATCGGCGGCCAGGCCGGCCCCTGCAGCGGCACGATCTCGATCGAGACCAGCAACGGCAGGCGGCGGGTGTCATCCCAGCGGTCCAGCCACGGCGTCAACTGACCAGTGCGCGGGTCGGTGCCGCGATAACGGAAGCGCACCTCGCGCAGCTGATCGGCCAGCATTTCCGGCGGGCGTGGCGGATCTTCCTCGATCGCCTCGCCGTTCTGCAGCAGGGTCAGCGCGACCTCCAGCTGCTCGGCGCCCGCGGCGTGGCGGACCTGCAGCTCGTGTGCATACGGCCCGCCGCGACCCAGATAGCCCGGCAGATCCGAGACGAACAGCATGCGCTGCGGCTCGCCCATGAAATACACCGGATCGCGGGTCGGGTCCGGCGGGGTGGTCGCGATCACCAGTGCGGTGGACAGGCGCCGCCGCAGGAAACCTTCCACCGCGCGCATGCGCTCGTTCTGCGCGGCCATGCGCTCGCCGCGTTGGCTGATCGCCATGGCCGAGCGCACGGTGGCGAAGGCCAACGCCAGGCCGCCGACGAGCAAGGCGGTCGCCAGCAGGATTTCGATCAGGGTGAAGCCGGCGGCCCGGCGTGCGCGTGCTGTCATCGTGGTGCGCCCGGCACCGGCGGCAACAGGCGCAGGCTGCGCCATTGCAGCTGCTCGCCATTGCCCTCGCCCCAGCGTACCTGCAGGGTGATCTGTGCCAGGGTCGGGCCGCCAACGTCCACCGTGACCGGACCGGTAGCGCTGCGGGGCTCCTGGTAGGGCGCCACCTGCAGTTGCCAGCGGTACCTGCCCTGCTCCCACTCTCCCTGCGTGCTGCCTTCCTGCAAGGGGCTTTCCACCCCCGTGCTGGCCAGCAATGATTGCGCATACAGTGTCGCGCGGCTGCGCACGTCGGCCTGCCCGACCTGGCGCGCCGCGCCGGACAGGCTGCCCAGCAGCAGGGTCAGCGCAAGCGCCAGCAGCGCGAAAGCGATGATCACCTCCAGCAGCGAATACCCACGCTGGCGCCTCATCGGCCCTCCCGGCGCGGGCCGGCACGCACTTCGCCGGTGATCCAGCCCACGTGGATGTCCCAGGCTGCGCCCCGCGTGCTCACTTCGATGGTGCCGCCACTGGCGGCGCCGTCGGCGAAGAAGGCGATCGCGCCCTGCCCGGGTGCGGCACCGAGCTGGCCGGCGCCACGGAACCGTACATCCAACGCCGCCGGAATCTGCCCGTGGCGGCCGTTGGCCGCCTGCCACGTCCGCGCACGCGGGTCGATCACGAAGCGCTGGGTCTGCCCGGTAGCGATCGCCTGGGTACGCGTGTAACGCAGCTGGGTGGCGATTTCCTTGCCGGCATTGCGCAGGCGCATGCCGTCGATGCCGCCGTTCATCGCGGTGGCGGTGACCACGCCGATGATGGCGATCAGCGCGACCACCAGCAGCATTTCCAGCAACGACAGGCCACGCGCATGCATGCCCGTGGGCACGCGGCGCGGCGGTCTGCTCGGCATGGACCACAGTGCTCCCAATGCCGATTACTCGTACCGGATGTCCGCGTCGTAACTGCTGCCGCCCACCTTGCCATCCTTGCCCAGGCTGATCAGGTCGTACGGCTCGCCTTCGCCCGGGACGCGGTACTCCAGCGCGTGGCCCCACGGGTCGTTGAGATCGGCCGGCTTGGCGTACGGACCGAGCCAGCCGGCACTGCCGCTGGGCTGGGTGACCAGATCCTCCAGCTTGGCCGGCAGCTTGCCGGTGTCCAGCTGGTAGTTGTCGATCTTGCCGGCCATGGTCTGCACCTGCGCCTTGGCGATGTTGGCCTTGCCGCGGTCGGCGCCGCCGAGCACTCGGCTGCCGACCAGGGTCAGCACCGCGCCGATCAGCACGATGACGATGATGATTTCCAGCAGGCTCATGCCGGACTGGTGGCGCGCGGAAGAGAAGCGGGTCAGGCGGCGGCGTTGCATGTGGCAGGCTCCTTGCATCGAATCGTAGAGGTGTTGACCAGCGGCCGGTCAGCCGATGGCATTGGTCAGGTCGTACAGCGGCACCAGCACGGCCACGATCACCAGGCCGACCACCGAGGCCAGCACCAGGGTGATCACCGGCACCAGTGCCGACAGCAGACGGTCGATCGCGCGCGCGCTTTCCTGCTCGAACGTATCGGCGGTCTTGAGCAGCATCGTATCCAGCGCACCGGATTCCTCGCCGACCTGGATCATCTGCAGTGCCAGCCGCGGAAACCGCTTGCCCCGCGACAGCGAGGCCGACAGCCCGTTGCCATTCTTGACCTCGTCGCTGGCGGCATCCACGTCGGCAGCCAGCGCGCGGTTGCTCAACACATTGCGCGCGATGCCCAGGCCGGACAGCAGTGGCACGCCGTTGCGCAGCAGCGTGCCCAGCGTGCGGGCCAGGCGTGCGGTCTCCAGCTTGCCCAGCAGCGGGCCGATGCCTTTGCGCTGCAGCAGCCAGCCATCCACGGCCAGGCGCGCGGCCGGTTGCCGCAGCCGCCGTTCCACTACCAGCGCGATCACGGCCGGCACCACGATCATGATGACCCAGCCTTCGCGCACCACCAGCCCGGCGGTGAGCACCCACTGGGTGAACCAGGGCAGCGCGACATCCAGGCTCTCGTACATCAGCGCGAACTGCGGCACGACGTAACCCAGCAGGAACAGCAGCGCACCGCCGACCACCACCAACAGGATCGCCGGGTAGATCAGCGCGTTGATCACGCGCCCTTTCAGCTCGGCGCTGCGCTCGAGGTAATCCGAGAGTCGCTGCAGGGTGTCGTGCAGGCTGCCGCCGGCCTCACCGGCGCGCACCATGTTGATGTACAGCCGGGAGAACAATCCGTGCTGGCGTTCCAGCGCGGTCGAGAGTGGTGCGCCACCGCGCACGATGTCGCGGATGTCGGTGATGACGCGGCGGGTACGCTCGTCTTCGGGCAGTTCCAGCAGGATGCTCAGCGCGCGGTCCAGCGGCTGGCCGGCACCGAGCAGCGTGGCCAGCTGCTGGGTGAACTGCACCAGCGCGCCGCCATCGAACGGCTTGCGGCGCAGCAGCGCCAGCCACGACGACGCCCCAGCGACACCCTCGCTGGCCAGACGTGCCTCCATCGGCATGTGGCCCTGGTCCTGCAGCCGCGCGGCGACCTCCGCTTCGCTGGCTGCCTCCATCTGGCCATCGAACAGTTCGCCGTGGGCATTGAGCGCCTTGTAGCGGTACTGGGGCATGCTCAGCCGCCCACCCGGTATTGGCCGCAGGCACGCATCAGGCATCCTCCGTCACGCGCAGCACTTCTTCCAGCGTGGTGTGGCCCTGCAGGGCTTTGGACAGCCCGTCTTCGTACATGGTGCGCATGCCCGCGGCACGCGCGATCTGCTCGATCTCGCCCATCCCGGCCCGACGCATCACCGCACTGCGCAGCGCATCGTTCATCACCAGGAATTCCACGATGGTGGTCCGGCCCAGGTACCCGGTCGGTGCGATCGCCGAGGGCTGCGCGCGATACAGGAAAATCTCGCCCTCCGGCTGCAGCCGGCGCAGGCCGAATTTATCGATCTCTTCGGGCGATGCGCGATAGCGCTGGGCGTGCTGGGGCTCCAGCCTGCGCACCAGGCGCTGGGCCAGGATGCCGTTGATGGTGGAGGTGAGCAGATAATCTTCCACGCCCATGTCGAGCAGGCGGGTGATGCCGCCTGCGGCGTTGTTGGTGTGCAGCGTGGACAGCACCAGGTGGCCGGTGAGCGCGGACTGGATGGCGATGCGCGCGGTTTCCAGGTCGCGCATTTCACCGATCATGATGATGTCCGGGTCCTGGCGCACGATGCTGCGCAGCGCATTGGCGAAATCCAGCCCGATCTGCGGCTTGGCCTGGATCTGGTTGATGCCTTCGATCTGGTACTCCACCGGATCTTCGACGGTGATGATCTTGACGTCGGCGGTATTGAGCTGGCTCAGCGCGGTGTACAGCGTGGTGGTCTTGCCCGAACCGGTCGGGCCGGTGACCAGCAGGATGCCGTGTGGCTGTTCCAGCACCTTGCGGAACTGCGGCAGGAACGCCTCGGTGAACCCCAACCGATGGAAATCGAACACAACGGTGTCGCGGTCGAGCAGACGCATGACCACGCTTTCGCCGTGCGCGGTCGGTACGCTGCTCACGCGCAGGTCCAGTTCCTTGCCCTGCACGCGCAGCATGATGCGGCCGTCCTGCGGCAGGCGACGTTCGGCGATGTTGAGCCGCGCCATGATCTTGATGCGGCTGATCACCGCAGCGGTAAGATTCACCGGCGGGCTTTCCCCTTCGATCAGCACGCCGTCTACGCGGTAGCGCACCTTCAGGCGATTCTCGAACGGTTCGATATGAATATCGGAGGCGCGCAGTTCCACCGCCCGCTGGATCACGAGATTGACCAGCCGGATCACCGGCGCTTCGGACGCCAGGTCGCGCAGGTGTTCGATGTCGTCGACCGCCGCACCTTCACCGTCCGCGGTTTCGATGATCGCGCCCATCGCGCTGCGGCCCTGGCCGAACCAGCGCTCGATCAGATCATCGATTTCCGAGCGCAGGCCGACATGCAGGCGGACCGGCAGCGCCATCGCCAGCTGCACGGCATCGGCCGCATACGGGTCCTGTGGATCGGACAGCCACAGATCCAGCGCGTCGTCCTGCAATGCGAGGGGGCAGACATGGAACTGCTTGAGGAATCGCACCGTCAGCGGCAGCCCGTCCAGCAGCGCTTCGGGCGGCGATTCCGGCACGGCCTTGGCGTCGAGCAGCGGCAGGCCGAGAACCTCGGCGCAGGTCTGTGCATGGTCGCGCTCTGATACCAGCCCCAGGCGGACCAGCAGGCCGAGCAGGCTGCCACCGGATTCACGGTGCAGCGGACGCGCGCGGGCCAGATCGCTGTCCTTGAGCCGGCCTTTCTCCAGCAATACCCCGACGATGCGGGATTCAGCGGTGGATTCTGCAGTGGGGTCCTGGGCAACCGCGTTCAAGAAGCTTCTCCTGGCAACCGCTGCGACTTTAGCAGTTCACCGCGATCGTACGCGGGATTCCACACCGTCCAGATGTAAAAACGGGAGCCCGTCACATGACGGACTCCCGTGGCGTTTGACCCGTATTACTGGTTGGCGAGAATGCTCACGCCGCTGAACGCGGACTCGCCCACCACCTTGATGTAATACGTTCCGGCCACCGGTGCGGTGAAGCGCACGGTTTCACTGTTGCCCGGCCGCGTGGACTTGGCATCGAACGCGGTCGCGGTCGGCTCCTTGCCCTGGCTCACATACACCGAGACGTTGCCGCTGCCGCCATAGGTGAGCAGGCTCAGTACCTTGCCGGCCTGCGCCTCGAAGCTGTAAAGCACTTCGCTGCCACCGGCGCCGCTCAGGCCACCCACGGCGACCTTGTTGGTCAGCGGGGTCGCCACCGGGCCGCAGTTCTCGGTGCACTCTTCTTCCAGCGCCTTGTCCAGGGCCGCCTTGGCATCGACGATGCCGGTGCCGATCGGGGTGGCGGTCGGGATGGTCACCGGGAACGCCCGCGCGGTCTGCTTGAGCAGTGCTTCCAGCGCGGCCGGGGTGAGCGGATCCTTGCCGGCCGCGGCGACCGCGCCCTGCACCAGCGCCGCCACCGCCGCAACGTGCGGAGAGGCCATCGAGGTACCGGCCATGCCCATGTAGCTGTAGGCACCGGAGGTCGGCGTGGTCAGGCCGTTGTAGCCGGACTGCCACACGTAACCGCCCGGGTTGCCGTCTACGCTGCCGCCGCCGCCCGGGCCGGACAGATCCACCACCGGGCCGAAGTTGGAGTAGTAGGCGATGCCGCCGGTGATGCGGGTGGCGCCGACCGCCACCACGTTGGCGCAGCTGGCCGGCCGGAAGTTGGCCGCGTTGGAGGCCGAGTTGCCGGCGGCGACCACCACGGTGGTGCCCCGCGATACCGCACCGTTGATGGCGTCCTGGTAGAGCGCATCGCATGCGCCGCCACCGCCCAGGCTCATGTTGATGACCTCGGCCGGGTTGGCATTGGCCGGAACCCCGGCAACGGTGCCGCCGGAGGCCCAGGTGATCGCATCGGCGATGTCGGAGATGTAGCCGCCGCACTTGCCGAGCACGCGCACCGGCAGCACGCGGGCCTTGTACGCGACGCCTGCCATGCCGACGCCATTGTTGGTGGATTCGGCGATGGTGCCGGCCACGTGGGTGCCGTGCCAGGAACTGTCATCGGCCAGCGAGCCGGCATAGCACTCGTTGTCGTTCTCCACCCAGTCACCGTAATCCAGCGCGCCGGGCACGCGGTCATCGGTGGCGCGGCGGGAGGTCTCCGCGTCGCTGATGAAGTCGTAGCCTTCCAGCAGATTGCCGGAGAAGTCCGGATGCTGCGGCAGGATGCCGGTATCGAGCACCGCCACCACTACGCCTTCGCCCTGGGCGATGTCCCACGCGGCCGGCGCATTGATGCCGCCGGTAGCGCTGTTCAGATGCCACTGGTACTGCGCGTAGTACGGATCGTTCGGCACCAGCTGCGGGGTCGCGTCGCGCGGGCGCACATCGGTGCGCTGCAGCTTCACGTCCACTTCGGCGTACTGCACGGAAGGATCGGCCTTGATCTCGGCCAGCACCTTCTGCAGTTCGGCCGGGCTCAAGCGGCCCTGCAGGCGGATCAGATCGGCACCGACACCGAGCTTGCGCACGATCTGCGGGTTCACCGCGCTGGCACGCCCGGCGGCGGAGCCACCGACACTGGCGCGGGCGACCGCCGACTGCACGGCCGTCAGCTTGGCCGAACGATCCGTGGCCGCGGCACTGCCGGGGCGGTACT
Source organism: Stenotrophomonas sp. HMSC10F06 (assembly GCF_001807865.1). NCBI lineage: Bacteria > Pseudomonadati > Pseudomonadota > Gammaproteobacteria > Lysobacterales > Lysobacteraceae > Stenotrophomonas > Stenotrophomonas sp. HMSC10F06. Next base: position 159,778 of record NZ_KV791267.1, on the reverse strand, counting down.
TGACGATGATGCGCTCTGCGCCCTGGGCGGCAGCCGGCTGGCGCACCGGCTCCTTGGCCGGCAGGCCCGCGGCATAGGCGCTGGCGCCTGCGGACAACGACAGCACGGCGGCTGCCAGCACATTGATGCGAAGGTTCTGCTTACTGGTCACGTTGACGTCCTCTTCAAGGTCATGGATCAAACGACTGTTCAGGCCAACACTCCATGCGAGCTCCCTGGCCGGCCCTGGCCAGGGTTCCCGTGACCCGCCCCCTCAGGCCTTGCATTGCGTTGCGGCGGGGCCGCGCACGGCCCCGCGTTGAAACGGCTTACCAGCCAAAGCCGGCACCCACGCCGACCGAGCTGTCATCACTGCTGAAGGCACCGCCCAGGGTCACCGTGGCGCGCTCGCTGAGCGCACGCTGGTAGCCCAGCGACAGGGCCGATTCACCGCCCTGGAAACCGACGCCGACACCGACGCGGTTCTGGGTGCGCACGCCGGCGGCGCTGGTGGCCATGTTGAGCATGGCCGCGCTCATCGCGCCCTGGCGATCGATGCGGCGGTCCTGGTGACGCAGGCGCTGGTCGATCTCGCCCTTGTAGATGTCGAAGCTGTCGGCCATCGAGGTGAAGCGCTGGTCGGTGTAGCTGTTGGCGGTCGCGATGCCGCCATCCAGCTGGCCTTTGTTGACCGCATCCGTGGCCTGCGTACCGGCCGCGACGTTGGCGACCTGTCGCTCGTTGCCGACGCTGCCGACCGAGACGGTGTCGGCACGATCGGCGACCGAGCCCTGGCCCAGCGCCACCGAGTTGGCCGCCGAGGCGGTCGCGCCCTGGCCGATGGCCGTGGCCGAGGCCCCGCTTGCGACGGCACCGTCACCCATCGCCACCGCGTTGACGGCGGCAGGTGCGGCCGCCGGCGCGTTGATTGGCTGACTGCTGCCGACACTTGCAGCGGTCGGCGCGCCTTGCACGTTGGCGACGACGGTTTCGCTGGCAGCGCTGATGACGCTGGCCTCCTGCACAGCGCTGGTGTCCGCTGCGACGCTGGCAGTCGCCAGCGAGGCAGTCCGTGCACGTGCACTGCCACTGCTGCCACCGGCGACACGCTGATCGAGGTCGCTGACCTTGCGGTCCAGCGCACCCAGTGCATCGCCGACATTGCTGTACGTCGCGCCCTGGATCACATAGTTCGGCGCAACGAACACGCCCTGCATGCCGACACTGGCCCCGCCGCCGAGGAAGGTGGCGACATCGGTGAGCGACTGGAACAACTGCCCGCCGTTGATCGCCTGGCGGCTGCCGGATGCGATCGAACCGCTGCCGACGTTGTCCAGCGTGGTGCCCTGCAGACCCGAGAGGGTGAGCGTGTCGCGGCTGCTGTCGTCGTAGGTCAGCGCATTGGCGGTGACGTTCTCGACCGAGCCGATCCGGGTGTCGATATCACCGACCTGGGTTTCCACCGCACCCACGCGCTGGTTGGTGGTGTTGAGCTGGCCGCCGGTCACCGCATCGGTGCTGCCCGCCGCGATGCGACCGGCACCCACATTGACGATGCGGCGTGTCGCCGGGCCATCGGTGCCGTTGCCGCCACCGACCGAGACCACATTGGCTTCGACCGCGCGCGAGCCGGCGCCCAATGCCACCGCGTTGGCACCGGAGACGCCTGCCGCCGACCCGATCGCGATGCTGTTGGCCCCGTTGCTGGCGAACGCACCGTTGCCGATCGCCACGCCGTTGGTCGCATTGGTCGAGGCCTGGCGACCAATCACGGTGCTGTTGGCACCGCGTGCCGAGGCATCGGCACCGACGGCCGTGGCACCGGTGGCCGAGGCGACCGCTGCGGTACCCAGTGCACTGCTGCGTGTTGCGCTGGCCGTGGCGCCGGAACCGGCGGCGAGTGCATCACTGCCGCTGGCCGTGGCCACGCCGCTGCCGCTGGCCTGGAAGTGCTTGCCGACCGCATCGGCCGTGGCAGCGACCGAATCCAGCTGCGACTTGGTCACCGCGTCACTGGCATTGACCGCATCCCCGACATTGGTGATGCGCCGCGTCGCCGGGCCGGTGGTGCCGTTACCGCCGCCGACCGAGACCACATTGGCCTCGCTGGTGCGGGCACCGGCGCCGAGCGCGACGCTGCCGGCACCACTGGCCGACGAACTGGTGCCCAGTGCGGTGGCATTGATGCCGCTGTAGGCATAGCTGTCCTGGCCGATGGCGGTGGACCCCTGCGAGGTCGCCCAGGCCAGCTGCCCGACCGCCGTGGTGCGTGCCGCGGTTGCCCAGGCGTTGGAACCGGCAGCCACACTGTTGTCGCCGCTGGCCTGTGATGCGTAGCCGATCGCATTGGCGTAGCTGCCCGAGGCGGCGCTGCCCCAGCCCAGTGCGGAGGCGTAATCGCCACTGGCTTCGGCTCCGTAGCCCAACGCCGTGGTGCGCGCGCCGCTGGCCGCGCTGAACGTGCCGACGGCGGTGCTGTAGTCACTGCCGGCTTCGGCGCTGTAGCCGAAAGCAGAGGACTGCAGCCCGGCCGCCGTGGCACCGGCACCGGTCGCGGTGCTGAAGCTTCCGTCGGCCTGCGCCCCCGCACCGAGCGCGGTGGCACCGACGGCGCTGGCGCTGGTGGCCTTGTCGAGCAACACGGTGCCGTTCTCATCTTCGTAATACAACGCACCACCGATGGCGGTCGCCGAGTCTGCCGTGGCCGAGGCGTTGAAGCCCGACGCAGAGGCGTTGCGCCCCGACGCCAGCGCGCCGCTGCCGTAGGCCGAGGCCCCGGTACCGAACGCATTGGCCGCCTCACCCGCCGCAGTGGCATACGCCCCGTCGACGAAGCTGCCGACGTCATCGCCGTTGCCGCTGCCCGAGGCCTGGAAGAACCGGCTGGTGGTTTCGGCCACATCGGCGACCGCACTGAGCTGATCGACGTTCACCGCGTCGGTGCCCTCCGTACCGGCGGCGACGTTGGTGATCTGCCGTTGCGCGCTGGCTGTGCCGACCGAGACCGAGTTGTCGCGATCCGCGGTGGAACCGGCGCCGAGCGCAACACTGTTCACGCCTTCCGCGCTGGCACTGGCACCCAGTGCCGTGGCATTGCCCGCATCGGCCCACGAGTTCCAGCCGATCGCCGTGGCGTAATCATCGGTTGCCCACGCGCCCGCACCGAAGGCCGAGGCGCCGGTACCCGATGCGCGCGACGGCAGCAGACCGAAGAAGGTCGTGCCACCGATCGCCACGCTCTCATCGCCGGTGGCTTCGGAGTACTCACCCACCGCCACCGCACCAGCGCCGGAGGCCGTCGAGGCCGCACCCACCGCCACGGCGTAGGCGTTGGAGGCGACCGCCCCGTAGCCCAGCGCGGACGAGAGCTGGCCGGTCGCTTCGCTGTAACTGCCGAAGGCCGATGCACCGGCTTCGGAGGCATTGGCGCGGAAGCCATTGGCGGTGGCCTGCTGGCCGGCCGCCGTGGACTGGCTGCCGGTCGCTGTGGCGTATGCACCACCGGCCTGTGCACCGGCGCCGGTGGCGCTCGCACCGATCTCGCTGGCACTGGCGCCGTTGCCGATCGCCACGCTGTCTTCGCCGGTCGCCTGCGCGTCACTGCCCAGGGCCGCGGCGCCGTCAGCGCTGGCCAGGGCATTGAAACCGACGGCCGTGGCGTTGTCCGCGATGGCGGTGGCGCCGCTGCCGAGTGCGCTGGCGCCGTTGCCGATGGCGTTGGCGGCCTCACCGGCAGCCAGCGCATTGTCGCCTTCCACGTAGGCACCGGCGTCGCTGTCGTCGCTGCCGCTGGCCTGGAAGTACTTGCTGGTGGCTTCGGCGGTGGCCGCCACCTCCTTCAACTGCGCAAGGTTGACCGCATCGGTGTCTTCGGTACCGGCACCGACATTGGTGATCTGCCGGTCGATGGCCGCATGCACCACGCCCGCGGCGTCTGTCCAGGCTTCTGCGGCGCCGACCGACACGGCGTTGGCACGGTCGGCCAGCGAACCGGCACCGAGCGCGACGCTGTTGTCGGCGTCCTTGGTGGTCCACGTGTTGCTGCCGACCACGGTGGAGTTCAGCGCCTGCGCGTAGCTGTTGTAGCCCACCACGGTGGCACCGTCTTCGGTTGCCCAGGCTTCGCTGCCGATGGCCGTGGTCTGGATGCCCTGGGTGACGCTGCCCGCATCCGCACCGGCCAACGCGTTGAAGCCTACGGCCACGCCGTCCTCGGCGGTGGCGGCGTTGTTGCCGACCGCCACACCATACTGGCCGGCGTTGGCCTGCACGCCGAAGGCGGCGCCGGCGATGTCCGCACGCGTGCCCTGGCCGACCGCCGTGGCGACCTCGCCCGCCTGCGCATTGCTGCCCAGCGCGGTGCCGAAGAAGGCGGCACTGGCATTGGCGCCGAACGCGCTGGCCTGCCAGCCGTCGGCGGTGGCGAAGTTGCCGATCGCGGTGGACTCGCGGCCCAGCGCCCACGCACCGTACCCGACCGCCGTCGCGGCCAGGCCTGCCGCCTCCGAGCCAGCGCCGATCGCGACCGCACCGAAGCCCTGCGACAGCGAACCACCGCCGATGGCGACGGACGCCGCACCGGACGCCGCGCTCAGATCGCCGATGGCGACTGCCCCGGCAGCACTGCTGCTGGCGTTGCTGCCGATCGCCACGGCGTTGTCCCCGGTGACCGTGGCATTGAAGCCCAGGGCGGTGGATTCATTGGCGATCACGGTGCTGCCACTGCCCAGCGCGGTGGCGCCGTTGCCGATGGCATTGGCGGCCTCACCGGCAGCCAGCGCGTTGTCGCCTTCCACGTAGGCACCGGCATCGCTGTCGGCACTGCCACTGGCCTGGAAGAACTTGCTAGTGGTGGCGGCCGCATCGGCCACCGCATTCAACTGGTTCACGTTCACCGCATCGGTGCCGTCGGTACCGGCGGCGACGTGGGTGATCTGGCGCTGCGCATCGGCGCTGCCGACCGAGACGCTGTCATCGCGGTCGGCGATCGAGTCCGCGCCCAGCGCAACGCTGTTGGCCCCGGTGGAGGTTGCTGCGTTGCCGAGCGCGGTGCTGTTCACGCCGGGCGACCATGCTCCACCACCGACAGCCGTGGAGTAATTGCCCGACGCTTCGGTAGGCAGCAGGCCGAACAGCGCACCACCGACGGCCACGCTGTTGATGCCACTGGCCAGGCTGCCCTGGCCGGTGGCGGTGCTGTAGGCTCCGGAGGCTTCAGCATCACCACCGAGGGCCACGCTGTTGGAGCCGGTCGCCTGCGCGAAGCTGCCCAGCGCGGTGGCGTTGAAAGCCGAGGCCACGGCATACCCGCCGATCGCGGTGGTGTAGTTGGCGGTGGCTTCGGAGGCGAAGCCATAACCGGCCGACAGCGTGCCACTGACCACGCTTTCGGCACCTACCGCGGTCGCGCCGTCGCCACTGGCGCTGCTGAAGTAGCCCAACGCCACGGATTCTTCACCGGCCGCGTCGGACAGCGCGCCACCGGCCAGGCTGCCGGCGCCGGAGGCGACGCTGGCCGCACCGGTCGCGGTGCTCTGCTCACCCGAGGCCAAGCTTTCGGCACCGCTGGCTGTTGCGTATTCGGCGGTCGCCTGTGCGTTGGCACCGGTTGCGCTTGCGTTGGCACCGCTGGCGACGGCGTTGAAGCCGACGGCACTAGCGTTGTCCGCCAGCGCAAACGCGCCGCTGCCGATCGCCGCTGCACCGGTGCCGGCTGCGAAGCTGCTCGAACCGACTGCGGTGGCGTAATCGCCATCGGTCGCCGCGTTTGCACCGGCGGCCACACTCTCCTCGCCACCGGCGACGGCAACACCATCACCGCTGGCCTGGAACTGATCGGTGGCTGCGCTCAGCTGATCGAGATTGACCGCATCACTGCCTTCGGTACCGGCGGCGACCTGGGTGATCTGGCGCTGCCGGCCATCGTTGCCGACCGAGACGGTGTAGGCACGATCAGCGACCGCACCCGCGCCGAGCGCCACGCTGTTGGACGCACTGGCATTGCTGCCGGCGCCGATACCGATCGCGCTTTCACCGCCGGCCACCACATTGGTGCCGATGGCGATGGTGTTGATGCTGTTGCCCAGGGCCTGGAATCCTACGGCTACGCTGTTGTCGCCGTAGCCGAAGGCACCACGGCCGAGCGCGGTGGAACTGCTGCCGCGCGCCCAGCTGTTGTAGCCGATCGAGGTCGATCCAGTGCCGCTGGCCCAGGCCGACTGGCCGACTGCGGTCGCGTTGGCTTCGGTCGCCCATGCACTGGAACCGAAGGCGGTGGCGCCATCGGCAGTGGCCCATGCATAGGCACCGGTGGCCGTGGTTTCTTCGCCACTGGCGAAGGCATTGTCGCCCTGCGCCACGCTGTAATCGCCGGTCGCGCGGGCCTTGTAGCCGCTGGCCAGGCTGTTGCTGCCGGTGGCCTGCGCGCCGCTGCCGAAGGCGTTGCTGGTGGTGCCGGTAGCTTGAGCACCGGCACCGACCGCCACGCTGTCCGGCGCCGCGGTCGCACCGATCAGGATCGCATTGCCCTGGTCATCGACCAGCGGCTGGTTGTATTCGTCATAGGCCTGGCCCAGCCCACCGATGGCGACACTGCCATTGCCGGTGGCGCTGCTGTTGCGGCCCAGCGCGACAGTGTCATCGCCGACCGCGGTCGCGCCGCCGCCGACCGCCGTGGCACCGGCACCCAGCGCATTGCTGGCCTCACCGGCCGCCAGCGCATCCTCACCCTCGGCGAAGGCACCGACCACACCGCCGGCCGCACCGTTCGCCTTGAACTGCGCCGAGGTCGCCGAGGCCGACGTCGCGACGGCATCAAGCTGTGCCTTGTTGACCGCGTCCGTGGCTTCGGTACCGGCTGCGACGCTGGTGATCTGGCGCTCGTTGCCGACGTCACCGACCGAGACCGTGTTGTCACGGGTGGCGGTGGAGTTGGCGCCGAGGGCAACGCTGTTGGCGCCGCGCGCGGTGCTGTAGAAACCGACCGCCGTGCTCAGTTCCCCGCTGGCCCAGGTCTCCGCGCCGAGTGCAGTGGCGCCCTCACCCGGGGCATAGGCGAAGTAGCCCACGGCGGTGGCTTCAGTGCCCGAGGCTTCGCTCAGGGTGCCGTTGGCCACGGCGTAATCACCGCTGGCGATCGCACCTGCGCCGACGGCCGTGGCGGCTTCGCCGCTGGCCTGGGTCTGCACGAAGAAGCCCAGCCCCGGCAGCAGATCCGCCGGGCCACCGATGGCCGTGCTGCTGTTGCCGGTCGCCACGCTCTGCGTCCCGACCGCAGTGGAATAGTCGCCGGTGGCGTTGGCCACCGCGCCGAAGGCCGACGCCTGTGCACCGGCCGCGTACGCGCCGACGCCGTAGGACGACGCAGCGAACCCGGAGGCTTCCGCACTTGCACCGACCGCCGTGCCGCCCACGCCGGCGCTGGTCGCGCCGGTATCGACCGGTACGCCGCCATTGGTGATCAGCGGATTGCCATCGGCATCCACCGCAGCACCGCCGACCGCCACGCTGCCCGGGCCATTGGCCTGCGCATTGGTGCCGAAGGCCGCGCTGTTCTGGCCGGTGGCGCTGGCGTTGTAACCGACCGCCGTTGCGTTCTGCGCGGTCACCGTGGCGCCGCTGCCGAGCGCGGTCGCACCGTCGGCCAGCGCGTTGGATGCTTCACCGATCGCCGTAGCGTTGTCGCCTGCCGCGAAGGCACCGGCATCGCTGTCGCTGCTGCCGGTGGCCTGGAAGTACTTGTCCGTGTTGGCGGCGACGCCGCCGACGGCATCGAGCTGCGCCTTGTTCACCGCATCGCTGTCATCGGTGCCGTCGGCGAGATTGGTGATCTGGCGGCGCAGGCCGTTCTGCGCATTGCCGACCGACACCGTGTCGACGCGATCGGCGTACGAGCCGGCGCCGAGCGCCACGCTGCCTACCGCAACCGCAGCGGAATTCGCACCGAGCGTCGCACTGAAATCGGCGACCGCGACGCTGAACGCACCGACCGCCACCGACGCTTCGCCGGCACTGGCCGCGCCGCGGCCCAGCGAGGTGCTGCCCGGGCCGATGGCGAGTGCGCCGCCACCAATCGCGGTCGCGCCATCGGCGCTGGCTTCGGCAAGACCGCCAATCGCGGTGGCCGCGCCGTTTTCACTGGCCGCCACTGCCGATGCACCGAGCGCGACATCGCCCAGACCGAACGCCGCAGCGCTCTGGCCGAGCGCGATGCTCGCATCACCGAAGGCCAGGCTGCCCTGGCCGAACGAACTTGCCCCGAGGCCGACCGCGAGTGCTTCGCTGCCCACTGCGGTGGTCGCATTGCCGATGGCCTGGCTGCTGTGGCCCAGCGCCGTTGCGCCGTCACCGTCCGCGTTGGCGCTCGCCCCTGCGGCCAGTGCACCTTCGCCATCGATCTTCGCCGCGTCGGCATCGTTGCCGTCACCGTCGGCCTTGAAATAGCGGGTCGCGCCTTCGGCTGCCACTGCAACCTTGTCCAGCTGTGCCTTGTTCACCGCATCCGTGGCGGCGGTGCCGGCGGCCACGTTGGTAACCTGCCGTTCCTTGCCCGCATCACCCACCGATACCGTGTTGGCGCGGTTGGTCTTCGAGCCGGCGCCCAGCGCCACGCTGTTCGCCCCGGAGGCCGTGCTGTTGCTGCCGATCGCCACCGCATTGGTGCCCGAGGCGGTGGCATTGCCATCAACGACACAGCTGTCGATGACCGTGCTGTTCAGAACCACGCAGTTCGCGTTCCCACCCACCTCCACCGACTGCGCACGCGCTGTCTGCGCGCCGCCTGCCATGCCCACTCCCAGCGTCAACGCGATGGCGGCGCAGAGCAGTGCGGTGTTGCGTCCGCCAGAGGTTCGGCGCTGATCGATGACGACACCCGAGGACTGGCTGCTGGCCAATTCCGAGGCGACGACCATCTGCCCCAGTGCTTTGTTCCAGACCTTGCGATAAATCCGATTCATCGATGTGGCTCCTGATTAGGCTGGTTTTAGGCAAAGCGACGCCAACGCCGGACCGCGTGGTCCAACGTCCCCTGGGGGCGTTTTTTCGCTTGATTTACTGCGTTGTGCGCAATGGCTGGCAGATACCTACAGCGTGCACGCCATCCATGCGGTTACTGTGGAACTGAACGCTGTCGAAATGAGGATGCAGTGTTAACGTACAGTTTGAACAACGTCAAGACTTTGACATTGAAATTCATATGACCGCGAAGTGCGTCACAAAAACCACGCGTTATTGAAGGATTTTGTTAGATGCATGTGAGTAACGGCGATAACGTCATTTCACGTTGTAACGCGATGTAACTCATTGCTGCCGATCATGTTGTCGGGCGTACAAAAGAAAACCGCCGGGCAAGCCGGCGGTTTCTTCACGCGGTTTTCACTACCTCGACTGGGAGGCGATGCGCAGTATCAGCCGCACCATACTCTTGCGTTGCGGAACATCCGCAGCCACGGCGAATCGCCGTTCCACTCGTCCGGATGCCAGCTGTGGTTGATCGCACGCGGGGTGCGTTCCGGGTGCGGCATCATGATCGTAGTGCGGCCATCGGTGGTGGTCAGGCCGGTGATGCCGTCGGGCGAGCCGTTCGGATTCAGCGGGTACTGGGTGGCTACGTTGCCGTCGCCATCGATGTAACGCAGCGACACGCGCGCCGCCGCCTGATCGACCGCATTGGCGAACACCGCCTGGCCTTCGCCATGTGCCACCGCGACCGGCAGGCGTGAACCGGCCATGCCACGCAGCAGGATCGACGGCGATTCCACCACTTCCAGCAGCGCGGTGCGCGCTTCGAACTGCTCGCTGCGGTTGCGGCGGAACTGCGGCCAGTGCTCGGCACCGGGGATGATGTCCTTGAGCTGGCTCATCATCTGGCAGCCGTTGCACACACCCAGCGCGAAGCTGTCTTCGCGGGCGAAGAACGCCGCGAAGGCATCGCGCAGCGCGCTGCGCTCCAGCACCGAGGTGGCCCAGCCGCGGCCGGCACCGAGCACGTCGCCGTAGCTGAAGCCGCCACAGGCCACCAGGCCGGTGAAATCGGACAGCGCGACACGGCCTTCGATCAGGTCGCTCATATGCACATCGAACGAACTGAAGCCGGCACGTTCGAAGACGTTCGCCATTTCGATCTGGCCGTTGACACCCTGCTCGCGCAGCACCGCCACGCGCGGGCGCGCGCCGGTGTTGATGAAGGGCATCGCCACGTCTTCGTTGAGATCGAAGGTCAGCTTCGGCTTCAGGCCCGGCGCGTTGAAGTTGCGCGCGATGGCACGCTCCTGGTCGGCGTTGTCCGGGTTGTCGCGCAGCTTCTGCATGGCATGGGTGACCGACCACCACGCATCGAACAGCGCTTCCCAGCGCCACTCGACCAGGCTTTCGCCCTGCAGCGAGACGCGTACCACCGGCGCGGTGGTCGGACGCGCGATGCGCTGGGCGCATTCGGTCAGTGCGTGACGCTCGACCAGATCAGCGAAGGCCGCGCGGTCTTCCTTGGCGATCTGCACCACCGCACCCAGTTCTTCATTGAACAGGCTGCGGAACGGATCATCGCCCCAGGCATCCAGGGTGATGTCCAGGCCCAGGCGCGAGGCAAAGGCCATTTCGCACAACGCGGCGAACGCGCCGCCATCGCTGCGGTCGTGGTAGGCCAGCAGCAGGCCCGCCTGGCGTGCATCACGGATCAGTTCGAAGAAGGCACGCAGGCGCTGCGCATCGTCCAGGTCCGGCACCGCACCGGCAAAGGCCGGCAGTGCGGAATGGTCGGCGTGCACCTGGGCCAGGATCGAGCCGCCCAGGCGCTGCTTGCCGGCGCCCAGGCCGATCAACCACAGCTCGCTGTCGGCGTCACGGTCGAGCAGCGGGGTCAGCTGGCCGGTGGCATCGGCAACCGGCGCGAACGCCGAGATCACCAGCGACACCGGCGAGACCGACTTGTGTGCCTGGCCATCGGCCTGCCACTGCGCCTGCATGGACAGCGAGTCCTTGCCGACCGGAATGCTCAGGTCCAGCTGCGGGCACAGCTCCATGCCGACCGCACGCACCGCGTCGTACAGCAGCGCGTCTTCGCCATTGTGCCCGGCGGCGGCCATCCAGTTGGCCGACAGCTTGACCGTTTCCAGCGCGTCGACCGGGGCCGCACACAGGTTGGTGATCGCTTCACCGACCGCCATGCGCGCCGACGCGGCCGCATCCAGCAGCGCCAGCGGGGTGCGCTCGCCGATCGACATCGCTTCGCCGGCCACGGTGTCGAAACCGGCCAAGGTGATGGCGACGTTGGCCAGCGGCAGCTGCCACGGGCCGATCATCTGTTCGCGTGCGGTCAGGCCACCGACGCTGCGGTCACCGATGGTGACCAGGAAGTTCTTCGAGGCCACCGAGGGATGGGCCAGCACGCGCAGACCCGCTTCGTGCAGGTCCAGCCCGGCCGTCTTCAGCGCCGGCCAGCGCGGCGCCGGCGGGTGCACGGTGTCGCGGTGCATCTTCGGCGCCTTGCCGAACAGCACGTCCATCGGCAGGTCGATCGGGGCATCGGCCGGAATGTTGCCCACGGTCGCGCCATAGGCCACGACCAGACGCTCTTCGGCCGTGGCGACACCGACCGCGGCGAACGGGCAACGTTCACGCGCGCACAGCGCGGCGAACTCGGCCAGACGCGCCTGCGGCACGCCGAGTACATAACGTTCCTGCGATTCGTTGCACCACAACTGCATCGGCGACAGCGACGGGTCATCGGCGGGCACCTTGCCCAGATCGATCACGCCACCCACGCCGGAGTCGTGCAGCAGTTCGGGAATCGCGTTGGACAGGCCACCGGCGCCGACGTCATGGAACCAGCGGATCGGATTGTCCAGGCCGAGCGCGACGCAGCGGTCGATCACTTCCTGGCAGCGACGTTCCATTTCCGGGTTGTCGCGCTGCACGCTGGCGAAATCGAGGTCTTCGGCGCTCTCACCGGAGGCCACCGAGCTGGCGGCACCACCGCCCAGGCCGATCAGCATCGCCGGGCCGCCGAGCACGATCACCGCGTCGCCGGGCTGCAGGCGCAGCTTCTCGACCTGGTTCTGGTCGATCGCGCCCAGGCCACCAGCCAGCATGATCGGCTTGTCATAAGCGCGGATCAGGCCCTGCCCTTCGGGCAGTTCGAAGCTGCGGAAGTAACCGAGCAGGTTCGGGCGGCCGAACTCGTTGTTGAAGGCGGCGCCGCCGAGCGGGCCGTCCAGCATGATGTCCAGCGCCGGTGCCATGCGCGGGTTCAGCGCGCGCGGCGCTTCCCACGGCTGCGGCAGGGTCGGGATGCGCAGATGCGAGACCGAGAAGCCGGTCAGGCCGGCCTTGGGCTTGCCGCCGCGGCCGGTCGCACCTTCATCGCGGATTTCGCCGCCCGCACCGGTGGCCGCACCCGGGAACGGGGCGATCGCGGTCGGGTGGTTGTGCGTTTCCACCTTGATGCAGAACGCCGAATCGACCACGGCCTCGCTGCGGTACTCGCCGCTGGCCGGGTCCGGGCGATAGCGCGCGGCCGGGAAACCGGCGACCACCGCGGCGTTGTCGCTGTAGGCGCTCAGCGTGTGCTGCGGGGTCTGCTGGTGGGTGTTCTTGATCATCCGGAACAACGAGTGCGACTGCTCGGCACCGTCGATGGCCCAGCTGGCATTGAAGATCTTGTGGCGGCAGTGCTCGGAGTTGGCCTGCGCGAACATCATCAGTTCCACGTCCGACGGCTTGCGGCCCAGTTCGCCGAAGCGCTGGCGCAGGTAGTCGATCTCGTCCTGGGCCATCGCCAGGCCGAGGCGGGTGTTGGCCGCTTCCAGGTCATCCAGCGCGATCCGTTCCAGCTCACCGCGGGCCGGGGCGCTGAACAGCGCCTGCGCCTGCGCGGTCTCGGCCAGCACGGACTGGGTCATCGGGTCGTGCAGCGCGCGGATCACCGCTTCCTGCGCGGCCGCGTCGGCCGGCCATCCGGCCAGATCGATACGCAGGCCACGTTCGACCCGGCGGATCGGCTGCCCGGCACCGCGGACCAGCTCGGTGGCCTTGCTCGACCACGGCGACAGCGTGCCCAACCGCGGCACCACGAAGCGCGATACCGCCCCGTCCTCACGCCCGGCCAGCGCGGGCTGGGCTTCCAGGATCCGGCTCAGGATCGCCGGGTCCGGGGCCGCATCGCCCTCGGTCTGGATGAAGTAGACATGCCAGGCACCGGTGATGCGCAGATCGGCGGCCAGGGACTGCAGGCGGGATTCAAGACGTTCGCGGCGGAACGGCGAAAGGGCGGATGCGCCCTCGAGGACCATCATGTCCGGGGAACCGTGGTTGGGAACGGGGCCCACTATTGTACCCAACTCGGCCGCCGCGGCCCGGCCCCGGGGATCGGCAGGCCCAGGCGGTGCCCAGCCCAGTTCACACCCGAACCATGCACTGGTTCACGGATTGGCCGCCGATTACATGACAACGTTATCACCACCTGGCCCACGGCCAGGTGCCGTCCGTCCCCCATGTCGTTGCCGGCCTCTCTCACCGGCGTCCGGAACTGCTGCACGCATGCCGCCATCCCGGCGGCATGCGCACACCACCTGATCGGAGACCGACCATGCCAGACCCGATTGCGCGCCGTGCAGTGACATCGTTTACCTCCCCAGCCCCCACCCTGCGTCCGCGGCGCTGGCTGCTGGCCCTGGCCTTGGCCGCTGCGGCCGGCACGCCCACCCTGGTGCAGGCCGCGAACTGTACCGGGGCGCCCGAATGGAACGGCGCGGCCATCTATCTGGCCGGCCAGACCCTGCAGAAGGGAGGCGTGCTGTACCGCGCCAACCAGGACATCTGGAACGCACCGCCGGACCACCCGGCCGGCGCGCCCTACTACACCAACCTGGGCGCCTGCGATGGCAGCGGCAGCAACCAACCGCCCACCGTCAGCCTGACCTCGCCCACCGCCGGGGCCAGCTTCACCGCCGGCAGCAACATCACCGTGAGCGCCAACGCCAGCGATACCGACGGCAGCGTCAGCAAGGTGGAATTCTTCCGCGGCGGCACCTCGCTGGGCATCGACACCAGCGCGCCGTACAGCGTGGTCTGGAGCAATGCCTCGGCGGGCAGCCACACCTTCAAGGCGGTGGCCACCGACAACAACAATGCGGTGACCTCCTCGGCCACGGTCAGCGTGACCGTCACCGCAGCCAGCAACGACACCACGCCGCCCAGCGTGCCGGGTGGGCTGGCTTCACCTTCCAGGACCGCCACCACGGTGAACCTGGCCTGGAATGCCGCCACCGACAACAGCGGCGGCAGCGGCGTGGCCGGCTACGACGTGTACCGCAACGGCAGCCTGGTCGGCTCGCCGAGTGCCACCCAGTACACCGACGGCGGCCTCACCGCGAGCACGGCCTACACCTACACGGTGCGCGCGCGTGACAACGCCGGGAATGCGTCGGCGCAGAGCAGTTCGATCAGCGTGACCACGGCCGCCGGTGGCGGGGGCGGCGGCAACAAGCGGGTGATCGGCTACTTCACCCAATGGGGCATCTACGGCCGCAACTACCAGGTCAAGAACATCGATACCAGCGGCTCGGCAGCGAAGCTGACCCACATCAACTACGCCTTCGGCAACGTGCGCAACAACCGCTGCGAAGTGGGCGTGACCCAGGCCTCCGACCCGAACACCGGCGTGGGCGGCGATGCGTACGCTGATTACGGCAAATCCTTCGCTGCCGGGGCCAGCGTGAGTGGCGTCGGCGATACCTGGGACCAGCCGCTGCGTGGCAACTGGAACCAGCTCAAGCAGCTCAAGGCCAAACACCCGAACATCAAGGTGCTGATCTCGCTCGGCGGCTGGACCTGGTCGCGCGGGTTCTCCAGCGCAGCGCAGCCGGCCAACCGGCAGGCGTTCGTGGCCTCGTGCATCGATGCCTACATCAAGGGCAACCTGCCGGTCGCCGATGGTGCCGGCGGCGCGGGTGCGGCACTCGGCGTGTTCGATGGCATCGACATCGACTGGGAGTACCCGGTGGCCTGCGGGTTGAGCTGCGGCACACCGGCCGACAATGCCAACTTCACCGCCCTGCTGGCCGAATTCCGCCGCCAGCTCGACGCAGTGCGGCCCGGGCTGCTGCTGACGGTGGCCGTGGGCGCAGGCGTGGACAAGATCCGGGTGACCGATCCGGCCAGCTACCACCCGTACCTGGATTTCATCAACGTGATGACCTACGACTTCCACGGCGCATGGGATCCGCAGACCAACCATCACTCAGCCCTGTTCGATTCACCGGCCGATCCTTCCACGGGCGACCAGAAGCTCTACAACAGCAACGATGCGATGGAAGCCTTCCTCAGCCGCGGGGTACCGGCCAGCAAGTTGAACCTGGGCATCGGCTACTACGGGCGTGGCTGGACCGGCGTGGCCAGCGGCAACAATGGGCTCTACAAGAGCGCCAGCGGCGCGGCACCGGGCACGTACGAAGCCGGTATCGAAGATTGGAAGGTGCTGAAGACCCTCAACTGGCCGGTGTACACCGACAACGTCGCCAAGGCCACGTGGATCTCCAACGGCACCACGTTCTGGAGTCTGGATACGCCCGCGATGGTCACCGAGAAGATGGGCTATGTGAAAGCACAGGGCCTGGGCGGTGCATTCTTCTGGGAGTTCAGCGGCGATGATGCGCAGGGCACCCTGACCAAGGCGATCAGTGACGGCTTGAAGTAAGCCCGCCTGACACGGGGCGCTGCCTCGCGGATCCCGCAGGGACGCGCCGCGTTGATCGCAACAACGAAAACGCCCCGGCCTGGCCGGGGCGTTCTGTCTTCAGCGGCTGCCGCCTGCCGAGACACGTTCCAGCGCGGCCTTGAGCTGCGCCGGCGGCAGGTAGCCACCGAGCTGGGTGCCATCGGCGGCGAAGATCGCCGGGGTGCCGTTGACGCCCATCTGCTGGCCGAGCTTGTACTGCATGGCCACCGGATTGGTGCAGTTCTTCGGGGTGACGGCCTTGCCGGTCTTGGCGGCGGTCAGGGCCTGCTTGCGGTCGGCAGCGCACCAGACCGAGATCATGTCGGTGTAGTCCTGGCTGCCCAGGCCCATGCGCGGGAAGGCCAGGTATTCCACGGTGATGCCGTTGCGGTTGAGCTCGGCGATGTCCTGGTGCAGCTTGCGGCAGTAGCCGCACTCGATGTCGGTGAAGACGCTGACGGTGTACTTGGCATTCGGCGCGGCAAACACGATGCGCTCGTTGTGCGGCACGCCATCGAGCAGCTTGCGGCGGTAGCTGAGCAGGCCCTGGCTGCTGACCGGCGCCTTGTTCTGGATGTCGTACGGCTGGGACTGCATCAGGTAGCGGCCGTCATCAGAGACGTACAGCACCTGGCCACCGACCAGCACCTCGCGGAAACCGGCAAACGGCGCGGCCCCGATGAAATCAGGCTGGAAGGTGGGGTCCAGCTGCTGCAGCGCGGTGCGCACGCGCTGGTCGGCATCACCGGCAGTGGCCGGGGTGGCGGCAGTGGTCTTGGCCGCCGGAGCGGACGGTTGCTGCGCGCAGGCAGACAGGCTGAGCGCGCCGAAGAGCGCCGCAATGGCAACACGGAGCATCGAGCATTCCGGTGTAAGAGGTCAGGCTGGATTCTCGCACAGCTGCCTGCTCACGCAGCTGGACCGCAGTGGAACGGTGAGGCGCGGCCGCGTTTGGCCCCGCCTCAGCCGCGCGGGTGGTGCTTGGCGTGCAGCTTCTGCAGGTGCTCGCGGGCCACCAGCGTGTAAATCTGGGTGGTGGACAGCGAACTGTGGCCGAGCAGCATCTGCAGGGCGCGCAGATCGGCGCCCCGGTTGAGCAGGTGGGTGGCGAAGCTGTGGCGCAGGCCATGGGGACTGATCCGGGCGGGGTCGATCCGGGCCAGCACCGCGTACTTCTTCACCAGCCCCCAGAACTGCTGGCGGCTCAAGGGATGCAGGGAGGGCTCCAAAAACATCGGCACAGCGCCGTCCTGTGGCGTCGGCACGTTGCGCTTGCCGGTGAGCTGCGGGCGCGATTCGGCCAGATAACGTTCGAGCCAGTGCTGGGATTCTTCCCCCAGCGGAACCAGCCGTTCCTTGCTGCCCTTGCCGGTCACGCGCAGCACACCTTGGCGCAGATTCACGGCATTGGCCGGCAGGTTGACCAGTTCGCTGACGCGCAGGCCCGCGGCATACATCAACTCCAGCATGGCGCGGTCGCGCAGCCCAAGCGGCGTGTCGATGTCGGGACTGGCCAACAGCGCATCGATCTGGCTTTCGGCCAGCGCCTTGGGCAGCAGCCGCGGCAGCTTCGGCGGATCGAGCAACGCACTGGGGTCATCGCTGCGCTCGCCGCGGCGGACCGCATCGGCGAAGAAGGCCCGCAGCGCGGAAAGCAGGCGGGCATTGCTGCGCGGCGACCAGCCATGGCGGGAGCGCCAGGCCAGGTAGTCGAACAGCCCGGCGCGATCGAGACCGGCCAGCCCCCCGGCCGCGCCATCACGCCAGCGCGCGAGACCTTCCAGATCGCGCCGGTAACTGTCCAGACTGGCACGCGCGAGGCCGTGTTCAGCCCAGGCGGTGTCGAGGAAGCGCTGGATGCGCAGGGTGTCGTCATCGCGCAGCTCGGGCAGGTGCTGGATGAGCTGGCGGCGCAGGGCGGGGGTGGTGGCGTCGGACATGCGGACAGCATACGGAGCAGGCCGTGCGTGGGCCATCGAACGCGGGCAGCGGGCCGGGTATGCTCCGGGTCATGACCGATACCGCGCTGTCGTCCCCCGCTGCTGATCGCCCTGCATCGTTGCTGCTGTGGCGGCTGTTGTCACTGTTGTACGACTTCTTCCCCGCCCTGGCGCTGTGGATGCTGCTGGGGGCGGTGTTCGTGGCGGTCTACACGATCAGCGGTCACGCAGCGCGGGAGAACATCGCCCCGTTCAGCGCGTGGCAGTGGGCGTTGTGGGCATGCTGCTGGGTCGTGACAGGCCTGTACGCGACGATGAGTTGGCGCCGCGGCGGGCAGACGCTGGGGATGCGGCCGTGGCGGTTGCGGGTGGTGTCGCTGGACGGCACGGGGCCGACGCGCAGGCAGTTGTGGCTGCGGTATGCGGTGGGGTCCCTGTCGGTGCTGACGGCCGGCCTGGGGTTCTGGTGGGCGCTGGTGGATCGGCAGCGGTTGACCTGGCATGACCGGGCCAGCGGGACGCGGGTTGTTCGGTTACCGAAGCACTGCGCCAACCCATCAGGACGGTAGAGCCGGGCCATGCCCGGCTGCTCTCCCTCCCCCACCAGCACACTGTCGGAGGCGCGGCGGGATTACCAGGCCGGGACCGTGTGCTGCCATGGATGGCAGCACACGAGCCTACATGGGTGAGAGCGGATGGCTCGCGAGGCACTGCCTCGCATCCGGTCGAACGCACAGCCGCCAGCAGCTGGGCCGGCCGCGGAGCGGGACTTGCGGCGGGTCCCGGAATGGTGAGCCCGTCGCGCCTGCCTGAGAGATCATGGTGGCCGCTTTGGCTTTGGTCTTTGGCTTTGGTCTTTGGCTCTTGCAGCGTTTGACATCTTCCGCTCGAGCAGAAAAATCAGCCCGACTTTCGTCGGAACAACAACCCGGATACCACCATCATCACGATCGGGGGCAGCGCATACGCAATCCGGTAATCGAACTTCAACGCACCTGCCATGCGCCCGAAGAACAACTGCAGCAACCAGAAGCCCAGCGCGAACAGAATGCCCAGGAACAAGCGCTTGCCCATGCCACCGCTGCGCAGCGAACCGAACGCGAACGGCACCGCCGCCAGGCACAGCGCCAGCACATTGATCGGATAGAACCAGCGGCTCCAGTACACATCCTCGTAATCGCGCGCGTCCAGCCCATTGCGCTTGCGGTACTCGATGCTGGTGCGCAGATCCATCGCCGTCAGATTGCGCGGCTTGGAAATGCCGCTGGCCAGCGCCGCCGCATCCAGGCGTGAATCCCACGGCTCGGACTCGGCCGTCTCGCGGGTGGCCGAACGCTCACCGAACGTGTCGCGGCGGACTTTGTTCAACACCCAGCCGTCGGCGCCGTGCTCGGCGGTAGTCGCATAGGTGAGCGAGGCCAGGCGGCCGTCGTCGGCGATCTTGTACAGGCGCACGTCGTGCAGGATCAGCCGCGTGCCCCCGCCGGCCTGCAACTGCTCATCGCCGCTCTGGGCGTTGAGGAAGGTATCGCCTTCGCGCGCCCATACGCCCGAGTAGCGGGCCGCGCTGAGGCTGCTGCCCCACTTGGCGCTGATCTTGATGTCGTCGGCCTTGCTCTGGCCCCACGGGCCCAGCGTTTCGCCGCTGAACACCATCACCGCGGTCATCAGCGACAGCGCGATCGCCACCGAAACGCTCAGCCGCTTGCGCGACAGGCCCAGCGCACGCAGCGCGGTCAGTTCGGAGGTGGCGGCCAGCTGGCCCAGCCCCATCAGCGCGCCGATCACGGCGGCGGTCGGGAAAAAGGTGTAGGCACGGCGGGGCACGGTGTACAGCACCCAGGCGGCGGCGTGGCCAAGGGTATAGCTGCCCTTGCCGACGTCCTTGAACTCGCCGGAGAAGGCCATCACCACGTCCAGGCCGACCAGCACCGCCCAGGTCAGCAGGACGGTGCCGAACACGGCACGGCCCAGGTACAGATCAAACCGCATGGGGCGCAACACGTTCATGCGGTCCTCCGGGGGCGCGACAGTTTGCCGTCGCGGAAATACATCCACAGGGCCAGGCCCAGCAGCGGCAGGGTCAGCCACCACAGGCCCGCCACGGCGGGGATCTTGCCATCGGCGATCCAGCGGGTGCCGATGAACATCAGGTTCATGCCGACCATGTAGGCCAGGAAGGCCAGCATCATCCGGCCGTAGCGCTGCTGGCGCGGCGAGCTGCGGGCCAGCGGCAGGGTCATCAGGGCGAAGGCCAGTGCGATCAGCGGCGGGGCGATACGCGAGTGCAGCTGGGCCTGGGCCTCGGGGCGTTCATCGCCGAACAGCTGGGTGGTGCGCAGCAGCTCGGGGTCATCGTCCTTGCGGGTCTCGGCACCGTCGGGCATGGCCACGTCGTTGCGCGCGAAGGTCATCAGCTTGTAGTCCAGCGCACCATTGGCCGGGCCTTCCACCTGGTGGCCATCGTCCAGTTCCAGATAGCGCTGCTTGGCGCCTTCGAAGTACATCCGGCCGTGATCGGCGGAGATCACCTCGAGGCGGTCCTCCTTCTGGCGCTGCAGGAAGACCTTTCCCAGCTGGGTGCCATCCGGGGAGACCGAGGAGAGGTAGACCACGCCGCCATTGGGCAGCGGGGTGAACTTGCCCGCCTCCAGGCCGGCCATGACCACGCTGCGGTTGGCCTCGTCGATCATCGTCTCGCCGGTGCGATCGGCCCAGGGGCCCAGCCACAGCGAGCACAGGGCGATCAGCCCGACCACCGGCACCACCAGCATCAGCAGCGGGCGCAGCAGGCGCTTGGGGCCGACCCCGATGGCGGTGATGACCGCCATTTCCGAGTCCCGGTACAGCCGGGCCGTGGCCAGCAGCAGGCCCAGCATCAGCGCCAGCGGCAGGATCAGCGGCATATAGACGATGAACTGCAGGCCCAGCTGTGAGAACAGCAGGCGGGCAGGCAGGCGGCCGTCGGCGATGTTGCCGAGGATGTCCACCAGGACACCACCGACGCTCACCACCAGCAACACGATCAGGGTGGCCAGGAAACTCTGGACGAAATCACGCAGGAGATAGCGATCGAGCTTCGACATGGGGCGGTGGTTTAAACTCTCGGATTCGTTCGCGGTGCTGCCCAGTCTACTGACGGGACGTAAACAGCTCGCGATTGTACGGATTTGCCAACGGAATCTGATCAATGGCCCTGGAATTCACCCTGAACCACGCAGCACCGGCCTCGGCCGAGTGCGATTGCGTCATCGTCGGCGCCTATGCCGACCAGACCCTGAGCCCGGCGGCACAGGCCCTGGACACCGCGTCCGGTGGCCGCCTGTCGGCCCTGATCGCCCGCGGCGACGTGGGCGGCAAGACCGGTAACACGACCCTGCTGCACGATCTGCCCGGCGTCACCGCCGCACGCGTGCTGGTGGTCGGGCTGGGCGAACCGGCCAAATTCGGCGTGCCGCAGTACCTCAAGGCGGTCGGCGATGCCAGCCGCGCCCTGAAGAGCGGGGTCAACCACCACGCGCTGTTCACCCTGACCGAGATCGAGGTCAAGGGTCGCGATGCCGCCTGGAACATCCGCCAGGCCGTCATCACCGCCGACCACGCCGCGTACCGCTACAGCGCCACGCTGGGCAAGAAGAAGGCCGAAGAACCGGGCCTGACCACGCTGGCCATCGCCGGCACCGACACCCAGGCGCTGGCCCAGGGCCAGGCCATCGCCGCCGGCGTGCAGTACGCCCGCGAGCTGGGCAACCTGCCGCCGAACGTCTGCACCCCGGCCTACCTGGCCGAGTCCTCGGTCGCGTTCGCGCAGGCGCATGAAGGCGCCGAAGCGGAGGTACTGGACGAACAGCAGATGGAAGCGCTGGGCATGGGCTCGCTGCTGGCCGTGGCCCGTGGCTCGGCCAACCGCCCGCACCTGGTGGTGCTGAAGTGGAACAACGGCGGCGACGCCAAGCCCTACGTGCTGGTCGGCAAGGGCATCACCTTCGATACCGGTGGCGTCAACCTGAAGACCCAGGGCGGCATCGAAGAGATGAAGTACGACATGTGCGGTGGCGCCAACGTCATCGGCACCTTCGTCGCGGCCGTCACGGCCAAGCTGCCGTTGAACCTGGTGGTGGTGGTGCCGGCGGTGGAAAACGCCATCGACGGCAATGCCTACCGCCCGTCGGACGTGATCACCTCGATGTCGGGCAAGACCATCGAAGTCGGCAACACCGACGCCGAAGGCCGCCTGATCCTGTGCGACGCGCTGACCTACGCGCAGCGCTTCGAGCCGGCCGCGCTGATCGACGTGGCCACCCTGACCGGTGCCTGCCTGGTCGCCCTGGGCCACCAGACCGCCGGCCTGATGAGCAAGCACGACGATCTGGCCAACGAACTGCTGGCCGCCGGCGAGCACGTGTTCGACCGCGCCTGGCGCCTGCCGCTGTGGGACGAGTACCAGCCGATGCTGGATTCCAGCTTCGCCGACATCTACAACATCGGCGGCCGCTGGGCCGGTGCGATCACCGCCGGCTGCTTCCTGTCGCGCTTCACCGAAGGCCAACTCTGGGCCCATCTGGACATCGCCGGCGTGGCCAGCGATGAAGGCAAGCGCGGCATGGCCACGGGTCGCCCGGTCGGCCTGCTGAGCCAGTGGCTGCTGGACCAGGTCGCCCGCGCCTGATGCCCTGCCCGATCGCGGCCGCCTGCGGGTGGCCGCGGTCCCGCCCGGCCTGGCGCCGGGTTCTCCCTCCGCTCCAGGCCCTGCCATGTCCCGTGCTGATTTCTACCTGATCGCCAAGCCCCGCTTCCTGACCGAGCCCTTGCGGCTGGTCTGTGAGCTGGCCCGCAAGGCCAACGACGCCGGGCTGTTCACCCTGGTGCTGGCACGCGACCAGGCCCAGGCCGAAGAACTGGACGAACTGCTGTGGGCGTTCGACAACGATGCCTACATCCCGCACCAGATCGCCGGCGAAGACATGGACGAGGAAGAGGCGCTGGTGCTGATCGCCGTTCCCGGTACCGAGGCCCCGGCCCGGCCGCTGGTCATCAACCTGCGTGACGATCCTTACCTGGCCGCCTGCGACCGCGTGCTGGAGGTGGTCCCGGCCGACCCGGAAGCGCGCGAACCGCTGCGCGAGCGCTGGCGCCAGTACAAGGCGCTGGGCTTTGAGCTGAACAAGTACGACATGTAACCCGCGTGGCGTCCGTCCGGTCGCCGCCGCCCCCGGAGACCCTTGATGCGCCTGTTGATCGCCCTGATCTTTCCCTGGTCCGCCTTCTTCACCATCGGCCGCCCGATCGCAGGCATCCTCAACGTCTCGAAGGTAGCGCCGACTGTCAGTCGGCTGTCCTTGTCTGGCTGGCGGCCCGCCGCGATCTGGGCCGCCTGCGCGGTCTCACCGTTCCATACCGGCCAGAAGATCCGTCGCGCCTTAGGGCGCTGAGCTTCCGGCACCCCCACCTTCCGTATTCGATCCTGGTTCCCGCATGACCCAACTCGCCTCCAGCTACGACCCGAAAACCTTTGAAACCGCGTTGTACGACGCGTGGGAGAAGGCCGGCCATTTCAAGCCGTCCGGCAAGGGCGAGCCGTACACCATCCTGCTGCCGCCGCCGAACGTGACCGGTACGCTGCACATGGGCCATGCCTTCCAGCAGACCCTGATGGATGCGCTGGTGCGCTACCACCGCATGCGCGGCTACGACACCTTGTGGCAGGTGGGTACCGACCACGCCGGCATCGCCACCGAAATGGTGGTGTCGCGTAACCTGGCGCTGGCCGGCCAGGGCGAAACCCGCGATTCGCTGGGCCGCGACGGCTTCATCGAAAAGGTGTGGGAGTGGAAGGCGCAGTCCGGTGACACCATCGAGCGCCAGATGCGCCGCCTGGGCACCTCCAGCGACTGGTCGCGCAGCACCTTCACCATGGACCCGCAGCCGTCCGAAGCGGTGATCGAGGCCTTCGTGCGCTGGCACGAGCAGGGCCTGATCTACCGTGGCCAGCGCCTGGTCAACTGGGATCCGGTGCTGAAGACCGCCATTTCCGATCTGGAAGTGGAGAGCGTGGAGGAAGACGGCTTCCTGTGGTCGATCAGCTACCCGCTGGCCGATGGCAGCGGCACCCTGACCGTGGCCACCACCCGCCCGGAAACCATGCTGGGCGACACCGCGGTGATGGTGCACCCGGACGATGAGCGCTACGCGCACCTGATCGGCAAGAAGGTGAAGCTGCCGCTGACCGATCGCGAGATTCCGGTGATCGCCGATGATTACGTCGACCGCGAGTTCGGTACCGGCGTGGTCAAGGTGACCCCCGCCCACGATTTCAACGATTACCAGGTCGGCCTGCGCCACAACCTGCCGATGATCAACCTGTTCACCCCGGACGCGGCGATCAACGACAACGCCCCGGAGAAGTACCGCGGGCTGGACCGTTACGAGGCGCGCAAGGTGATCCTGGCCGAGCTGGAAGACCTGGGCATCCTGGTCGAGACCCGTGCACACAAGCTGCAGGTGCCGCGTGGCGATCGCACCCAGCAGGTGATCGAGCCGTACCTGACCGACCAGTGGTTCGTGAAGATGGACGTGCTGGCCAAGCGCGGCCTGGAGCTGGTCGAGAACGGCGGCATCCAGTTCGTCCCGGCCAACTGGATCAACACCTACCGCCACTGGATGGAGAACATCCAGGATTGGTGCATCAGCCGCCAGCTGTGGTGGGGCCACCGCATTCCGGCGTGGTTCGACGACGCGGGCAACTGCTATGTCGGCCGTGATGAAGCCGAGGCCCGCGCGAAGAACAATCTTGCCGCCGATGTCGCCCTGCACCAGGACAGCGACGTGCTGGAGACCTGGTTCTCCTCGCAGCTGTGGCCGTTCTCCACGCTGGGCTGGCCGAACGAGCAGGCGATGGACGCGCGCGGTTTCGAGCGCTACCTGCCGTCGTCGGTGCTGATCACCGGGTTCGACATCATCTTCTTCTGGGTGGCCCGCATGATCATGGCCACCGACAGCTTCACCGGGAAGATTCCGTTCAAGGACGTCTACATCACCGGCCTGATCCGCGATGCGCAGGGCCAGAAGATGTCCAAGTCCAAGGGCAACGTGCTCGACCCGCTGGACATCATCGATGGCATCTCCATCGAGGACCTGGTCGCCAAGCGCACCACCGGCCTGATGAAGCCCAAGGACGCGCCGAAGATCGAGAAGGCGACCCGCCGCGAATTCCCCGAGGGCATCATCGCCCACGGTGCCGATGCGCTGCGCTTCACCATCGCCGCGCTGGCCACCCACGGCCGCGATATCAAGTTCGACATGAACCGCGCCGAGGGCTACAAGAACTTCTGCAACAAGCTGTGGAACGCCAGCCGCTTCACCCTGATGAACACCGAGGGCAGCAGCTTCACCGGCGTGCCGCAGCCGCGTACCGATGCCGAGCGCTGGATTCTGGCGCGCCTGGCCGCGGTCTCGGCCGAAGCCCAGACGCATTACGCCAACTACCGCTTCGATCTGCTGGCGCAGTGCCTGTACGAATTCGCCTGGAACGAGTTCTGCGATTGGTTCCTGGAACTGACCAAGCCGGCCCTCAACGGTGCCGACGCCGATGACGCCAACAGCACCCGCCACACCCTGCTGTACGTGCTCGAAGCGCTGCTGCGCCTGCTGCACCCGCTGACCCCGTTCGTCACCGAGCAGTTGTGGCGCCAGGTCGCCCCGCGCCTGGGCATCACCGACGACACCATCTCGCTGCGTCCGTACCCGACCGCCGAGGAGTTCGCGGGTGATTTCGCCCGTGCCGAAGCCGACGTGGAATGGCTGAAGTCGATGGTCAACGCGCTGCGCCGCGTGCGCAGCGAGTTGAACGTGCCGCCGTCCAAGCTGGTGCCGCTGCTGCTGCAGGGTGGCAACGACGACGACCGCGCGCGCATGACCCGTTTCACCTCGTCGCTGTCGTTCCTGCTCAAGCTGGAGCGCATCGAATGGCTGGCCAACGGCAGCGACACGCCGCCGGCCGCCGCTGCGATCGTGGGCGATCTCACCCTGCTGGTGCCGCTGGAGGGCCTGGTCGATCTGGGCGCCGAACGCGCGCGCCTGGACAAGGAAATCGCCCGGGTGGAATCGGAGAAGGAAAAGAGCGAGACCAAGCTGGCCAAGTTCACCGACAAGGTGCCCGCGGCCGTGGTCGAGCAGGAGCGCGTGCGCCTGGTCGAATGGACCGCCCAGCTGGATGGCCTGCGCTCGCAGCGCGCGAAGCTGTAAGCGCTGGGGGGAGGTAGTGCCACGCCATGCGTGGCTGCCTTCCGGGGCGGGATGACGCGCAGCCACCCATGGGTGGCTCCACCTTGGGCCGATGATGTCGCTGTCCATCTTCTGCATCGTGCTGTTCGCCGCCCTGCTGCATGCCAGCTGGAACGCGATCGTCAAACGCGGCACGGACAAGCTGATGACCACGCTGCTGGTCACCGGCTCGGCGGCGGTGATCGCCGCGATCGGCCTGCCGTTCCTGCCCGTACCCGCGCCGCAGAGCTGGCCGTGGCTGGCGACCTCCACACTGCTCCAGGTCGGGTATTACCTGCTGGTCGCCCGCACCTACCAGCTGACCGAGATGAGCGCGTCCTACCCGCTGATGCGGGGCTGCGCGCCCATCCTCGTCGCGCTGGTCAGCACACTGTTCCTCGGTGAGCGCCTTGAGTGGGTCGCCTGGGCCGGCATCGGGCTGATCTGCCTGGGCATCCTCTGCATGACACGCGGCACCTCGCGCCAACATCTGTGGTTGCCGCTGCTCAATGCCGGTGTCATCGCCACCTACACGCTGGTTGACGGCTGGGGTGCACGCCACTCCGGCGCTGCGGTGAGCTACACGCTGTGGCTGTTCCTGCTCTCCGGCCTGCCCTTGCCACTGTGGGCGCTGTGCACCCGGGCCAGCGCGCTGCGCGACTATGCCCGCCGCAACTGGGGCTACGGCATCATCGGTGGCATCGGCACGCTGGTCTCCTACGGACTGGCGCTGTGGGCCATGACGGTCGCGCCGATCGCGATGATCTCCGCGCTGCGCGAAACCTCGATCCTGTTCGGGATCCTGATTTCGGCCTGGCTGCTGCGCGAGCGCATCACCCGCCAGCGCTGGCTCGCTGCAGGCCTGATCGTGCTGGGCGCAGTGGTACTGCGGATGACGTAGAGCCACCCATGGGGTGGCTCTACACCACGCGGTCAGAGCGGCGGCATCACCTGGATATCGTCGTCGACCAGTTCGATGGCCATCACCAGCGCGTCCTCGCGCCCCTCGCGGGCGGGGTAATAGCGCGGCCGGCGGCCGATCTCGTTGAAGCCCTCGCTGTGGTACAGCGCCACCGCCGGGGCATTGGACGGGCGCACTTCCAGGAACACGCGGTGCGCGCCGTGGTCGCGGGCCAGCTTCACCAGCGCGCGCAGCAGATGCCGGCCGTGGCCGCGCGACTGGCACAGCGGGTCCACGCAGATATTGAGGATATGGGCTTCATCGGCGGCGATGCTGAGCAGGCCGTAGCCCATCAGCAGGCCGTCCTCTTCCATCGCCAGGCCGGGATAACCGGCACGCAGGCAATCCTGGAAGATGCCGCGGGTCCACGGGTACGGATACCCGCGCACCTCGATCGCCATCACCGCATTGAGGTCGCTTTCGCGCAGCGCGCGCAGCGACAACGGCCGTGGCGAGCTCACCGCGCTCACGGGCGGTTCTTCCTGCGCAGGGCACGCAACTGCGGCCACAACGCACGCTTGGCGGCCGCACTGCCGCGCAATTCATCCAGGTTCCAGCTGGCCATCAAGGCCTGGGTATCCGGTTCGGCAGGGTTGCAGCCGGAGGCACGCAGCAGCGCGATCTGCAGGCGATCAGGCATCCGCACCGCGGCGCGGCGGCCACCGCTCGCGCGCACGGGTGTCGCGGCCGGCGGGCTGCTGGGCGCGCCTGCTTCCACCGTGCGCGGGGCACTGCGCCGTACCGGTGCGGGCGCGTCCGCCGGTGGCGCCGGCCGTGCGGGCCGTACGGGCACCGGCGGCTCGTCCACCGGGGCCGCGCGCAGCTCGATCTCCGGCAACACCACCGCCTCGGGCGCGACACTGCCGTCGACGAACACCGTGTAGCCCATGGCCTGCAGCCAGGACTGCTGCGCCGGCGACCACAATGGCGGCAGCGCCTGCCCGCTCACGCGTTCGGCTCGACCGGCCTGCGGGTGCGTTGCCACACCCAGTAACACGGGCCGGACAGGGCATACACCAGGCCCACCGCGAACAGCACGCGCGGCAGATCGATGACCATGATCGCGATGGCGATCGGCACCAGGGCCAGCGCCAGGAACGGCACGCGGTCCGCGCGCGGCCCCTTCTCGCCACTGCCCTTGAAGCTCCAGAAGCGGATCCGGCTGACCATCAGCAGGGCCGAGACCAGGGTCACGCCGAGGGCGACGTAGCGCAGCTGGTTGCCGTCCCAGCCCAGGTTGCCATCGGCGAAGGCCCAGACGAAGGACATCATCAGGCCGGCGGCAGCCGGGCTGGCCAGCCCGATGAACCAGCGCTTGTCGACCACCGTGACCTGGGTATTGAAGCGGGCCAGGCGCAACGCGGCGCAGGCGGCATACAGGAAGGCGACCGCCCAGCCGACGCGGCCGAGTACCGGGTCGTCGAACTTCAGCCAGGACAGCGACCAGTGGTACATCACCAGGGCCGGGGCCATGCCGAAACTGACCAGGTCGGCCAGCGAGTCGTACTGCACGCCGAATTCGCTGCTGGTCCCGGTCAGCCGGGCCACGCGGCCGTCCAGGCCGTCCATGACCGCCGCGACGAACACGGCGATGGCGGCATTGACGAAGTCGCCGTTGGCCGCGGCGATGATCGCGTAGAAGCCGGCGAACAGGCCTGCGGTGGTGAACAGGTTGGGCAGCAGGTAGATGCTGCGCGAGCGCGGCGGGGGTTTCAGTTGATCCATGCGGCCAGTTTAGTGGCTGCGGTGCCCTTTGGGGCAGTGCCAGCGCGCCGCGCCCTGCCATTGCTGCCGTGATCGGCTTGCCAGCGCCGGCCCGGGGTGCTGCAATCGCGCTTCTGCCCCGTCTCCGGAGTCGCCATGCGTGCCCTGTCCGTCTGAGCGCCCTGCTGCTGCTCGCCAGTGCGACGGCCAGTGCCGGCAACGTCTATAAGTGGAAAGACGCCCATGGCGTGACCCAGTATTCGGAGAAGCCGCCCACCGGGCAGAACTACGAGGCCCGCCAGGTCCAACACCGCGACCCGGCCCCGCGCGAGGCGGCGGCCGCCCCGGCCGAGAACAGCGCCTGCACCACCGCCCGCGGCAATATCGTCCTGCTCGATGGGCCGGGCAAGGTCATGCAGGACACCGATGGCGACGGCAAGGCCGATACCGCCCTGACCGACGCGCAGCGCAGCGCCCAGAGGACCTTGGCCGAGGCCGCCATCCAGGCGTACTGCACGCCCAAGGCCTGAGCCGCCGGTGCCCTCAAGGGCCAATACCACCGCCAGCACCCATCGCGGCGGCCGGACTGGCAGAATATCGGCTTCTGCCGTTCAGCGAAGCCGACGATGCGCCTCTCCCAGTTCCACCTGCACACCACCAAGGAAACCCCCAGCGACGCGGAGCTGACCAGCCACCGCTTGATGCTGCGCGCGGGCATGATCCGCAAGCTGGCCTCGGGGCTGTACACCTGGTCGCCGCTGGGCCTGCGCGTGCTGCGCAAGGTCGAGCGCATCGTGCGTGAGGAAATGGAGCGTGCCGGCGCGGTGGAATTCCAGATTCCGACCCTCCAGCCCAAGGAACTGTGGGAAGCCACCGGCCGCTGGGAAAAGTTCGGCCCGCAGCTGCTGAAGATCAAGGACCGCAAGGAGCAGGTCTTCTGCTACAGCCCGACTGCCGAAGAGGCCGCTGCCGATTTCGCGCGCCAGGAGCTGTCCAGCTACAAGCAGCTGCCGGTCAATTTCTTCCAGATCCAGACCAAGTTCCGCGACGAGATCCGCCCGCGTTTCGGCGTGATGCGCGCGCGCGAGTTCCTGATGAAGGATGCGTACTCCTTCCACCTGCACGATGAGTGCCTGGTGCGCGAGTACGAAAACATGAAGTCGGCCTATGCCCGCATCTTCACCCGCCTCGGCCTGGATTTCCGCATGGTGCAGGCCGACTCCGGCGCGATCGGTGGCGACGCCTCGCAGGAATTCCACGTGATCGCCGAGTCCGGCGAAGACGCGCTGGTGTTTTCCACCGGCTCGGATTACGCCGCGAACATGGAAGCGGCCATCGCCGCGGCCCCGGGCGAGCGCCCGGCCGCCAGCGAAGCACTGCGCAAGGTCGACACGCCCACGCAGAAAACCTGTGAAGCGGTGGCCGCCCTGCTCGGCCTGGGCCTGGAGCGCACGGTCAAGTCGATCGCGATCATGAGCGAGGGCGGCTTCGTGCTGGCGCTGGTGCGTGGCGATCACGACGTCAATGAAATCAAACTCGGTAAAGTCGAGGGCCTGCAGGGCTACCGCATGGCCAGCGAGGCGGAGATCGCCACGCACCTGGGCAGCCAGCCCGGTTTCCTCGGCCCGCTCAATCCGGCCCAGCCGATCCGCATCGTCGCCGACCGCGACGTCGCCGCGCTGGCCGATTTCGTCGTCGGCGCCAACGAAGCCGGTTTCCACATCGCCGGCGTCAACTGGGGCCGTGACCTGCCCGAACCGGAAGTGGCGGACATCCGCAACGCCAAGGCCGGTGATCGCGCCGCCGATGGGGGTGAGCTGAAAATCGCGCGCGGCATCGAGGTCGGCCACGTGTTCCAGCTCGGCCGCCAGTATGCGCAGGCGTTGAATGCGACCGTGCTCGACGAGAACGGCAAGGCTGCGGTATTGGCGATGGGCTGCTACGGCATCGGCATTTCGCGCATCGTGGCTGCGGCGATTGAACAGAATCATGACGACGCCGGCATTATCTGGCCCGACGCGATGGCGCCGTGGCAGGTAGTGGTCTGCATGATCAACCCGAAGCAGGACGAGACCGTGTCGGCCACTGCCGCCGAGCTGCTTGCACAGCTGCAGGCCGCCGGCCTGGACGTGGCCCTGGACGACCGCGGCCTGCGCCCGGGCGCGATGTTTGCCGACATGGAACTGATCGGCGTGCCGCACCGGATCGTGGTGTCCGAACGCGGTGTCGCCGCCGGCACGTTCGAGTACCGCGCGCGCAGCGCGGCCGAAGCGGAAGTCCTGGACAAGGACGCACTGCTGGCGAAGTTGACGCAGTAATGACAAAGGCCGGGTGAATAACCCGGCCTTTTCAATGGCGGACCCGGTTTCAATATCTCCGGTTTGTTTGTGTATTTCGCAAAAGAGAATGTATGCTGTTTCCGATGCCAAGGACCGGCTCACCCTGTCCTTAATATATTGCGGAGTAGTAGATGAGCATTGACCTGAGCGGCCTGTCCGCCAAAGAGCTGGGCGCGCTGATCAAGAACGCCAAGAAGCAGCAGACCATCGTGGCCAAGCGTCCGGCGATCAGCAAGGTCCGCGCGCAGCTGACCAAGCTGGCCAAGGCCCAGGGCTATTCGGTGGAAGAACTGTTCGGCGGCGCCGCCCCGGCCGCACGCGGTCGTGCCGCGGGCAAAGCGACCAAGGCCCCGGCCAAGGCCGTGCGCAAGCTTGGCAAGGTGGCCCCGAAGTACCGCAATCCGGCCAACCCGAAGGAAACCTGGACCGGCCGTGGCAAGCAGCCGCGCTGGCTGGCCGCGCATACCGCCAAGGGCAAGAAGGTCGAAGAGTTCCTGATCAAGAAGTAAGCCGGTCAGTTACTGACGCACATGGACACGCCGGCCTCGCGCCGGCGTTTTCGTTCCTGGTGCACACCTGCGCGATGGCCGCGGCGGTCAAAGATTCTTGCGTGCCGGGATCAGCAGATTGCCGAACAGCAGCCCGGCCACCAGTGCCATCACCACGTTGAGCACGGTCATCAGCACGGTCTGGCCGGCGCTCATGTCCTGCTGCTGGACCAGGGTCAGCACGCCACGCAGGCTGGTACTGCCGGGCACCAGCATGATGATGCCGGGCAAGCGGATGATCGCGCCCGGGCGCTGCGCCAGGCGACCAAACAGGTTGCCTGCGGCCGTGAGCAGCATCGCCGACATGAAAATGCCGGCCGGTATGCCCCACGCCTGGCCCGCGAATTTTGAAATCGCATAGCCGGCCACCGCCGCGGCCATCACCCACGGAAAATCGCGCCGGTTGGCTTTGAACAGCATCGCGAACGCGAAGGCGGCCAGCAGCAACGCACCCCACTCGACCCAATCGGCCTGTGGACGCGACGCGCGCACCAGTGGTTCCAGCCCGACGATGCCGGACAGGGTCACCGCGATCACCGCGCCCACCGTCAGTTTCAGAATCGTGGTCACCGCACCGGCGAAGCGTGCCGTCCCCGAGACCCAGTGCTGGCTGGCCAGTTCGTTGACCGCATTGGTCAGCGACATCCCGGGCAGCAGCACCACCAGCGAGGCGATGATCACCGTATTGAGGTTGAGCGCGCCGATGAACGAGGCCACCAGCGTTGCCACCGAACCGGCCAGCAGCGCCGCCAGGGCTTCGTTGGCCTCGCGCGTGGCCGGGCGGCGGTCGGTGTACATGCCCATGACGCCGATCAGCAGGCCGATCACGCCGGCGGTGGCGATATCCAGCCACGGCAGTTTCCACAGCCCGGCCACGCCGGCCGCGCCGAGGCTGTAGGAGAGAATCGTGCGGACCTTGCCCCAGCGCCCGGGGTCCTTGTCCAGCTGCCGCAGCGCGGTATGCCCCTGCGCGATGCTCATGGTGCCGTTGGCCACCGCATCGGTGATCTGGTCGGCGATGCTGAGTTTATGCAGATCGTTTTCGCCGGGGGCCAGGCGGATCACGCGGGTGATGTCCGACGAACCGATCGCCTTGGTGGGGTCGCTGAAACTCAGGATCAGGCCGGTCGGGTTCGACCACGGCTCGCAATCCAGGTCCAGCCGCTGCGCCAGGGCGACCACCGCCGCCTCCAGCCGCTGCGCGGTGGTGCCATAGCTGTGCAGGCGCCCGGCCATTTCCGAAACGAAGGCCACGCGCTGAGCGTAGGTGGCCGGTGGTGCAACGATGGTGGGGGCGTCGGCAGACATGCGCCGTAGTATTACCCGAACACGCCCCGGCCTGAAGAATCCCGGTGTCATGATGCTGGCGCGCGCATGCCCGGCAGTGCCGAGCGGCGTGTACGGACCGGTCCGGCGCATACGCGAGCCATGCACCCGGACAGGGTATGCTGCGCGCAGGACGCCTACATGACCTCAGACCAAGCCCCCCATCTCGAGCAGGATGCCCAGGACCCCGGCCTGATCCGGTTGTCTGGCCATTGGACATTACGCACCGCGCTGGACGCGGCCGAAGTGCTGCGCGGCCTTCCGGAGAAAGTGACCGGCCTGGACGCCAGCGGCATCACCCTGCTCGATTCAGCCGGTGTGCTGCAGCTGCTGCGTGTCGCGCACCGCGCCGACCTGGGCGAGGACGCAGTGACGTTCCGCGAGGAGCATCGCGCGCTGGTCTCCACCATCGAGGAAGTCGCCGACGACCGGCCCAAGGCCAAACGCGACTTCGGCGTGCTGGCCGCGCTGGAGCGGCTCGGTGTCAGCGTGCACGGCATGGGCCACAACATCGTGGCGCTGGCCAGTTTCCTGGGCGAGAACCTGGTCAAGGGCGCGCGCCTGATCAAGGAACCGCGCCGCTTCCGTCTCACTGCTACCGTCGCGCAGATGGAGCAGGTCGGCCTGGACGCGGTGCCGCTGGTGGCCCTGCTGTCGTATCTGGTCGGCGCGGTGATCGCCTTCCTCGGCTCCACGATCCTGCGCGACTTTGGCGCGGAGATCTATGTAGTCGAACTGGTCAGCATCGCCTTCCTGCGCGAGTTCGCGGTGCTGTTGACCGCCATCGTGCTGGCCGGCCGCACCGCCAGTGCGTTCACCGCGCAGATCGGCGCGATGAAGGCCCGCGAAGAAATCGACGCGATGAAGACGCTCGGCCTGGACCCGGTCGACCTGCTGGTGCTGCCGCGCCTGATCGCCCTGCTGATCACCCTGCCGCTGCTGACCTTCATCGCGATGGTCGCCGGCCTGGCCGGTGGCATCACCGTCGGCGCGTTCGATCTGGACATCCCGCCGCAGATGTACATCGCGCGGATGCACGACACCATGGAAGTGCGCAACATGCTGGTCGGCCTGTCGAAGGCCCCGGTGTTCGCGCTGGTGATCGGCCTGATCGGCTGCCTGGAAGGCCTCAAGGTTGAAGGCACCGCGCAGTCGGTCGGTGAGCGCACCACCTCCAGCGTGGTGCAGGCGATTTCGCTGGTGATCATCCTCGACGCGTTCGCCGCGCTGTGGTTCATGAAGATGGGCTGGTAACCGATGAGCACCGATACCGCCCCGGCCATTGACCGCGACGACGCCGCCACCGGTGATGGTGAACTGCTGATCCGCGTGCGCGGGCTGACCAACCGTTTCGGCGCGCAGGTCGTGCACGACGGGCTGGACCTGGACGTGCGCCGCGGCGAGATTCTCGGCGTGGTCGGCGGCTCGGGTACCGGCAAATCGGTGTTGATGCGCAGCATCCTCGGCCTGCGCACGCCCGATGACGGCCAGATCGAGGTGCTCGGCGTCGACGCCCGCTCCAGTGACCCGGCCAACCGCCTGCATATCGAACGCAACACCGGCGTGCTGTTCCAGGATGGCGCCCTGTTCTCCTCGCTCACCGTGGGCGAGAACGTGCAGGTGCCGCTGAAGGAACACCACGGCGAGCTGCCCGAGCGCTGGCATTACGAGCTGGCCCTGCTCAAGGTGAAGCTGGCCGGCCTGCCGGCCGATGCGATCAACAAGCTGCCCTCGCAGCTGTCCGGCGGCATGCGCAAGCGCGCCGGCCTGGCTCGGGCGCTGGCGCTGGACCCGCCGCTGCTGTTCCTGGACGAGCCCACCGCCGGGCTGGATCCGATCGGCGCGGCCGCCTTCGACCGCCTGATCAAGACCCTGCAGGAAGCGCTGGGCCTGACGGTCTTCCTGATCACACATGATCTGGACACGCTGTATGCGATCTGTGACCGGGTGGCGGTGCTGGCCGACAAGAAAGTCATCGCCAATGCCCCGCTGCACGAGATCGAACAACTGGACCACCCGTGGATCCAGGAGTACTTCCACGGACCGCGCGCGCGTGCTGCGCGCGATGCAAAGCACAGAGCGAGTAAGCCATGGAAACCAAAGCCAATTACGTCCTGATCGGCGCCTTCACCCTGATAGTGGGCCTGGCGCTGCTGGCCTTCGGCCTGTGGGCCGCCAAGTACTCCTCCGATCGCACCTGGACCGAGTACCGCGTGGTGTTCCGCGAGGCCGTCACCGGCCTGTCGGTCGGCAGCCCGGTGCAGTACAACGGCATCGCGGTCGGCTCGATCACCGAACTGAACCTGGTACCGGACGATCCGCGCCAGGTGGTCGCACGGATCCGCCTGAACTCCAATACGCCGGTCAAGACCGACACCCGCGCCAAGCTGGCGATCACCAGCCTGACCGGCCCGTCGATCATCCAGCTCAGTGGCGGCACGCCGCAGTCGCCCGCGCTGACCGCGGTCAACAAGGATCCGGCCCCGATCATCCCGACCACCCCCTCGGCGCTGCAGAACATCACCGACGTGGCCAACCGCATCGTCGAGCGCATGGACCAGGTGCTCAGCGACCGCAACGTGGCCAGCATCAACGCCACCCTGGCCAACCTGGAAACCATCAGCGGCGGCCTGGCCGACCGCGACCAGGGTACCCAGGCGCTGCTGCTGAGCGCGCGTGATGCCGCCCGCAGCCTGGATGTGACCCTCAAGAGCACCAACGGCACCATCCAGCGGCTGGACAAGAATCTGGTGCAGCAGCTGCCGCCGATCCTGGACAAGCTGGAAACCACGCTGAGCAAGCTGGACTCGGCGGCCGGCAATGCCGATTCGATCCTTGGCGAGAACCGTGCCGCGATCAACAGCTTCGCCAATGATGGCCTGGCCCAGCTCGGCCCGACCCTGACCGAGCTGCGCGGCCTGATCCGCGACCTGCGCCGGGTCAGCGACCGCCTGGACAACAACCCGGCACGCTATCTGCTCGGCCGTGACGCACCCAAGGAGTTCGAACCCAAATGAGCCACGCGACCTTCTTCCGGCCCCTGCTGCCGATCGCCCTGATCGCCGCGCTTGGCGGCTGCTCGCTGCTGGGCAGCAACGAACGCAGCGCGGTGACGATCTATTCGCCCGTGGTGCGCATCCAGGCCGACCCGAGCTGGCCGACCGTCGATTGGCAGCTGGTGCTGGTCAAGCCCAGCGCCGCCCGCGTGGTCGACAGCCCGCGCATCAACGTCCGTCCGACCCCCTCCGAGCTGGAGGTCTACAAGGGCGTGAGCTGGGCCCAGCCGGCCACCGACATGCTCGACGACGCGCTGGTGCGCGGCTTCGAGGATTCCGGTCGCATCAACGGGGTGGCCCGGGTCACCACCGGCATCCGGGCCGACTACAAACTGGCCATGGACGTGCGCCGCTTCGAAGCCGACTACCGCGGCCAGGCTACGCCGACCGCGCTGATCGAAGTCAACGCCAAGCTGATCCACGTGATCGACCAGCGCGTGGTCGCCGACCGCACCTTCCGCCAGGAAAACCCGGTCGGCAGCACCGACGTCGCCCAGGTCACCGCCGCGCTGGAACAGGGGCTGCAGACACTGACCACGAACGTGGTGGGCTGGACGCTGGTGACCGGCGAGCAGGATCACGCCCGCAGCGCGGTCACCCCTGCCCGGGTGCGTTGATCCAGCGGAACGTGAGATTCAGGCGCTCGGCCAGCGGCCGGGCGCTCTTCGGCAGCGAATGCTGGTAATGGCGCTGGGTCTGCCCGCCCATCACCAGCAGATCGCCATGGTCCAGCAGGACCTCGGCCTTCTTCGCATGGTCGTCCCGGCGCCGCAGCAGGAACCGCCGCGCCGCGCCCAGACTCAATGACGCGATCACCGGTGCCGGCCCCAGTTCGGGCTCGTTGTCGCTGTGCCAGCCCATCCCATCATCGCCATCGCGGTAGCGGTTGAGCAGCACGCTGTTGAACGCGTGGCCACAGAATGCGGCCAGCTGATCCCGAAGCGGCAGCAGTGCCGGATGCCAGGGCTGCGGCACGAATTCGGTACCGGAATAGCGGTAGCGCGCGGCCGGGTCGCCCATCCAGCAGCTCAGGCGCGGGGAATCGACCTGTCGGCCGAACATCCGGATCGTGTGCACCTCCCATGGAACGTCGTCGCGGAGCATGCGCTGGAGGGTGTCGGCGGTGTCACGGGAGAGCCAGTGGCGGTGCCAGTGCACCTGGGCGTCGGGGAGGTGGAGATCCATGGGGTGACGCTAGCACGTGCGGATTTGCCCGTGCGCAGGCAAACCCCGAGAATGGCGGCCACCCCGTTGTGCCGCTGGAGCCCGCATGCCTGCTGTCGTTTTTCCCTGGATTGAGGTCCGTCGCGCGTGAGCACGATCAAGACCAGGCTGCGCCAGGCGCTCTTCGTGGCGCTCCGCACCGGATTTCGGGCGTTGCCCCTGTCCGATGACCAGCGTGATCGGCTTCGCGCGCGCTTCCTTCGCGATCACGGCGACTGGGTCCCGCCGCCGCCCCGCGGCCACATCGATGCCGCGACCGCGACCGTCCATCGTCCGCTGCAGCGCGCCGATGAGGCTGCGATCGGCTACGTACCGCATCGGGTGGATGCCTTGCCCGCACAGCTGCCCGCCACACTGGTGGCGTTCTACCTGCCGCAGTTCCATCCGTTCGCCGAGAACGATGCGTGGTGGGGCAAGGGGTTCACCGAATGGCGCAACGTCACCCGCGCCCTGCCCCAGTTCGAGGGCCACATCCAGCCGCGCCTGCCTGCTGACCTCGGGTTCTATGATCTGCGCAATCCGCAGATCATGCGCGACCAGGCGCAACTGGCCGGCGAGTACGGCATCGGCGCATTCTGCTTCTACTACTACTGGTTCAGCGGCACCACGTTGATGGAGGACCCGCTGCGCCAGTGGCTGGCCGATGACAGCATCGACCTGCCGTTCTGCCTGTGCTGGGCCAACGAGAACTGGGCCCGGCGCTGGGACGGTCGCGACGAGGACATCCTGATCGGACAGCAGCACAGCGCCGAAGATGATCTAGCCTTCATCGCCCACGTCGCCGACTACCTGCGGGATCGCCGGGCACTGAAGGTGGACGGTAAGCCCATGCTGCTGGTCTACCGCCCGCACCTGCTGCCCGATGCACGCGCCACCGCTCAGCGCTGGCGGCAGTGGTGCTTGGACAACAGCATCGGCGAGATCCACCTGGCGTATGTGCAGGGCTTTGAACGCCCGGATCCACGCGACATCGGCTTCGACGCGGCCGTCGAGTTCCCGCCGAACATGAGCAACCCGCGCTCGCTTACGGCCAACCAGTACCTGATCAACCCGGATTTCGAGGGCGACGTGCGCGACTGGCGTGAGCTGGCCGCAGAAATCGCCGCGCGCCCGCTACCGGCCTACACACTTTATCCGGGGGTCAACCCCGGCTGGGATAACGAAGCGCGCCGTTCCGGAAAGGGCCGCGTCTACCTGCATGCCTCACCGCGCGGTTATGGCGATTGGTTGTCGACCACCGTGCACACGCGCCTGGCCGCGGTGCCGGCCGACCGGCGGATGGTGTTCATCAACGCGTGGAATGAGTGGGCCGAGGGCGCGGTGCTGGAGCCCGATGCGCGGCTGGGGCATGCATATCTCGATGCAACACGGCGCGCATTGAGAGAGCCGCAAGCGCCTGTTGCAACCGAGGCCTATGTCGTAATTGAGACGATCAATCCAGCTCGGCTCTCAAGCGCATTGGAGCAGTTGGGCGAGAGCCTGAGCATCCGGCGGATCTTCGTCGTCACTACGCGGGCAGCAAGCCCGGCCCTGGCGTCTGTCCTCACCGGAAAGCAGCCACCGGGGAGAATCGAACTGGTGGTGTCCGACGCGGTGCCTCTAGTGTCGTTCCTGCAGATCGTGGATCGCCTGCCTGGGCAGCAACAGGCCTCGGTGCTCCGGCTGCAGTTGGACAGGGAACCATCGACGCAGGACGGCGCACTCCAGAGTACGTTGACTGCATTGTCCGGCTCTGCGACCGAGAGCGCTTTGGCGGCGCTGGCCAGCGATACATCTCTCGGCATGTTGTGGATCGGCATGAGCGAGGCCGGGCAATTGCACGCGGAGGCAACTGAATGGTCGCGCGTCCGCGCACGCATTGGGATCACTGGCACGCCTCCCAGCCGGGTACGTACCCGTGCGCCACTGCATTACTGGATCAGGCTGCAGGCGTTGCGGCCGATCCTGGACGCACATCTGCTGCCAAGCGAGTTGCAAGCTGTTCCGACAGGCTCACCTGCCATGTTCACCCAGGTCTTGGAGGTCATGCTGCCCGAGGTCGTCGCCGATGCGGGCTTCACCTGCCTGGCCCAGCAGAGCTAGTCGGCCGGACAGGACGATCCTGGCGGTTTGCCAGGATCGTCCACCGAGTTACCCGCCGTGGAACGCCACGCCGGTCTTTTCCTTCAGCTCATCGATACCCACGCCCGGCGCGGACTCGATCAGCACCAGGCCCTTGTCGGTGACATCGAACACGGCCAGGTCGGTGATGATGCGATCGACCACGCCAACACCGGTCAGCGGCAGATTGCACTCGGACAGAATCTTGTGCTCGCCGTTCTTGGCGGTGTGCTCCATCAGCACCACCACGCGCTGCACGCCGGCGACCAGATCCATCGCCCCGCCCATGCCCTTGACCATCTTGCCGGGCACCATCCAGTTGGCCAGATCGCCCTTGTCGGTGACCTGCATCGCGCCGAGGATGGCCAGGTTGATATGACCGCCACGGATCATCGCGAAGCTGTCGTGGCTGCCAAAGTAGCTGGCGCCCGCACGTGCGGTCACCGTCTGCTTGCCGGCGTTGATCAGGTCGGCATCCACTTCGGCTTCGGTCGGGAACGGGCCGATGCCCAGCAGCCCATTCTCGGACTGCAACCACACGTCCACGCCGTCGGGAATATGGTTGGCCACCAGGGTCGGCAGACCGATGCCCAGGTTCACGTACGCACCGTCGGTCAGCTCGCGCGCGGCGCGCTGTGCCATTTCATCACGGGTCCAGGCCATCTCAGTTCGCCTCCTGGCGCACGGTACGCTGTTCGATACGCTTCTCGGGGTGCGGGTTGTGCACGATGCGGTGCACGTAGATGCCCGGCAGATGCACCTGGTCCGGGTCGATGCTGCCCACCGGCACCACCTCTTCCACTTCCACGATGCACAGCTTGCCGGCCATCGCGCAGGCCGGGTTGAAGTTGCGCGCGGTCTTTCGGAACACCAGGTTGCCGGCCTCGTCGGCCTTCCACGCCTTGACCAGCGCGATGTCGGCGCGCAGCGCGGTCTCCATCACGTAGTGCTTGCCGTCGAACTCGCGGGTTTCCTTGCCTTCGGCCACCACCGTGCCGTAGCCGGTCGCGGTGAAGAAGGCCGGAATGCCCGCACCGCCGGCGCGCAGCCGCTCGGCCAGGGTGCCCTGCGGGTTGAACTCCAGCTCCAGCTCGCCGGCCAGATACTGACGCTCGAACTCCTTGTTCTCGCCCACGTAGGAGGAGATCATCTTGCGGATCTGGCGGGTCGCCAGCAGCTGGCCGAGGCCGAAGCCATCCACGCCCGCATTGTTGGAGATCACGGTCAGGTCCTTGGCACCGGTATCGCGCAGCGCGGCGATCAGGGCCTCGGGAATACCGCACAGGCCGAACCCGCCGACCGCCAGGGGCTGGCCATCGGCGATGGGGCCTTGCAGCGCTTCAGCCGCACTGGCGTACTGCTTGCCACGTCGCCCGGCGTTGTCTGGGGACTTGCTCATCTACGCCCTCACCTCGTTGATGTAAGCGGCCATTGTAGCCATTGCCCGGGGCTTTCCCTGCCCCCGGGGTCCGGCGTTGACCCGGCCCGCACCGGTGAAAACGTTTCCCATACACGGCAGCGGCTAAACTAGTGCGCTGACTGTCAGAAGGACTGAATAGATGACGCTCCCCGCATTCAAGGCGTACGACATCCGCGGCCGGGTTCCGGATGAACTGAACGAAGATCTGGCCCGCCGCATCGGCGTGGCCCTGGCCGCCCAGCTGTCGCCCGGCACGGTGGTGGTGGGCCACGATGTCCGCCTGACCAGCGGGGCCCTGCAGGATGCCCTGGCAGCCGGCCTGCGCGGCGCCGGTCGCGAGGTGCTCGACATCGGGCTGTGCGGGACTGAAGAAGTCTATTTCCAGGTCGACCACCTGAAGGCGGCCGGCGGGGTGATGGTCACCGCCAGCCATAATCCGATGGATTACAACGGCATGAAGCTGGTCAAGGAGCAGGCCCGTCCGATCAGCTCCGATACCGGCCTGTTCGCGATCTCCGACGCGGTCGAGGCCGACCAGGCCCCCGCGGCCGAGCCGAGCGCCGGCCTGCAGTCGCATCCGGACAAGAGCGCCTACATCGCCCACCTGCTGAGCTACATCGAGCCCAAGGCGCTCA
Source organism: Stenotrophomonas sp. HMSC10F06 (assembly GCF_001807865.1). Taxonomy (NCBI): domain Bacteria; kingdom Pseudomonadati; phylum Pseudomonadota; class Gammaproteobacteria; order Lysobacterales; family Lysobacteraceae; genus Stenotrophomonas; species Stenotrophomonas sp. HMSC10F06. The sequence goes on along the minus strand of NZ_KV791267.1, from coordinate 118,569 downwards.
AGCCGCTGAAGCTGGTGGTCAATGCCGGCAACGGCGGCGCCGGCACGATCGTGGATCTGCTCGCCCCGCACCTGCCGCTGGAGTTCATCCGCATCTGCCATGAACCCGACGGCAGCTTCCCCAACGGCATCCCCAATCCGCTGCTGCCGGAGAACCGCGAGCTCACCGCGCAGGCCGTGCGCGAGCATGGCGCGGACTTCGGCATCGCCTGGGATGGCGATTTCGACCGCTGCTTCTTCTTCGACCACAACGGCCGCTTCATCGAAGGCTATTACCTGGTCGGCCTGCTCGCCCAGGCGATCCTGGCGCGCCAGCCCGGCGGCAAGATCGTGCACGACCCGCGCCTGACCTGGAACACGGTGGAAATGGTCGAGGAAGCCGGTGGCCAGCCGGTGCTGTGCAAGAGCGGCCATGCCTTCATCAAGGAAAAGATGCGCTCGGAAAATGCCGTCTATGGCGGCGAGATGAGCGCGCACCACTATTTCCGCGAGTTCGCCTACGCCGATTCCGGGATGATCCCGTGGCTGCTGATCGCCGCGCTGGTCTCCGAGTCCGGCCGCTCGCTGGCCGACCTGGTCGAGGCGCGCATGCAGAAGTTCCCGTGCAGCGGCGAGATCAACTTCAAGGTGGCCGACGCCAAGCGTTCCGTTGCCCGCGTGATGGAGCATTACGCCGCGCAGGCACCGTCGCTGGACCACACCGATGGCATCAGCGCCGATTTCGGCGACTGGCGCTTCAACCTGCGCAGCTCCAATACCGAGCCGCTGCTGCGCCTGAATGTTGAAACCCGCGGCGACGCAGCGCTGCTGCGCGCACGCACCGACGAAATTTCCCAGTTGCTCAAGGACGCCTGAGGCGAATACCCCACCATGCAGAACCTTCTTCCCGTCATCCTTTCCGGTGGTTCCGGCACCCGCCTGTGGCCGCTGTCGCGCGAGTCCTACCCCAAGCAGTTCCTGGCCCTGGCCGGCGAACAGACCATGCTGCAGGCGACCTGGCAGCGCGTAGCAGCGATCGCTGGGCGCGCGCCGCTGATCGTCGCCAACGAGGAACACCGCTTCGTGGCCGCCGAGCAGTTGCAGCAGCTGGGCGTGCAGCCGCAAGCGATCCTGCTGGAGCCGATCGGCCGCAATACCGCACCTGCCATCGCGGTGGCGGCACTGGAAGCGACCCGTGACGGTGATGATGCGCTGCTGCTGGTGCTGCCTTCAGACCACGTGATTGCCGACGAGAATGCGTTCCGCGCTGCGGTGCTGCGTGCGGTGCCGGCCGCGGAGTCCGGCAAGCTGGTGACCTTCGGCATCGTGCCGACCGGCCCGGAAACCGGCTATGGCTACATCAAGGCGGCCTCCGGCGGCGATGTCCGCGCCGTGGACCGGTTTGTCGAGAAGCCGGATTCACAGACCGCGACCGCTTACGTGCAGTCGGGCGAGTACTTCTGGAACAGCGGCATGTTCCTGTTCAAGGCGTCCCGATTCCTGGCCGAGCTGGAGACGTTCCACCCCGCCATGCTCGCCGGCAGCCGCACCGCCTGGCAGCAGGCACGTCGTGACAGCGATTTCACCCGCCTGGACAAGGACGCCTTCGCCGCCGTGCCCTCGGATTCCATCGACTATGCAGTGATGGAAAAGACCGCTGATGCCGTGGTCGTGCCGCTGGATGCCGGCTGGAACGACGTGGGCTCGTGGACCGCGCTGCGTGATGTATCCGAACAGGATGGGGATGGCAACGCGCACCACGGCGATGTGATCGCGATCGACTGCCGCAACACCTTCGCCTACGGCGAGCGGCTGATCGCCCTGGTCGGCCTGGACGATGTGATCGTGGTGGAAACCGATGATGCGGTGATGGTCGGCAAGAGCGACCGCATGCAGGAGATCAAGCAGGTGGTCGCACAGATCAAGGCCGATGGGCGCCCCGAAGCAACCTGGCACCGCAAGGTGTACCGCCCCTGGGGCGCGTACGACTCGATCGACAACGGTGCCCGCTTCCAGGTCAAGCGCATCACGGTCAAGCCGGGTGCAACGCTGAGCCTGCAGATGCACCACCACCGTGCCGAGCACTGGATCGTGGTCAGCGGGACGGCCGAAGTGACCCGCGGCGAGGAAGTGCTGCTGCTCACCGAGAACCAGAGCACGTACATTCCGCTGGGCGTGACCCATCGCCTGAAGAACCCGGGCAAGCTGCCGCTGGAACTGATTGAAGTGCAGTCCGGCAGCTATCTGGGCGAGGACGACATCGTGCGGTTTGAAGATACCTACGGCCGTACCTGATCGACGGTAGGCAGATAAACAGAAAACCCGGCCAAGGCCGGGTTTTTTTATTGCGGGCAGAGCCACGCCATGCGTGGCTGCCCTGCCTGGGATCCTGACACCGCTCAGCCACGCATGGCGTGGCTCTACGCCTGGGTCAACCGTCCGCGATGACCCGCGTCAGGCCGTCCTGCCAGCTCGGCAGCACGACGCCGAAGTCCTGCTCCAGCTTCGCCACATCCAGGTGCGAATAGGCGGGGCGCTTGGCCGGCGTCGGGTACTCGGCCGTAGTGATCGCCTCGACTTTCGGCGCCCGCGGCAGCACGCCTGTTGCCACCGCCTCCGCAAAGATCGCTTCGGCAAAGCCGTGCCAGCTGGTCTCGCCCTTGGCGGTCAGATGCCACGTGCCCGACAGTGCGCCGTCGTGCTGCAGCGCCTGCGCGGTCACATCGGCAATCAACGCTGCCGGCGTCGGCGTACCGACCTGATCAGCCACCACACGCAGGACGTCGCGCTCGGCCCCCACCCGCAGCATCGTGCGCAGGAAGTTGGCGCTGTGCGAGGCGTACACCCAGGCCGTGCGGAAGATCAGGTGGCGTCCACCGGCCGCACGGATGGCTTGCTCACCGGCCAGCTTGCTGGCGCCATACACGCCCAGCGGGGCGGTCGCATCGTCTTCCCGGTACGGGCGCGTGCCCTGCCCGTCGAACACGTAATCGGTGGAGTAATGCACCAATGGGACGCCGGCCTGCGCGCACCACTGCGCCAGCACGCCCGGCGCTTCGGCATTGGCGCGGAACGCGGCATCGCGGTCGCCCTCGGCGCGGTCGACCGCCGTGTATGCGGCGGCATTGACCACCACCGTCGGCTGGACGCGGTCCAGCAATGCGGCCAGCGAGGCGGGCTGGTCGAAGTCGGCCACTTCGCACGCGCTGCCATCGGGCAGCGCGCCGCTGCGCGTGGTCGCCACGATCGTCCCCAGCGGGGCCAGCGCGCGTTGCAGTTCCTGGCCAAGCTGGCCATTGGCCCCCAGCAGCAGGATCGTCACGGCTGGTAGACCGGCAGGCGGTCCTCGGCGATGTCCTTCAGGAACGGCGCGGACTCGTCCTTGGCCGACAGCGTGGGTGCGCTGATCGGCCAGTCGACGGCGATGTCGGCATCGTTCCAGCGGACGCCGGCGTCGAAGTCCTTCAGGTACACCTCGGTGCACAGATAGCTGAAGATCGCGCGTTCGGAGAGCACGGCGAAACCGTGCGCGAAGCCTTCCGGAATCCAGAACTGCTTTTTGTTCTCCGCGCTCAGCACCACGGCGGCCCACTGGCCGAAGGTCGGCGAGCCGCGACGGATATCCACGGCCACGTCGTAGACTTCGCCTTCAAGCACGCTGACCAGCTTGCCCTGCGGCCGCGGCCACTGGTAATGCAGGCCGCGCAGCACGCCCTTGGACGAGCTGGAGACGTTGCTCTGTACGAATCTGCTCGGCAGCCCGTGCTCGGCGAAACGCTCGGCGTTCCAGGTCTCGAAGAAGAACCCGCGCTCGTCGCCGAACACGGCCGGCTCGATCACCACGCAACCCGGCAGCTTGGTTTCGACAATCTTCACGGCACCACTCCTCGCACAGCCAGCTTATGGAGATATTGGCCATAGCCGTTTTTGATCAACGGGGCGGCAAGCGCCTCCAGCTGTTCAGCAGTGATCCAACCCTGGCCGAACGCAATTTCCTCCGGGCAGCAGACCTGCAGGCCCTGGCGGGTCTGGATCGTCTCGATGAAGTTGGAGGCTTCCAGCAGCGACTGGTGCGTACCGGTATCCAGCCACGCGTAGCCACGGCCGAGCGGCTCCAGATGCAGCGCGCCCTCGTCCAGGTAACGCTGATTGAGGTCGGTGATTTCCAGCTCACCGCGGGGCGACGGCTTGAGTTCGGCCGCGTAGTCGCTGGCCTTGCCATCGTAGAAGTACAGGCCGGTCACCGCGTAGTTGGAACGGGGCTCGGCAGGCTTCTCGACCAGACCGACAACCTTGCCGTCCTTGTCGAACTCGGCCACGCCATAGCGCTCGGGGTCGTTGACCCAGTATCCGAACACCGTGGCACCACTGTCGCGCGCATCAGCCCGCTTCAGCACTTCGGTCAGACCGTGGCCGTGGAAGACGTTGTCGCCGAGCACCAGGCAGCTCGGCTTGCCGTCAAGGAACTCACGGCCGATCAGGTAAGCCTGCGCCAGCCCGTCGGGACTCGGCTGGGCGGCGTACTGGATGTCCATGCCCCACTGCGACCCATCGCCCAGCAGCTGCTGGAACAAGGCCTGCTCGTGCGGCGTGTTGATGATCAGTACTTCACGGATCCCCGCCAGCATCAGCACGCTGAGCGGGTAATAGATCATCGGCTTGTCGTACACCGGTAACAGCTGCTTGCTGACGCCTTTGGTGATCGGATACAGCCGCGTGCCGGAACCGCCGGCCAGGATGATGCCTTTGCGTTGAGTCATTGGATGTCTTCCTTGATTCAGGCTACGGTGCCGATGCGCTGCAAACGGTAACTGCCGTCAAGCACGCCGTTGACCCAGTCCTGGTTGTCCAGGTACCAGTCCACTGTGAAGCCGATGCCTTGCTCGAAGGTGTACTTCGGCTCCCAGCCCAGTTGGTCCTTCAACTTGGAGGCGTCGATCGCGTAGCGGCGGTCATGCCCCGGTCGATCGGCGACGTAAGTGATCTGGCTGCTGCGAGGCTGGCCATCCTCGCGGGGGCGTCGCGCATCGAGCAGCGCGCAGATGGCGTGCACCACTTCGATGTTCTCTTTTTCGGAGTTGCCGCCGACGTTGTAGGTCTCGCCAACCTGGCCCTTGGCCAGCACGGTGCGGATCGCTTCGCAGTGGTCGCTCACGAACAGCCAGTCGCGCACCTGCTTGCCGTCGCCATAAACCGGCAGTGGTTCGCCGGCCAGCGCCTTGGCGATCACCAGCGGGATCAGCTTCTCGGGGAAGTGATACGGGCCGTAGTTGTTGGAGCAGTTGGTGGTCAGAACCGGCAACCCGTAGGTGTGGTGGAACGCGCGCACCAGATGGTCCGAGGCCGCCTTGGACGCCGAGTACGGCGAGTTCGGCGCATACGGGGTGGTCTCGCTGAACTTGCCGGTCTCGCCGAGGGTGCCGTAGACCTCATCGGTGGAGACGTGCAGGAAGCGGAACGCCTGGCCCTTGTCGGCCGGCAGTGCCTTCCAGTAGTCGCGCACCGCTTCCAGCAGCGCCAGGGTGCCGACCACGTTGGTCTGGATGAACGCGCCCGGGCCGTCGATGGAACGGTCCACGTGGCTTTCGGCGGCGAAGTTCAGCACTGCGTCGGGCTGGTGCTCGGCCAGCAGGCGCGAGACCAATGCACCATCGCCGATATCGCCCTCGACGAAGACGTGATCTGGGTTTCCAGCAAGCGATGAAAGCGTCTTCAGATTTCCCGCGTAGGTCAGCGCATCAAGGTTGATGACGCGCACCCCTTTGGCGACCGCCTCGAGGACAAAGTTACCGCCAATGAACCCGGCTCCGCCGGTGACAAGCCATGTGGGCACTACCCGTTCTCCTGTTCGGTATCCATGCTAAGGCGCACATTAGGGCCACCTGATTAGCTGCACAGGATACAACGCGACGTCGATTTCGACCCGTTTCGAGTTGAACGGCCCCCCTACGGATGCGGCGGCGCAACATGGACTTACTCCACCATACGCATTCGCATGGTAGGCCCGGGCCAGTTAGAATCGCGATCCCACCCCCGAACCGGTTGCTGAGACGAAGAACCGGACGTTTCCCCGTTATTGAAGGATCCAGCTCCAGATGAAAATCCTCGTCGCGTACAAGCGCGTGGTGGACTACAACGTCCGCATTCAGGTCAAGCCGGACGGTTCCGGCGTGGTCACCGACGGCGTCAAGCTGTCGCCCAATCCCTTTGACGAAATCGCGCTGGAAGAAGCCCTGCGGCTGCGTGACAAGGGCATCGCCACCGAGGTCGTGGTCGCCACGATCGCACCGGCCGATGCCCAGGCGCACCTGCGCAACGGCCTGGCCATGGGCGCCAACCGCGCCATCCATGTCGTGACCGACCAGGCGATCCAGCCGCTGACGGCCGCCCGCACCCTGCTCAAGCTGGTCGAGAAGGAACAGCCGGACCTGGTGATCCTGGGCAAGCAGGCCATCGACGACGACGCCAACCAGACCGGCCAGATGCTGGCCACGCTGTGGGGCCGCCCGCAGGCGACCTTCGCCAGCAAGCTGGAGATCGCCGACGGCAAGGCCACGGTGACCCGTGAAGTCGACGCCGGCCTGGAAACGCTGGAAGTGGACCTGCCGGCCGTGGTCACCACGGACCTGCGCCTGAACGAGCCGCGCTTCATCAAGCTGCCCGACATCATGAAGGCCAAGGCGAAGCCGCTGGAAACCCTGCAGCTGGCCGACCTCGGCGTGGAAGCCGCCGATACCTTCAAGACCACCCAGTACGCCGCGCCGGTCAAACGCAGCAAGGGCGTGATGGTCAAGGACGCGGCCGAACTGGTCGCTGCACTCAAGCAGAAGGGGTTGCTGTAATGACCAAGATCCTCGTTGTCGCTGAACACCACGACGGCAAGCTCAACGCCGCCACCGCCAAGACCGTCAGTGCGGCCGCTGCGATCAGCGGCGCCAGCATCGACGTGCTGGTGCTGGCCGCCGATCCGGCCGCCGCAGCCGCCGCTGAAGCAGCGCAGCTGGCCGGCGTCGCCAAGGTGCTGACCGTGACCAACGCCGCCAACGCGCAGGCGCTGGCCCAGGTCCTGGCCCCGCAGATCGCGCAGCTGGCCACCGGCTACACCCACGTGTTCGGCCCGTCCACCACCTTCGGCAAGGACCTGATGCCCTGCGTGGCCGCCCTGCTGGGCGTCAACCAGGTCTCCGACCTGATGACCGTCGAAGGCAGCCACACCTTCAAGCGCCCGATCTATGCGGGCAACGCCATCATCACCGTGGAGGTCCCGGCCGACCAGATCGTCGTGGCCACCGTGCGTGCCGCCTCCTGGCCGGAAGCAGCCAAGGGCGGCAGCGCCAGCGTGGAAGCGGCCAGCGTCGATGCGACCCTGCCGAGCCACACCCGCTTCATCGGCCTCGTCGCCGGTGCCACCGACCGTCCAGACCTGCAGAGCGCCAAGCGTGTAGTGTCCGGCGGCCGTGGCGTGGGCTCGGAAGAGAACTTCAAGGTGATCTTCCAGCTGGCCGACAAGCTCGGTGCTGCGGTCGGTGCCTCCCGCGCCGCCGTGGACGCCGGCTATGTGCCGAGCGACCTGCAGGTCGGCCAGACCGGCAAGATCATCTCGCCGGAGCTGTACGTGGCCGTCGGCATCAGCGGTGCCATCCAGCACCTGACCGGCATCAAGGACGCCGGGACCATCGTGGCGATCAACAAGGACCCGGACTCGCCGATCTTCGAGATTGCCGATATCGGTCTGGTGGGGGATCTGTTTGCGATCCTGCCAGAGCTTGAAAAAGCGCTGTAAGTCGAAATCCGCGTAGCAGCTCGCAGGGTGGGCGGACATTGCTCACCCTGCCATTCGTCAAAATGTGTCGGCGTATTGCAACAGGCCTTTTGTGCTGTCTTGATTCTGTAGCATTCCCCCTCCCATCGCTCCAACTGGAGGGAGAGAATGCAGATGGCGATGGAAGCTGCTGGTCACTGCGCTCTGCGGAGCGCTGCTGGCGATCTGGCTTTTCATCGATGCACTCAGTGGCAACGGCATCGATTACGCCGTGATCTATCATTTGCGCGCAGGCATGCGCGGCGCAGGAGCCGCTGATTTCAGCTTGCCCATCGTTCTGCTTTCGACAGCACTGATGGCGTGCCTGGTCCTCGCTTTCATGCCCCGCCTGCATTCGGCACGAAGGTGGGCCCCCGCCGGTCCTCTGTTCGCGGTCTCTCTACTGGCGACACTGGTTTTCAATCCGATCGTCTACGACGTCGCGACACTGGTGCGCCAGGATCGGCAAGCACGTCTTGCGCCGGCACAAGGGGACCAGTACGTACGTCCCGACGGTCCCCTCGGGAATCACCGCAATGTGGTGATTCTCTACGCCGAAAGCTTCGAGCGCACCTACCTCGATGAGTCGCGATTCCCTGGACTGACGCCAGAGTTGAACAAGCTACGCAGCGAGGCCGTGGATTTCCTGCACGTGGACTCGCGCGAAGGTGGCACGTGGACGATCGCCGGCATGGTCAGTTCTCTGTGCGGCGTCTCCCTTTCCCTCAGCCAGGATGCCAATGGCTATGCAAGCATCGGCCGCTTCCTGCCTGGCGCGTACTGCCTGACCGATCACCTGCGCGAGCGCGGATACGACGTCGAGTTCATCGGAGGCGCCGCTTCTGATTTCGCTGGAAAGGGACAGTTCCTCGCCAGCCACGGCTTCGGCACGGTACGCGATCGCTCCTATTTCAAGAGCCTGAAGCTGGGCGACAACCGCTTCTCGCCATGGGGCGTCCACGATGATGTCCTGTTGGATGCGCTCTGGGACCGCTTCGCTGCGCTCTCGCAGCGGACCACGCCTTTCGCGCTCGTCGGCCTGACTCTGGATACACATCATCCAAGCGGACATATCCCCCATGCCTGCCTCGATGTCGCCTATGAGGGACTTGGCCAGCGCAGGCCGATGCTCGACGCAATCCATTGCTCGGACCGACTGGTTGCTGATTTCGTACGCCGCATCCGCACCAGCCCCTACGCTCGCAATACAATCATTGTTGTTGCATCGGACCATCTGGCTCTGCCCAACGACATTGCCGACCTGCTGCGCGATGCTGATCGCAGCAACCTTCTTCTCATGTTCGGCAGCGACCTGCGCGCGAGGCAGGTTGATCGACCAGCAACCACCCTCGATACGGGTGCCTCACTGCTTGATGCCCTGCAAGGGGGAGTGGCACTCGGATTTGGCCGCTCACAGATTTCCGTGAAAGGCGCAGGCACTTCATTGAGTGTCCGACCCGGTCGGGAACCAGATGCCAGCGAGGACCACCTACCAGGTTTCATGGCCTATTCCAGCTCGCTATGGGAACTGGGCCGGATCGACGATCATCTGCAGTTGGTGGATGGTGTCATTCAGTTGGGTAAGCAGACCCTGAATCCGCCCTTGGCCATCGCTGCCGATGACCGCGGCCGAATTGCCCAGTTGGGCACGAACGGCATCCGCTCTGGCCACCTTCTGGCCGAAGGTGATTCCCAGCAGGTCCTCTACATTGATCGTTGCTTTGCGTTCGACGAACGACAGCCCGCCGATGAGTGGTGCCTGTGGGGGACTGCTGCCGGAAAGGCTCGCGTGGTGTCACAACAATCGCTCAAGGCAGGCGCGTTGGTGCCGGAACTCCTGCAGGCTGCACGCGAAGCGCCCCCGGCACCTCAGCTGCGCAACGATTTCATCATCCGCAACCACTTCGATGCGAGCAATACGATCGTCGGAGAGGCGATGGATGGAAAGCTGTTCTCGCAGGGCGCCGAAGGGACCTTGGCCTATGGCGTCTACCAGGATCTGTGCGCAGGCAACTATACCCTCAGCCTGCAGGGCGTGGCCCACCCCGCCAACGGTGCCTGGGCGGACATCGTTGCCAGTTACGGGGCACAGACTTGGGATCGCCATGCGTTTCTGGACACGACCGATGGACTTGACGGGACGATGCTGGAAGCCAGGTATGTATTCCCTGATGACCTGCCTCTGGCTGAAGTCCGTGTCGGCGTATCGCCAGACGCTGCGGTGCGACTGGATGGCTATACCTTGTTGCCCGCCTACGAGGCGCTGCCTGCAGGATCGTCGGTGGATTTCAGCGCCGATGCCAGCAATCGTTTCATTTCCTGTGGCTGGCACGGTCCATCTCCCCAAGGGCGCAGCGTTCGTGGCGCGGCCGCCTCGCTCCGCCTGCGCCTGCCATCCGAGCCCGCCCGGCTGCAGGCAATCCTTTCACTGTCGGCGCAGTCACCTCGCGAGATCACGGTGCTGGCCAATGACGCCCCGCTCGGCTTGCTTCAGATCGAGACAGGGACGCGTGAATACCCCATCGACCTGGCAGGCCTGTCCAGCGCCGCTGGCGGGCAGCTCACCTTGACGCTGGTGCCTGGACAAACGACCTGCGCTAAGGCGGGCTGCGAGCTGATTACCCTGCACCGTCTGCGCTTGGCCGCTGCTGCGACGGCTCAACCGGCCGCTCCAGCCTGTCCTGGGATGCGCTGCCTTCACGCCCCCGGGCCGGTACCTGAATCTGTCGGAATGTAACTCCCCCTCGTATACTCCCCGCACTATTGGATGAGGGGAACTGCGGCACATGTCGCATCACAATGATGTACCGGCCGGATCCGGTGAGTTGACGCCGGGAGCAGCCCTGTGCGTCGATCTGGACGGGACGCTGCTGCGTAGCGACCTGCTGTACGAGTCACTCTTGGCCCTGCTGGCGCGCAACCCGCTGTTTGCTTTGCTGGTACCGTTCTGGCTGCTGCGCGGCAAGGCCTATGTGAAGCGCCAGCTCGCTTCCCGGGTGACCTTGCAGGTTGAAACACTGCCATACGATGAGCGTGTCGTGGCCATGCTGCGCGCGACACCGCAGCGTCCGCGTGTCCTGTGCACCGCCTCGGACCGGCTGCTGGTCCAGCCGATCGCCGATCATCTCGGCGTTTTTGACGAGGTCATCGCCAGCGATGGTGCCCGCAATCTGGCCGGGCACGCCAAGGCTGAAGCCCTCGTCGAGCGCTATGGGGAACGGGGTTTCGACTACCTTGGCAACCACCGCGTTGACCTGCCGGTCTGGAAGCACGCCGCAGGTGCCATCGTCGTCAACGCCTCCGAATCGCTGGCAAACCAGGCCAGCGCGCAAACCCGGTTGATCGATCACCTGCCGGGACAGCCCGGAGGACTCCGCACCTGGATCAAGGCCCTGCGGCTGTACCAGTGGCTGAAGAACCTTCTGGTACTGGTTCCACTGCTTACCGCGCACCGCCTGTTCGAACCAGAAGCCGTGGTAAACGCGGCGCTCGCCTTCCTTGCATTCGGCCTGTGCGCATCCGGCGTTTACCTGCTGAACGACCTGCTGGATCTGGCACCAGACCGGCAGCATCCACGAAAGCGGAAGCGACCATTCGCGGCCGGGACCTTACCCCTGTTTCATGGCCTGGTCGCCACCCCCCTGTTGACACTGGCCGGCTTCGCACTGGCGCTGTGGACAAGTCCTGCGTTTGCGCTGGTCCTGCTGATCTACTTCATCACGACCCTGGCCTATTCGTTCACGCTCAAGCGCATCGTGATGATCGATGTCGTGGTGTTGGCTGCGCTTTACACCGTGCGGATCATCGGCGGCGCTTTTGCAATCGATTCGCCACGGTCATTCTGGCTGCTCGCGTTCTCGATGTTCATTTTCCTCAGTCTTGCCCTTCTCAAGCGCTATACCGAACTAACCGCGGCTGCAACGCAGGGAAAGCAGAAAGCCTCCGGTCGCGGATACTCCGTGGCCGATCTGCCGCTGGTGCAGTCATTCGGGACAGCTGCGGGCTACATCGGCGTTCTGGTCTTCGCCCTCTACATCAACAGCCCTGACAGCCTCAGACTGTACGCCACGCCCCAAGTGCTCTGGCTGCTCTGTCCTGTGCTGCTGTACTGGATCAGCCGTGCCTGGTTTGTCGCCCACCGGGGCGACATGCATGATGATCCCATCGTGTTCGCAGCGCGCGACCGCGTCAGTCAGGGCGTCGGCCTCGCCGGGCTGATCATCGTAATGGCGGCGACACGCCACTGGTAATGCCTCCTCATCATTCCAAAGTTGATCGCATGTATCTCAAATTCATCCCACTCATTCTGTTCTCCGTAGCCCTCAATGCGAGTGCGCAGCTTTTCCTTCGCAAAGGCATGCCGAATGTTTCGCTGGTGACCAACCAGGGCGTGCTTGAGCTCGCACAGGGCGCCATCCGCATTGTCTTCAATCCATGGGTGTTCAGCGGACTGTCGTGCTATGCGATCAGCATCGTGCTCTGGATGTACGTCCTCTCCAAAGTCCAGGTGAGTTTCGCGTATCCCTTCCTGAGCGTGGGATATGTAATTGTCGTTGGTGCTGCATATCTGTTCTTCCGTGAACCGGTCAGCGTAATGAAGCTGGCTGGAATCGCGCTGATCTGTGCTGGCGTCGTTCTCGTCGCGCGTGGGGGTTGAGCCATGACCAAGCATATTGTCATTGGTGGCTCAGGCTTCACCGGATCGCATCTCGTCCGGACTCTCCTTGCACAGGGCCAGCAAGTTCAGACCGTTGACCTGCTGCCTCTCCCTGCAGAATTTTCAGGGAGGGTCGTCCATCACCAACTGGATATTCTGGATACTGCGGCGCTGTCGCGCGTGCCATTGGATGAAGGTGATGTCGTCCACCATCTTGCGGCAAGGCAATTCCATAACGCCGTGCCGGCAAAAGAGCAGGACGCCTGGTTCGCCGAGGTCAACGTTACCGGTACAGCCAATGTACTGAAGTGGATGCGCAAACTGCGCCAGCCGCGCTTGATCTATACCAGCACGGACATGGTGTACGGGCTACCGGAATCGCTGCCTGTACCTCCAACGCACCGACGCAACCCGTTGGGTCCGTATGGGCGCAGCAAGGCGGCGTCGGAACAGCTGTGCGAACAAGCACGAACCGAGGGCTACCTGATTACCGTGCTGCGCCCACGCATGATTGTGGGCCCCGGACGCTTTGGCATCCTGATCAAGCTGTTCCGGCTGATGGACCTTGGCCTTCCCGTGCCAACCATCGGCAGCGGCCGGAACCGCTACCAGATGATCGCCGTGGAGGATGTCGTCAGCGCAATTCTTGCTGCGGTCGAGAAGGGATTCCCCGCCGTCGCATTGAGCTTGGGATCGGGCGATGCACCGCCAGTTCGCCAGTTGCTGCGCAATACGATCAGGCGTATCGGCTCGCGCTCGATTGTAGTGCCAGTACCCGCCAAGCCGTTGAAGATGGCCCTGTCGTTGCTGGAAAAGCTGGGCAAACCATTGCTGCATCGGGAGCAGTATCAGATTGCCGACATCAACTACGTGGTCGACATTGCACCTACGCAGGAGCTTCTGGACTGGCATCCCACACGCAATGATGAGGACATGCTCGTTGCAGCATACGCACATTACCGGAAGCAGATCTGAGTGATCGCATGGAGGGACTTGGACGGGATCGCCTCCGCATCAGAAGACGGACGTCTGTCGCAGCTGCCTCGCCGGACAAAAACCCAGCGAGGCAGGATAGAGATCGGCGTCGCAAACCACCGCGATGCTGCCCCAGCAAGGGAAAGGCGATGGCTTCCTCGCACGGAAGCCGCTGCGATTAACGTCGAGCCGAAAACACTGGCGGCGCCTGATCAGTCAGCACTGTAGACAACCAACGCGCCACCCTTCGCATCCTGGAAGAGCCTCAACCGCCCTTCACCGAGCCCGATCTCATTTACTGCGTCACCTTCCACCGCCATCACGCACAATTCTGCCTTGTGCGTCCGGCAATCAACAAAACTCCTAACCCCTGTAGCCACCACCACCGAGTTCATCAAGTACTCGTTGTTGAAAGTAGTACTTGGTTCTTTGCCAGCCGGCATGCGACCGGAAACAGCGAGTACTGAATACCGCTCTGCTGGCAATGGCAATAGCGTGTCGATCTTTTCGAACAGGAAGGATGTCGTTTCCACCTGGGTCTGGAGGAATGTACGGGCCTGTGCCTGGAACCCAACACCGCCTGCCAGGAGGAGAAGGAAAACCACCGCCCGCGATACACCATTCCCACCTCCAAGAAGACCGAAGAACAGCGCCAGTCCAAGCACCAGCGCGATCAGACTGCGCGTGGTTATTACTGGCGCCAACGGAATCGAGAATGCGTGGAAGGCCGCAGCGACCATTGCGAGCGTCAACAGGATCTGGGCTGAACCCTTCCGGCGAACGGCGAATGGAATGAGCAGCAGCACGGTTGCCAACAGCAACCAACCATCCAGGTTCGAGGCCTTGCCAATGGAAGCTACACATTTCCCGAATGATCCCATGACGTAGCTTACGTTCTGCCATAGAGAGGGAAGATCCTTGGCCGGATGTGGCGATCGCCAGTCATCCACCTGCGGGCCGAAATGTCCTGCCAGCACCAGCAGCATCACCGACATGACCAAGGCGCCGAGTATTGCTCCCCCCACCCAGCTGAGCGTGTGTTGCAACCACAACTTCCATCGATCTCGCGCACTCCGCTGTTCGGACGCGAATTCGCCGATGAAAAGGAGCGGAACCAGAAAGTAGTAGCTCTGCATCGTCCCGAACAAAAGGATTCCGAGCGCCGCATAGACAGCAAGCGGTGCTATCTCCACTCGCCGCGTGACCACCTCAGCCAGGATCAGGACTGCAACTGCCGAGAACGCAGTGGCCGGCCACATGCTTTGTTCCACTACTGGCGGAGAGATCGAAACGACGGCCGAAATGATCAGTGCCAGTGCAACCGACAGGCCTGCGCGCCGCGCAATGCGATAGACCAGCAAAAGATGTGCGGCGATATACGCGACGAACCAAGCCGACGCGTCAATACTGACAAGTACATTCCTGAAGATGTAGTTCAGCCACCGGCCATCCTGCAACAGCTTCAGTTGGTAATAGTGGTTGTAGTGAACTTCATCGTGACCGAACACGTGCAGATTCGATATCTGGCTGTAAGCGGATGCCACGAGCAGCATGGACAGAAGCGCAGCCACCATCTTGAATCCGCCATGGCTCGGGGCATCAGTGCACATCGAGTGCAGCTGCGACCGCGCCCGCCCAGCCAAGTTATTCCAATCCATCTCTTCCCCTAACTCCAGATTCGCCCAACTGAATTTGACCGGCCTTACATCATCCAGGCAGAGGTACCGATGGCCGTGAACGGGTCCAACCGGCTCTTTTGACTGTCCTGAAGACGTCGCATCCCGTGCGGAATGCTACTCGACTGGATGATGGCTAAGCCAATCCTTTGTGAGCCGATAGCGTGGGTGGACAGACCCGCGCGGCAACCTGCAGCCGATCCAGCAAGCGATAGGGCACGCTGCCCTGTGGACA
Source organism: Stenotrophomonas sp. HMSC10F06 (assembly GCF_001807865.1). NCBI lineage: Bacteria > Pseudomonadati > Pseudomonadota > Gammaproteobacteria > Lysobacterales > Lysobacteraceae > Stenotrophomonas > Stenotrophomonas sp. HMSC10F06. The sequence continues at coordinate 103,247 of NZ_KV791267.1, read as the reverse complement.
GCCTCGCGCATTACGGGACTTCACTCCTACTCAGGAATGCAGCAGCAGACGCCTGAGCCTTTGCACGAACTGACGATGGTCATACTGTTCCGCTAAAAACAGACGTGCCTTGGTAGATGCGGCTGACCAAGCCTGGTCGTCTTGATCTAGCTCCTGGATGGCAGCAGCATACCTTGACGGGTCATCGGTAGTCGGCAGTATATCCTCGACTCCCGCCAGGCCCTGCGCGGCCGCACCTGTCAGGATGATTGGAACACCCTGCTCTATTGCCTCGATCACCTTTCCCTTGACCCCGCCGCCGAAACGCAACGGCGCGATGACCAGGCGCGCGGACGCGTAACAGCGCTCCAATGCAGCATCGTCAATGCGGCCGAGAATACGCACCGTGTCAGAGGCATGCTGGGGCACACGGTAGTTCTCCATACCGGAGCCCACCACGGTGAGGACAGGCGCCTGTCCCTCTCGCTGAAGCAAGGGAAGCACCTTGTGCAGAAACCAGTCCAGACCATCTGCGTTTGGTGCATGCGCCATGCTACCAACGAACAGCAATCCCGATCTTTTGCCCGGCCCGGGTGTGTACTGCATGGATCCTGCATCCACGGTCCACAGCGGGAACATCTCGCCGTTCCCAGCCAAGCCACGATCAGCAAGGTAACGGTTCACTGTTTCAGCCTCATCTTTTGAGGGATACAGCACTACGTCAGCATTTCTCCACGCCCGCTGTTCCACCATTCTCATCAGCAAACATTGCCAATGATCGGCAAGGGTGGCCCTGGATGTAGTCCGCATCAACTGCAACCGCAGATAGTGGATGTCGTGCCCGTAATAGAGATGAGTACCGACAATCGCCGCGCGCAGGACCGGAAGATACATAGCCGCGATCAGTGGGCGGCTTGACACCGACCCTATGAAACTTCCTCCGAACTTCGCCAACCATCCGTCCAGTGCCCCCGTTTCCCGTCGACTCAAGGGGGTGATGCCTCTCCCTTCAAGGGCCGCTCTCCCAACTGCGGAGGGCTCAAGCGTTGCCGACCAGAAGACGACCTCCATACCGGCGTCGACCAACAGGTCAGCGAAGCATGAGATCGCGCGCGATCCCGCATCACGGTCAATCTCGGGAAAATCATGGTCCACGAGGAGCACACGCGGGCGCTCCGTTGACGGAACCTCCGCTGGTGTTCCTGTGGACCGTGATATCGACCAGCGACTGTACAACCCAGGGCCGAACATCAGCATGGCTTCCAGCAGCGTTCGCTTGACCTTGCCCCACCCCATTGCGGTCTGTGCCTCGCTCAATGCCAGGACTTGAGGTCCACGAAGAACTCCGGATACCCCTTCCACTTGTCGCGGAAGTAGGTTGCGTTGCGGTTGAACAGCCGCTTGTAGCGCTCGCTGCCCTCGCTGGCGCCAGTGGTCTGGTGCGGCTGGTGACGGACACCAGCCAAGTCACGGAACGCCACCGAGTAACCAGCCTTCTTCACCTGGAAGCAGATGTCCGTGTCTTCGAAGCACGTGGGGTCGTAGAACACATCGAAGCCTTCCAGACGCTCGAACAGGTCGCGGGCAATGAACATGCAACTGGTTCCCAGGAAACCCACGTCATCGCGGTATCCCTTGATGCGGGCCTCATTGTTCATGCCGCGATTGGGAAGATAGTCGGAGATGGGCCCACCCAGGTCATCACGCGTGCCGTCGAACCAGCCTGCGTTCCAGCCGATGGTGCCGACACCGGGGTTGGCCGCCAGGATGTTCACGGCTTCACTAAAGCAGGAAGGAGAGGTCAACCACTGATCGGAGTCGAAGAACGCAATGTAACTGCCGGTGGAATGCTTGACGCCCAGGTTGCGGCCTGAGGAGCACCCGTTCTCACTGTTGCGGACAAGCTTCACCTTGGCATGCCCTGCATACAGCGATTCAACCAATTCGGCGCCGCCATCGCTGGACTGGTTATCGACAACCACGATTTCCTGCAGCCATTCTCCGGCATGCTCCAGCAACGTGCTGACGCAGCGTTCAATGATGCGGCGGTTGTTGTGGATCAGCACGACCACGCTCACCGACACCGGATACTCCGGCTGCATCAACTGCTCGACATGGCCCAGCCAGGCGTGACGGGCGATGAATGCGTAGTCTTCCGACGCAGTGGCGCCGGCCAGCTGTGCGGAAAGCTTCGCGACATCCACCCGATGCAGGTTAGGCGACGGTGCAAATGACGGCAGCGCATCGACAAACACCGGCTTCTCCAGCAGCAGCGCTGCCATCGACAGGTCGGCAAGGCGCGTGCTGTCCCCGGCTCCGCCGACGATGACGACCGCATGGGCGCCGGCGATCAGCGGAGCCATCTGCTGCGGCTGCCACGACCAATCGAGGGCATGTACCTGACGCGTGTCGCGGCCATCCACTTTCATTCCCGTGACATGGAAGACAAGATCGGGAGATGCCTCCAGCGCTGCATCGAGCCAGGCGTCGCCGTCTCCGCCGAGGACAACGAACAGAACATGTTGTCGCCCGTCCTCATATGCCTGCGGCAGCTCATGACTGCGGTAGGAGTCGAAGATTTCATTGTCTCCGGCCGTCCCCAGGAAACGCGACGGCACGCCATCGACCTTCTGCTCCGGGGTACCGGTGACAACGCGATCGGTGAGGACGCGCAGTTCCGCGGAGAGAGAATCCGTTCCGAGTGCAGCAAGGTCGACTATCACTTCGGCACCGCGTTCACGTGCCGAACGGGCCAAGCCAAGCGCCTGCGGGGATCCATCAGCAAGCAGAACGCGGGTGTTCTCGGCACGCACTTCCTGCAGCCAGTTGTGCGCATCAACAGCGAGACGCGCCGGCATGCCGCTGCCATCGTCAGGCCAGGCACTTCCATCCGCTGCAGTGATGCGCACGAAGAAGCCGGCACGATCGCCCGCCTTCGCGAACTGCATCGCCCGGTTGGGCCAACCGTCAGTGGTCAACGTGCCGGCAATTACCAGCAGACGCTCGAGGCGAACCGGTCGCACCATCGACGGTGGCGGCTCCGCCATCTGTTGCATGGCAGCGGTCTGAGGGACACCCAACGTTTTCATGCGCCGGGGGATCTGCTGCAGGGCAACCTTCAGACCATGGCGACGCCAAACCGAGGCCAGTTTGAAAGGAGCTGCCAGCACGCGCACCAGGTCGCGTCGAAGCAACTGCAGGAACCTGCTCAGGCGACGCCAAAGGTTCAGCGCATCAGCGGTTTCCTGACGGCTGCGCGCCAGCTCGGTCTGCATCTGCTCGATCTGCTGCTGCAGGATCGCGATGTAGACCTCCTTGTCATCAATGTAGGCCTGCTTGTCCGCCAACTGCTGTTGGATCTGCTGCAGTGCCTGCGCGCTTTCCTGCTTGATCTGCTCCAGTGCCTGCGCATTTTCCTGCTTGATCTGCTGCAGCGCCTGCGCACTTTCCTGCTTGATCTGCTGCAGTGCTTTCGCACTCTCCTGAAGCTGGCCTTGAGCCGCATCCAAGCGGACCATGTCTTCATTCATCTTCGTTTGCTTCTCGACAAGTTGCTGCGTCAGGTTTGTGTTCTGAGTCTTCTGTTCGGCAAGCTGATGGTCCCGGAACAGAAGCAGCTCGTGTGCACGTTGGCTCTGCTCCCGGGTCAGTTCGAGCTCGACCAGTGCCTGTTGTAGCCACAATGACAACCAGTCCGTAGAGGCTGCGTCGAAGCGGAGGGGCGTCGGCGGCAAGGACGTGCAGCTGTCAAGCAGCCGCAGATGCGCGCTTGCTGACGCTTCCAGGCCATCGACCACCTGCGGGTCCGGCCGCCACGCCTCCGCAACCAGTGATTGGATCGCCTCTACGAAGCGCTCAGGGCCGTCGTCGGTGGAGAGTCTCAGAATCGCTGGCATTTCGGCCATGGCATGGGCATGCGACAGCTTGTCGTCGTACTCAAGGCCTGCCGTAGGCTTGCCCGCCAACAGGGCCAAGATACTGGCATGCAGCCGCATGGACAGCACCGCGTCAGCGCGGGTGATTGTCTCCCAGGTCGCATCCATTGTTGCCGGTGCGATCAGTTCATCATTGCTCCGGCCCGGTAGCTGCTGACGCAGAGATTCGATCAAGGGCAGGTCGGACGTGGCGCCACTGCCGTCGGTATGGGCCTGGAACGCCACCCATTGGATCCGCCATCCTTCAGGAACTGCGGCGCGCAACGCCTCCACAAGGGACGTTTTCCACTGCCCCTTGTCCCATTCACGGACCACCACCGCCAGCACCTTGCTCTGCGCCTGGCCTGCGCCTTGCGCGGCCTGTTGCGCCGGCAATGGGTGATAGCGGCGGAACAACCACCCTGGATCGGCGGCAACGAGGATACCCCGATCAACGCCGATCTGTCGCAGCAGTGCCTTCGACGATTCATCCCGCACGGATACGGCGACCGCGTGCTGGAACAACTCGCGCACCAGGGTACGTGCGCCCGCTGAACTCAGCGGCCCAACCCCTTGCCCCCATACGATCGTCGGCACTCCCAGTTGGCGCGCGAGCAGCATCGGCCGCGCATAGCTGGAAATGTCATTGGCATAGGGGAGGTACACTGCATCGAGGTTGAAAGGATGATGATCCTGGAAGATGCCGCCGCCCCCCATCACCAGTACGTCGCAATGCATCAGTGCACGGGCGATGTCTCCGACATTGGCAAACTGCACGGCATCCACACCATGCATGCGGCGGGTCAACAAGGGATCGATGCTGGCAACCACCGGCTCGCCGCCCAGTTCGCGAATGCGGCGGACCAGCAGGTCCAGCAGCACCTCGTCGCCCACGTTGGGTGCCCCGTAGAAACCCACGACCAGGGCCCTGAATACTGGCTTGGAGTGCGTCATCATGCAGTTCTCACAGGAGCGGTGAAACGGGGAGAGGGTGCAAGCCAGCCATGGCCGGAATGGGGCTGAGGCAGCACATCCACGTGGCCCGCGTAGGGCACACGGGAATGTCGGTGATACTCGCCCGTGTCGAGGTCACCGACACCCAGCGCCAGCACATAGCGGTTACCGGTGACATTCAACGTCAACTGCCAATCGAAAACATAGTCGCCCGGTTCCGTCGGCAGCGGCGAAAGGCTCATGTTCTGGGTGGTGCCAGCCCACAGGGCAATATCATCCACACTCTTCAACTGAATCCCATAGCAGGGCTGCTCGATACGCCGGCGTACATGGATGGCCACCTTCACAAGTACTTGTTCGCCATGGCCAAACGTCGTCCTGGGCTGCCCCTTCAGGTCGAGAATCTCCACACCGGTGATTTCGCTTGCCGGCAATGCCGCTGCGTCTGCAGGCAGACCATCGTCCTGCAAGCTGTCAGGGCCCTCGTCCGCATAGATCACGGCTCCGCCCTCCTCGTCCACCAGGTCGTCAGCATACTTTTTGACAACTTCGCGGCAGGGGCCATCCAGAACGACCCGCCCGCGGCGGAGGTAGATGCCCCGGTCACAGTATTCGAGCAGGGTATTGGTGGAATGGGTAACCAGGATGATGCTGACACCCTCGGACTGCATCCTGCGAATACGGGTGAGGCACTTGGTCTGGAAGGCGGTATCGCCCACTGCCAATGCCTCATCCACGACCAGGATATCGGGCGACACGTGGATGGCCACTGCGAACGCGAGCCGTACGAACATGCCCGAGGAGTAGGTTTTGACAGGCTGGTCGATGAACTCACCGATATCGGCGAACTTCTCTATCTCAGGCATGAGGCGGGTCATGTCCGCCGAGCCCAGGCCGATGATGGCGCCTGCCAGGTACACGTTGTCGCGACCGCTGAATTCCGGGTTAAAACCAGCGCCCAGTTCCAACAGCGCCGATACCCGTCCATTGACGGCTACGCTGCCGGTATTGGCCTGCAGCGTGCCGACCAGGATCTGCAGCAGAGTTGACTTGCCGCTGCCGTTGCGGCCGATGATTCCAACAGTTTCGCCCGGCGCGATGTCGAAGTTGACATCGTCCAGCGCATGGAACATGCGCACCGGCTGCGGCGGCATGCCCACCAGGCGCCGGAGCCGGTTTGCTGCCGGCTGCAACAGACGCTGCGCCGGACGATCGAAAATGCGGAAGACCTTGCCGACACCACGCACCGAAACTACCGGCGCAACCGCCAACGGCGTATCTGCTGCCTGCATCACATCACCCCCGCATGCCGATAGGCGGCCCGCTTGGCGTCCAGGCTTGCCTGCTGTGAATACTCGCGCGCCATGAGATCCTGCCCGGCCGCCGCCAAAGCTGCCAGTCGCGTTCGATCCTGCGCGCATTCCAGCAATGTACGGGCAAACCCTTCGGCATCATCACGCACAAGGATGTCCATGCCGTCCGTCGCGCCGATGCCCTCGCACCCCTTGCTGGTGCTGAGTACGGGAATGCCTGCAGACATCGCTTCGACGATCTTGACCCGGATACCGCCACCGGACAGCAGCGGTACCATCAGCAGATGCGCCTTGTCCAGCAGCGATTGCAGGTCGTCGACAAAGCCATGCACGAGAACATTGCGGCCATCATGCAGCGCCTGCAGCGCCACTGGAGGATTGCCGCCGCAAAAGTGCAGAACAATCTTCCGCTCCTGCAACTGGCCCGCCATTAGTGGATGGATCTTTTCGGCAAACCACGTCACCGCCTCCGCATTTGGGTACCAACCAAAGCCTCCCATCCACAATACGTGGAAGGTATCGTCCGGCTTGTCTTCAAAACGCGTGGTACCCAACGGAAAGTGCAACGGCATGAGGTAGCGTGGGACTTTGTCGGTAACCCGCGACATATCATGGCGAGAGATGAAGGTCATCGCCGAGAATCCGAAGGCATTGTCGATCTCGACAGCCTTGGCGGCTTGCCGGCTTCGGCTGGCAACCCATTCCATGAAACGCAGCTTCCATCCGGTCAAGCCAGCCGGCATCCAGAACGGAAAAATGTCAGCTTCGATGTTGTGGCTCAGCAGGATGCCCGGCACCTGTGGCAGGAACCGACGGAAGAACGCCAGATGGGTCGAGTTGACCTCGATCGCATCGATGCCCTGCTCGCGGACGATGCGACGTGCAGCCGCAACAGCGCTGCGGCTGTAGTAGCTGGCATCGATGAAAGGCAGACGCTGCAATGCCTGCCGCGCCATCGACAGGGCGCGCTGCACCTTGGGCAATTGGAACGGCATCTTCGGACGAGGCTCGAGGTGGACCGAGCGGAACACTTTGTCGTAGAGCGCGCGATGCTGCTCGACCTTGCGACGGTCCGCCTCGCTGCCCACGTAGCAAAACAGGTGATAGTCGATCTCTTCAGCGAACGGCAGTAAGGCGTTCACCGCATAGATGTCGCCTCCTGTCACCGCTGGCAGCGAAGGCGCCAGCATGAACACGAGGACTTGTTTCTTAACCTGCGGTTTCATCGAAGATGTCCGAATCAAAGTACGGTGAGAACCTGGTGAGGTACTGGATATCCCGGTTGCGCTCACCGATTTTGCGGGCGGGTACGCCACCCACGACCTCGTACGGTGCCACGTCACGCGCGACGACCGCGCCAGCGGCGACCACGGCGCCTTCGCCGATGGTCACGCCCGGCAGGAGTGTGGCGCGGGCACCGATCCAGGCATGGTCCTGGATGGTGACCACCCCGCCAATCGCGGGAAAGGTCGGTGCGTTGTGGTCATGGTGCAGGCTGAGGATGCAGGTCTGGAAGGAAACATTGACGTTGTTTCCAATCACAACGTCAACCCTGCCATCCAGATACACCTCCCGGTTGATCACGCAGTTGTCACCGATGCCGATGTGCGCACGCACAGGATAGCCAGTGACGAACCAACGCATGCTTACATGCGTGTCCCTGCCGATCGCGATCTTGAGCACGCGAGTCAGGTAGAACCGGCGCAGGCACTCAATCGGAATACGAGCAACGAAGTTGTTGCCCAGGTAGTACTTCAGCCCCATCAACACATAGAAAAAACGCTGCCGGAGCAACCACTGCTTCAGGCGATTCATCGTTCAACCCCTTGCTCAAAGGACATCGGCGAATCCGCACTTGGTACGACGGAACCAGATCAAGCCTAGTACGCATACGGTCGTGGCGATGGCCGTCTGCCCTGCCAGTTGCCACCAGTCCGGCAACTGTCCGAACACGGCCACGGCGCGCGCTTGTTCAATGATTGTGGTGAGCGGGTTGGCCAAAAAGACCGGGCGGATGTATTCAGGGATTTTGGTGACCGGGAAGAAAACCGGCGACATGAACAGCAGAATCTGAGAGAGCACACCGACGACCTGACTAACATCACGCAGGTACACACCTACAGAGGCAAGCATCCAGCTAATTCCAAGTGCGTACAGTATCAACGGAACCATTACGACCAGGATCAGCGGAAAGGTGGCGGGAATGCCGGTCCCCACGAACAGCAGCGCCAACGCCAGCACGGTCAGACTGATAAACCAATGGAAGAGAGCTGATGCGCAGGACACGACCGGCAAAATTCCGATAGGAAATACAACCTTTTTGACATAGTTGACATTACCAGTGATCAATCCAGGCGCCCGGTTAATGCACTCGGCGATAAAACCGTGGAGGATCAATCCGACGAACAACAGGATCGCGAAATCCGACTGCCTCTGTGGCTCATCACCCCATCGCACCTTCAGAATCACTGAAAAGAAGAGCGTGTAGACGCTGAGCATCAGCAGCGGGTTGACGAACGACCAGAACAGGCCGAGTACCGATCCCTTGTAGCGCCCGCTAACTTCGCGTCGGGTCAACTGAAAAATGAGGCCAGCTAGGTTCGATGCGCTCATGCGTCATACACCAGGGATAGTTTGCCGATCACTGCAAGCCCCTTTCCAGATCCACCTGCAGATCCCCCAACTCCTCCACCCCGACACTCAGCCGCACCAGCGCATCACTGATGCCCAGCTTCTCGCGGCGCTCCACCGGGATCGAGGCATGCGTCATCACCGCAGGATGGTTGACCAGGCTTTCCACACCACCCAGCGACTCGGCCAGAGTGAACAGTTCGGTCTTCTCGCAGAAACGCTTGGCCGCCTCGAACCCGCCCTTGAGGACGATCGAGACGATGCCGCCGTAGCCGTTCATCTGGCGCGTCGCCAGTTCGTGCTGCGGGTGCGAGGTCAGGCCGGGGTAGATGACCTTCTCGACCGCCGGGTGTTTTTCCAGCCACTGCGCCAGGGCCAGCGCGTTGGCGCAATGCGCCTTCATGCGCAGCGGCAGGGTCTTCAGGCCGCGCAGGGCCAGGAAGCTGTCGAAGGGCCCCTGCACGGCGCCGATGGAGTTCTGCAGGAAGGCCATCTGTTCGGCCAGTTCGGCATTGTCACCGACCACGACCATGCCGCCGACCATGTCCGAGTGCCCGTTGAGGTACTTGGTGGCCGAGTGCAGGACCAGGTCTGCGCCCTGCTCCAGCGGGCGCTGCAGCATCGGCGAGGCGAAGGTGTTGTCGACCACCACCAGCAGGTTGTGGCGCTTTGCGATCGCCGCCACTGCCGCGATGTCCACGATCTTGAGCATCGGGTTGGTCGGGGTCTCGATCCAGACCATCCTGGTCTGTGGGGTGATCGAGGCCTCGAAGGCGGCCAGGTCGGTCAGATCGACGAAGCTGAACTGCAGGCCGGCGGTACGCTTACGCACGCGCTCGAACAGGCGGAAGGTGCCGCCGTAGATGTCGTCCATCGCCACCACGTGGCTGCCGGCATCCAGCAGTTCCATCACCGTGGAGCTGGCGGCCATGCCCGAGGCGAACGCGTAGCCGCGGCTGCCGCCTTCCAGGGAGGCCACGCAACGCTCGTAGGCGAAGCGGGTGGGATTGTGGGTACGCGAGTACTCGAAGCCCTGGTGCTCACCGGGGCTGGACTGGGCGTAGGTGGAGGTCGCGTAGATCGGCGGCATCACCGCGCCGGTGCTCGGGTCCGGCGATTGGCCGCCGTGGATGGCCAGGGTAGCCAGGGCGAGCGAGCGGTCGCCGTGCCCGGAAGAAGCGTGATCGGACATGTTGTTTCCCAGCAAGAGGAGCCCCCAAGGGGCCCCCGCAAAAGGAGCGGAAGTCTATCAGCGGTGGCTTAATCGGCCGTTGACGCGGATAAACATGGGTTCATTGCGACACTACGGCTTACTGTACGCGGCGACGCAGGTAGTTCAGCAGGTCGATCCGGGTGATCAGGCCAAGGAAATTGGCGCCGTCCATCACGATGGCCACCTGGCCACGGTCGAACACCGGCAGCAGGGCCTCGATCGGGGATTTCACGTCCAGGCGGTCCAGCTTGCTGACCATCGCGGTGGCCACCGGGTCGCGGAAACGGGCTTCATCGCCGTAGACATGCAGCAGCACGTCGCTTTCATCCACGATGCCGACCAGCTGGTCGCCGTCCATCACCGGCAGCTGCGACACGTCATACAGCTTCATGCGCTGGTAGGCGGTGGTCAGCAGGTCGTTCGGGCCGATCACGACAGTGTCGCGCTGGCCGTACGGGCGCAGGATCAGGTCGCGCAGGTCGCCCGACTGCGGGCGCTCCAGGAAGCCGTTGTCCAGCATCCAGTAGTCGTTGTACATCTTGGACAGGTACTTGTTGCCGGTGTCGCAGACCAGCACCAGGACCTTCTTCGGGGTGGTCTGCTCCTTGCAGTACTTCAGCGCCGCGGCCAGCAGGGTGCCGGTGGAGGAGCCGCCGAGGATACCTTCCTTGCCCAGCAGTTCACGGGCGGTGTGGAAGCTCTCGGCATCGCTGATCGCGTAGGCCTTGGTGACGCGGCTGAAATCGGCGATCGAGGGCAGGAAGTCTTCGCCGATGCCTTCCACCAGCCAGCTGCCCGACTTGTCGTTGAGCACGCCATCATTGATGTACTCGGCCAGGATCGAGCCGACCGGATCGGCCAGGACCAGCTCGGTCTTCGGCGAGAGGGTGGCGAAGGCGCGCGACAGGCCGGTCATGGTGCCCGAGCTGCCACAGCCGAACACGATCGCGTCCAGGTCGCCGTCCATCTGCGCCAGGATTTCCGGACCGGTGCCGAATTCGTGCGCGGCCGGGTTGTCCGGGTTGCCGAACTGGTTGATGAAGTACGCGCCGGGGGTTTCCTCGGCCACGCGCTTGGCCATGTCCTGGTAGTACTCCGGGTGGCCCTTGGCCACGTCCGAACGGGTCAGGCGCACTTCGGCGCCCATCGCCTTGAGGTTGAAGATCTTCTCGCGGCTCATCTTGTCCGGCACGACCAGGATCAGCTTGTAGCCCTTCTGCTGGGCGACCAGCGCCAGGCCCAGGCCGGTGTTGCCGGCGGTGCCCTCGACCAGGGTCGCGCCCGGCTTGAGGTCGCCACGCTTCTCGGCGGCTTCGATCATCGACAGGCCGATGCGGTCCTTGATCGATCCTCCGGGATTGGCACTCTCGAGCTTCAAGTAAAGCTCGCAGACCCCCGTATCCAGGCGCTGGGCCTTGACGATCGGGGTCTGGCCAATGAGTTCGAGTACGGAGGAGTGGATTGCCATCGGTTCACATCGATTCGCGCCGCAATGCGGCCGGACCGGTGATTATCCGACGGTTGGCGGCGAAAGTCAGGTTGCCGCGTTCATCGGCCCTGCGGCCGGATTGCCGCTGCGGGAACGGACCCGGAGCGGCGCGGACGGCACCGGTCGACGAGGAGACCGGAACCGCCCGCGACGTAGGGTGGCAAGAGGGGTCAGTGCACGGGGGAGGCGTACATCCGTTCCAGTTTCTGCTTGGCCAGCAGCTTTTCACGCTTCATCTGTCCCAGGGTGAGGCTGTCTATCGGGAGCACACCCAGCTCGGCATCCATGCACTTCTTGTTCAACTTCTGGTGCCGTTCGTAAAGCGCCTTGAATTCGGGATCCTGCTTGCGCCGTGCGTCGATATCGCTCTGGGGCTGACCTTCAAACATGATGAACCTCCTATCGCTTCTGCAGAAACAAGAACGCCCCGGCCTGACGGCACGGGGCGCTGCTTGGGGCGGAGTGCCGGGCAACCGTGACCTGCGAACCCGCAGCGGCGTCCAGTGCGTACTGGACCTGCGACTGCTGTGGTTCGTGGCGCTGGTGCATTGCCGGCCCTCCAATCGTCCAGGCCGCGGAAGGCGACCCGGACAACTGACCCTACGCTTGCTTCGGGACCGGTTCAACCCTTTCAAACGATATCGTCGACCGCGCCTAGGCGGGGTTCAGGCTGAACGCGCAGAACAACGGAAATTAAACAAAAACAACCAGTTGCGTCATGACCCGCGGTCATGACGCAACCCCGGCCCGGCATCAGGGCGCGATGATGACTTCCGCCGAACGGGCCTTGGTCGCCGCGGCCTTCTTGCCGCTGACCTGCAGCCGGCTGGCACTGACACCGGCGGCCACGAGTGCATCGCGCAGCGCCTCGGCACGCTGCTGGCCGACGCCGGCGGCCGCGTCATAGGCTTCGATCCGGACTCGGCCCTTCTTGCCGATGTTCAGGTACTCGGCCAGCGCCTTGGCCTGGCCCTTGGCCCCGCCGGACAGGCTGCCCTTGCCGGCGGCAAAGGCGTCGCCGCTGAAGGTGAACACTTCCCCGCGGGACTCGAACTTCGAGCCCGGCAGCTTGCTGCCCGACACCAGCTCGGCTTCTTCACGGGCCAGCTTGGCGGCATTCTGCTGGGCCGCACTCAGGCGCGCGGTCTGCTTGCCGGCCACGCTGGTCAGCGCGGTTTCGGCGTCCTGGCGGGCCAACGCTTCCTGCTCGGCCGCCTGGCGCAGGCGCTCGCTTTCCTCGGCCTGGATCTGGGCCTGCACGCGCAGGCGCTCGGCTTCCTGGCGCGCCCGCTGGGCATCGCGGCGGCTGGCTTCGATCAACAGCTCGCTGCGGGTGCGCTCGAGCTGGTCGACCTCACGCTGGGCCAGGGCGGCACGGACGCTGGTCTCGGCGATCTCGACCCGGCGCTCGGCCAGGTAACGGGCCTGGTCCAGATCGCGGCGCTTGGCCTTGGCCAGGTCGGCCACGGCCTGCTGGGCCTGCAGGCGCTCGAAAGCGGCCAGCTGGGCGGCATCCGGGTTGGCCTGGATCGCCATCAGGCGCTGGGTGAGCTGGGCCACCGCCGGGTCATCGGCGGCCTGGGCCATCAGCGGCAGGCTGAGGCTGGCGGCCAGCAGCAGGCAGGGCATGCGCATCTTGGTGGAGATCATCAGCGGTCTTCCCCGGTGGCGAGCTGGCGCTGCAGCTGGGTGACTTCATTGCGGCGCAGCTGCAGCTGGGCCGTAGCGGTGGCTTCCTCGCTGCGGGCGCGGGCCAGGTCGGCGTCGACCGTGGCGCGAACGGCCAGCATCGGCGCGTTCTTGCGCTCGCGGCGGTCACCGGCGGCGCGCTGGGCCTGCTCCAGGCCCTGCCGGGCCACGGCGATCAGGTCCGGGGCGTACTGGTCGGCATCGGCCTGGGTGGCCTTGTCGACCGCCTGCCGGGCCTGCATCAGTTCCAGCGCGCCATCCTGCGCCTGTACGGCACCAGAGAGCGCGAATGCGCACACCGTCACATACAGGGCCCGTCGTATTTGTGCGAAGCTAGGTTTCATTGGGGGTGCCGTCGCCAGAGTTGTGTGCGCGGCCATTGTCGGAAGCCTGCGGTGCGCTTGCAATGGCAAGCCGCTGATTGTTGGGGAAACATTTCGCATGGATATCGGCTATTTCCTGAAGCTGATGACCGAAAAGAACGCGTCGGACATGTTCTTGACAACCGGAGCACCGGTATACATCAAGATCGAGGGGAAACTCTATCCTCTGGGCAATACCGGGCTGCCGCCCGGGATGGTCAAGAAGATCGCCTACTCGCTGATGGATGAGGGCCAGGCCCCGCAGTTCGAGCGCGAGCTCGAGCTCAACATGGCCATTGCCCTGCCCGACGCCGGGCGCTTCCGCGTCAACGTGTTCAAGCAGCGCGGCGAGGTCGGCATGGTGATCCGCGCGATCCGCAGCAAGATCCCCAGCATCGAAGAACTCAACCTGCCCCAGGTCCTGAAGGACGTCATCATGACCCCGCGCGGGCTGGTGCTGGTGGTCGGCTCGACCGGCTCGGGCAAGTCGACCTCGCTGGCCTCGATGATCGACCACCGCAACAGCACCACGACCGGGCACATCCTCACCATCGAGGACCCGATCGAGTACCTGCACAAACACAAGATGTCGATCGTGAACCAGCGCGAGGTCGGGCTGGACACGCACACCTTCCACGACGCGTTGAAGAACGCGATGCGTGAGGCGCCCGACGTGATCCTGATCGGCGAGATCCTGGATGCGGAAACCATGGAGGCGGCCATCGCGTTCGCTGAAACCGGGCACCTGTGCCTGGCCACCCTGCACTCCAACAACGCCGACCAGACCATCGAGCGCATCCTCAACTTCTTCCCCGAGAGCGCGCACCGCAACGTGCTGATGAACCTCTCGCTGAACCTGCGTGCGGTCGTCTCCCAGCGCTTGGTCAAGGGCAAGGACGGGCGCCGCCTGCCGGCCACCGAAGTGCTGATCAACACGCCGATGATCCGCGACCTGCTGCGCCGCGGCCAGGTGCACGAGATCAAGGCGGCGATGGAGGCCTCGCTGGAAGAAGGCATGGAGAGCTTCGACCAGTGCCTGTTCCGGATGGCCAAGAACGGCATCATCGAGCAGGAGGAGGCGCTGCGCGCGGCCGACTCGCGCGATGGCCTGGCGTTGAAATTCCGGCTGTCCGAAGGCGGCAACGAACATGATCCGTACGCGGATTACTCGGCTGCCTCCGCACCGGCGATCACGCACGGGTTCTAGCGGTTCCCCACCGTTGGTGGGGGCATCTGACACGGCGCATCGACCAACGGTCGATGCCTACCCGTCTCCCCGCGTCGATCTGTCGATGCCCACCGTCATCCTGCGTCGATCTGATGCTCGGGCCTGGCTGCATCGAATGCCGGCAGGGCCAGGCACGCGGCTTCGATCCGCTGCAGCGTCGGGTACGGCGCCAGATCCAGCCCGAACCGGTGCGCGTTGTACAGCTGCGGCACCAGGCAGGCATCGGCCAGGCCGGGCTGGTCGCCCTGGCAGAACGTACCCGTCCTGGCATCGCCGGCCAATAGCGTTTCCATCGCCGCTAACCCCTCCGCCATCCAGTGCAGCGTCCACTGGGTGCGCGCCTCGGCGCTGGCCTGCAGCGTGCGCTCCAGATACTGCATCACCCGCAGGTTGTTGAGCGGGTGGATGTCGCAGGCCACCAGCTGGGCCAGCGCACGCACCCGTGCCCTGCCCTCCGCATCGGCGGGCAGCAACGGCGGGGCCGGGAACACCTCGTCCAGATACTCCAGGATCGCCATCGACTGCTGCAGCACGCGCTCGCCATGGCGCAGGGTCGGCACCAGCTCCTGCGGGTTGAGCGCGGCATAGGCCGCGCCGTGCTGCTCGCCCCCCTCGCGGACCAGGTGCACCGGGGTGATCCGGTGCGGCAGGCCCTTGAGATTCAGCCCGATGCGCACGCGGTAGGCTGCGCTGGAGCGCCAGTAACTGAACAGCTCGATCGGTTCCATGGCGGTCTCCCGGCCGTTGCTCAGGGCTTGGCCGCCTGCTCGATGCGCTGTTCGATCGCACCGAAGATGCTCTCGCCGGCCGCATCGAACATCTCGATCCGCACCACATCGCCGAAGGACATGAACGGCGTGCTCGGCTTGCCATCGCGCAGGGTTTCCACGGTGCGCTGTTCGGCGAAGCAGGATGCACCCTTGCTGGTGTCCTCGTTGGCGATGGTGCCCGAGCCGACGATCGCACCGGCGCCCAGCGGGCGGGTCTTGGCGGCGTGCGCGACCAGCTGGGCGAAGTTGAACTGCATGTCCACGCCGGCTTCCGGCGCGCCGAACCATTCCCCATTGATATGGGTGAGCAGCGGCAGGTGGACCTTGCTGTCCTGCCAGGCGTCACCCAGCTCATCGGGGGTGACGAACACCGGTGACAGCGCCGAGCGCGGCTTGGACTGCAGGAAACCGAAGCCCTTGGCCAGCTCGCCCGGGATCAGGTTGCGCAGCGAGACATCGTTGACCAGGCCGATCAGCTGGATATGGCCGGCAGCCTGCTCCGGCGTCACCGCCATGGGCACGTCGTCGGTGATCACCACCAGCTCGGCTTCCAGATCGATGCCGTACTCCTCGCTGACCACCTTGACCGCGTCGCGCGGGCCGTAAAAACCGGCACTGGTGGCCTGGTACATCAGCGGGTCGGTGTAGAAGCTCTCCGGCACTTCGGCGCCACGGGCGCGGCGCACGCGGGCCACGTGCGGCAGGTAGGCGCTGCCATCGACGAATTCATAGGCACGCGGCAGCGGCGCGGCCAGCGCCTGCAGGTCGATGTCGAACACGCCGTCGGCGTCACCGTGGTTCAGCGATTCGTACAGGGCATTCAGGCGCGGGGCCAGGTGGCTCCAGTCTTCCAGGGCCTGCTGCAGGGTCGCGGCGATGCCGGTGGCGCGCACGCCCTGGCGCAGATCGCGCGAGACCACGATCAGGGTGCCGTCGCGGCCGCCTTCCTTCAAAGAACCAAGCTTCATGGGTGGGTATCCGGGATCGCGAAAATAGGTTTCAAGTGTAATCAAATGCTTGGCGGGCCGACCAGCTGCACCGCCGCATCGCCTTACCGTAATGCATTGCCTACGCGCAGGAAGAGCTACGCATGGCGTGGCTCTATCGTTCCGCCCCCCTCCTCCCAAGCTGAACAGGGGGGTTTGGTATGGGTCTCAAACATCCGTTAGACTATCCGGGTCTGCAGCGGCCGTCCGTTTCCCTTCGGGATCGCCGGCGATATGGATCAACGATCCGTCGCCCGCCCCCACTCCGACGCCATTCGTCATGCATTCCAGTCTGCGCACCGCGTCGACTGCACCCAATTCTCGCAGCGCGGTTCACGGGAACGCTCCGAGTCAGCCGATCACATTGATCTGCCTCGCGTCCGGCCATTCGGCCTGGCGTTACTTTGTCTTTGGAGCTTCCACCCGATGTCTTTTGAATCCTTGGGCCTTGCCCCGTTCCTGCTGCGCGCGTTGACCGAGCAGGGCTACGATACCCCCACGCCGATCCAGGAGCAGGCCATCCCGCTCGCTCTGGAAGGCCGCGACCTGCTGGCCGGCGCACAGACCGGCACCGGCAAGACCGCCGCCTTCGGCCTGCCGCTGCTGCAGCACCTGGGTACCAACCCGCAGGCCGTCAATGGCCCGCGCAAGCCGCGTGCACTGGTGCTCGCCCCCACCCGCGAACTGGCCACCCAGGTACATGACAGCCTGCGGGGCTACAGCAAGTACCTGCGCATCCCGAGCGCCTGCATCTACGGCGGCGTCGGCATGGGCAACCAGTTCGACGTGCTGCGCCGTGGCGTGGACCTGCTGGTCGCCTGCCCGGGCCGCCTGATCGATCACATCGAGCGTCGCAGCGTCGACCTGTCCGGCATCGAGATCCTGGTCCTGGACGAAGCCGACCGCATGCTCGACATGGGCTTCCTGCCGTCGATCAAGAAGATCCTCGCCAAGCTGCCGCGCCAGAACCGCCAGACCCTGCTGTTCTCGGCCACCTTCGAAGAGAGCATCAAGCAGCTGGCCCTGGAATTCATGCGCGATCCGGCGCAGATCCAGGTGACCCCGAAGAACACCGTCGCCGAGACCATCACCCACCGCGTGCATCCGGTCGATGGCGCGCGCAAGCGCGAACTGCTGCTGCACCTGCTGGCGCAGGACAGCCGTGAGCAGACCCTGGTGTTCGGCCGTACCAAGCATGGCTGCGACAAGCTGGCGATGTTCCTGGACAAGTCCGGCATCAAGACCGCGGCGATCCACGGCAACAAGAGCCAGGGCCAGCGCCTGCGTGCCCTGGGTGACTTCAAGGCCGGCCGCGTGACCGTGCTGGTGGCCACCGACATCGCCGCACGCGGTATCGACATCAACGAACTGCCGAAGGTCATCAACTACGACCTGCCGATGGTGGCCGAGGATTACGTGCACCGCATCGGCCGTACCGGCCGTAACGGTTCGACCGGCCAGGCGATTTCGCTGGTGGCCCAGGACGAAGCCAAGCTGCTGCGCCAGATCGTGCGCCTGCTCGACAAGGACATGGACATCCGCGACGTGCCGGGCTTCGAGCCGCAGACCCCGATCCGCTGGGGCAACAGTGCGCCGGGCAAGGCCGAAGTGCCGGGTGGCGATCGTTCGCCGCGCAAGCATGCGCGTCGTCCGCACAGCGAGGCCCCGCGCCACGCCCATGCCGGCCCGAAGAAGGCCGGTGGCGGCCAGCGTGATGGCGCCGGTCGCGGTGCACCGCGCGGTGGCCAGCCGCAGGGCCAGCGCCGTGGCGGTGGCAATGCCGGCGGTGGCCGCAGCCAGGGTGGCGGTGGCGGTCGCGCCAGCTGATTCCTTCGGGCATCGCTGAAACGTAGAAAGGGCGACGCATCTGCGTCGCCCTTTTCGTTTATCGGGAGCCGGCCAGCGGCCGGCACTACCGGCCCGGCCGTTGGCGCCTGTACGGCTGTGGCTCGGCGCCCCGACTCAGAAGCTGTAGGCCACCGTGATCCGTGCATTGCGGCCCGGCTCGCTGTAGCGGCCGATGCCCTCATCGTTGACGTAGCCGTAGAGCGTGTTGCTGCCCTTGTTGACGTTGCGCACGCGCTGCCAGAGGTAGTACGTCTCGTTGGTCAGGTTGTAGAGGCCAGCGCTGAGCTTCCACTGCGGGGTGACGTTCCAGGTTCCGTACAGATCCAGCACGGTGTAGCCATCGGCCTTGTCGACGAAGGCCGGCGTGGTGACCTTGCCGGTGGCGTCGGTGGTGTAGGCGTCCTTGGTCTTCTTGGCCACGGCATGGGTCACGCTGGCGGTCAGGTTCCACACCGGCGAGGGAGCATAGCGCACGCCGAGCACGGCGCTGGCCGGCACGATGCTTTCCAGCGGATCGCCATTGCGCTTCTCGCCTCTGCTGTAGGACGCGGCCAGTCGCGAGGACCACGCATCATTGATCTGCCAGCGGCCCTCGAGCTCCGTGCCCTTCACCGTCACTTCGCCCGCGTTGGTCGGCATCGTGTAGTTGCGCGAATACAGCACCGGGCCGGTGGCGGTGGTGCGGAAGCCGCCGGGTACCGACTGGACCAGGTTGGTGTACTCGATGAAGTTCTCGTAGCGGTCGCGGAACACCGACAGGCCCAGCTGCGCGTGATCGGTGCTCCAGCGGTAACCGAACTCCAGATTCAGGCTCTTCTCCGCCTCCAGGTCCGGGTTGGACACGGTGTCGTTGAGCAGCAGCGGCTGGCCGTTCTGCGCGTTGATGACCTGGGTGGCGCTGGTCGGCGAATACATGTCCGCCACGGTCGGTGCGCGGAAGCCACGACCCACCTGGGCCCACAGCGCGTGATCGGGCAGGAAGCGGTACTCGGTGCCCAGCTGCCAGCTCGGCGAAGCGAAGCTCACATCGCGCACGGTGCCGGTGCGGTCCACGAAGGTGGCATCCACCTGCGGTGAGTAATCGTAACGGTCGTAGCGCGCACCGGCGCTGAGCGTCAGCCGTTCGTCCAGCAGCTGCACGCTGTCGCGCAGGTACAGGTTCCAGGCAGTCACGTCGGTCTTGGGCACCTGCCGCGGGTCGATCTCCACCGAGGCGACCGCGCCGGCCGCATTCCAGCGCGTATCAACCGCAGTGAAATCGATGTCGCGCTGCTGCCAGGCCAGGCCGTAGACCACGTCATGGCGCGCGCCGGCAGTGGCGAAGACCTTGCTGAAGTCGGCCGCGGCGCGGTCCAGGGTCTGCTTGGTCGAGCGGTTCTCGCTGCGCAGGCATGGCGTCGTGCCGCCGGGGCAACCGCTGCCGGCTACGATGGTGGTGATGCCACGGCTGTCGGTGACCTGGCGGTCCAGCTGTGCATCCAGCGTATCGAACAGCGCGTTGTCAGCGCGCCACTGGTAGTTCACCCCGTAGCGGTCACGGTCGTTGGTGTCATGGCCTTTGCGCGACAGGTAACCCGGCGCGTAGACGCGCGAGAGGTTGTCCACGTCGTTGGTGGCGCGGCCACGTTCGTAGAGGAAGCCCAGCGTGTTGGCCTCGTCGAGCTGCAGGTCGAGCTTGCCCAGCAGGTTGTCGCGGGTGCTGTCCACCGGATCCGGCGTGCGGCGACCGACCCCGATGCGGTCGTTGGTGGTGTCATACCACGACTCGGATTCATGGCCTTCGCGGCGGGTGTAGACCAGCATCGATTCGACGATGCCGGTACGGTTGGCAAAGGTCAGCGTGCCCATGGTTTCGTCATTGGCACCGGAGTACCCCGCCTTGAAGCCCAGGTGGGTGTCGTTGCCGGTGCGCGTGAGGTAGTCGGCCGGGTCCTTGGTGGTGAACACCACCGCCCCCCCCAGCGCACCGCTGCCGGCGCTGATCGAGTCGGCGCCCTTGATCACGGCCAGGCTTTTGAGGGTATCGATGTCCACATCGCCGCGGCCACCGCGGAAGAACTCGTAGGAACGCGCGGTTTCCACCGATTCGCCCAGGCTCAGGCCATCGACGGTGATCGCGACACGGTCGCTTTCCAGGCCGCGGATATTGAAGCCGTTGTCACCGAAGCGGCCCATGTCCACGATGCTGACACCGGGGATGTAGCGGACCGCTTCTTCCATCGTGTTGGCCATCTCGTTGTCGAGATCGGCCGCGGTAAGGACGGTGACGTTCTGGTTGGTCGAACGGGTTTTCTTGGCGCGCTCGGCCTGCACGCGCACGGTATCGAGCGTGCTGGCATCGGCAGCGGTTTCAGCATGCACGGTGACGGACAGGCTGGCGCCAACCGCCAGCGCCAGCAGGGTGAGGGACGACTTCATGATCAAGCTCCGCAGGAGGGGAAGGAAATGGCGTGAGGCCGCGGTGGCGGCGGGCCGTTCCTGGCTGCGGCGATCGGTGGATCGAGCGGGGCTGGGGGGCAAGGGCGCGCAGGGGGCGCGCGCCGGGTTCATCCGTGGGTGCAGGCGTGCGACGTGCAGGGCACGTCCCGGCCGCTAGCGGTTGCCGTTGGCCGAATGCGCGCCGGCGACCGGCTCGGGATCGCGTGCATCGACGACGCCGTCGCCATTGCTGTCGGCGCGGTCGAACATGCGCTTGCCCGAGAGCTGGTACTCGGCAAAGGTCATGCGGCCATCGGTGTCCTTGTCCAGCGAGGCGAAGCGCACGCGGGCCTGGCGCGCGGCATCGGCACGGACACGCTGGCGCTGCTGCTCCAGGCGGCCGCTGAACTCGGCGGTGTATTCGGCCAGCGACAGCGTACCGTTGCCGTCGGCATCGGTGGCGGCGAAGCCCGCGGCACGCACTGCGTCGAACTCTTCGCGATCCACCGCGCCATCCTGGTTGCGGTCGTACAGCTCCAGCATGCCGTTGGCGGTGTGCGAGCTCGGCATCTTCAGCGGATCGCGCGAAGACGCTGCGGCGGTCTCCTGCGAGGCGTTCTGCGACGTCTCGTAGCCGGCCCAGGTGCGTTCGCCGGCGGCATCGTACTCGGCGCGGCTGATCGCCCCGTTTCCGTCGCGATCCAGTGCCTTGAAACGGGTGTCGGTCTGGCGCAGGTGGCCAGCGCGCGCGTCGGCCAGGCGCACATCGAAGCGCTGCAGGTACTCATCGGCGTATTCCTGTTCGTCAACGTGGCCGTCCTGGTTGCGGTCGGTGTCGGTGTAACGCTGCTTGCGGAAGGCCTCAAACTGGGCCCAGCTGACGCTGTCGGTCCCTTCGGTGGCGAACTGCGCCAGGAAGGCGGCCGCGGTCGGGGACACAGGGGGGGCCTTGGTGGCCGGCTGTGCATGGGCGGCCGGCGCCAGCACCAGTGCCAGCAGGGCCGCGGTGAGCGGGACGATCTTCATGGTGGTTCCCCTGGAGAAAGGACGGTTACGGTTCGACAACGTGGACGCGCAGCGATCAGGCGGGCGGCTTCTCGCGGAAACAGCCGGGCGATCCCGGCGGGCGCCATCCTATTCTTATTGCGAATGATTCGCAATACGGAATTTTCACATGGGGTGTGATGGTGTCCAGCAACCGAAAACAGCCGACGTTGGTCGGCTGTGTCGGACACATAGGGGGGGAGGCCGGCGTGTCACCCCGGGTGTGGTCGGGAGCCGGCCAGCGGCCGGCACTACCGCTGCCGAAGGCGTCAGCCGCGCGGCTTGGTCGGGTTGAGCTGGTTGCCGAAGAAGATCGCGTTCAACAGCAGGCGCTCGGTGCCGTGCCAGTACTTGCGGTGCGCCGGGTCATCGGCGAACAGCACCACGTTGCCCTGCCCCTGCGGCGAGACCAGCAGCCAGGCCGCACCAGCGACGCGGCTGCGGTTGCGCTCGGACAGATACCCGTTGACCTTGGGCGCTTCGTCGATGCGTACCACCGTGGAGAACGGGTTGCGGCTGGGCTGGAAGCTCAGGCCGTTTTCCTTGTTCACCGCCAGCTGCCGGCGCGGCACGCCGAACCCCAGCGGATGCGTGGTGTCCACGTCGGCGCTGAGGATATTGCCGCTCACGCGTTCGATCGCGGCGATGTCGCGCTGATCGCCAAAGGCGCGTCGTGCCGCCTCCGGTTCCTTCTCCTCCGGCCCCAGCACTTCGTCGCTGAGCTTCTGCTCGATTGCCCAGCGCGCGGCGGTGCCATAGGTGATCAACGTGCCGCCAGCATTGATCCAGCGCTTGAGCGCGGCCACGGCGGTGGCATCGACGCCACCGTAGGTGCCCCCGGCCAGGACAATGGTGGTGTAGCGATCCAGGGCGACCTTGCCGAGCTGGGCCGGATCGATCTTGCTGGCCGGCAGTTGCAGGTGCTGATCAAGCAGGAACCAGGCCGAGCCGATCTCGGTGGCACTCACGCCCTCGCCCATCACCAGCGCGACCGCCGGCTTGCGCAGTGCCTTGACACTATCGCTGCCCAGATCGATACCCCCACGGCTCTGCCCACTGGACAGCGCCTGGATATGCACGCCACTGCTGCGTGCCGCGGCGTCGACCGCCGCGAGCAGTTCGGCACCGGCCAGCGGCTGGCCCGCCACCGGCACCACCACGCTGCCGTAGCCGAACGACTGCTCGCCCTGCGCGGTGGCCGCCGTGAACGGCTGGAAGGCCGCGCGGGTCAGCAGGCCCTTGGCCTGCAGCGCGTACAGGGCACGGCTGGCGTTGTAATCGCGCCAGTCAAACACGTAGGCATAGCCCGCCTGGCCACCGACCACGCCGCCGTTCGCGTCCGGCACGCTGGCCACGCGCTCGCCACCTCCAATCCGGCTGCGGCTGGCGGCGAATGCGACGCCGTAGGCTGGTGCGATCGCATAGGAGGTGCTGCCGTAGAACACATCGCCCTTGATCGGCGGGGTGTCGGCGAAGATCGAATGGACGAGGCGGAACTGCGGCTGCGCGGCCTGGACCACGTAGGCGCTGCCCGGCTCGAAGCGCTGGCCGTCCACCGTCACCGGGGCGCTCAATGCCTGCACGGCGATCTGGTGCTGGAGCAGCAGATCCAGCAGGCGCCGGGTCAGGCCCGGATCGGCCGCGTCGCCGAACACGAACGACTTCACCGGCTGCTGGTTGGCCTGCTTCAGGGCCGACTGGAAGAAATCCTTCTGCAGCTTCAGCAGGCCGTCGCGCTCGGTGACCGCGCCGCGCACGGTGCCCAGGCCGGTGGCCACCTGGTTGCGGATGGTGAAGCCGAAGGTCAGCAGGCCGTTGACCGATTCCTGCACGCGGCCACGCGAGCTGGCCTGCTCGACGGTCACGCCGACCGCACCGTGGAAGTCCGGGTAGGTCGAGCCATACACCGGCGAGAAGTTGTCGAAGTTCTCCCCGGTGTAGTACAGCGAGCCCAGCGCATCCAGCGACTGCGCGTGGTACTTGGCCAGGGTCTTGTTGAACGCATACGACGACGCCGGAATGAGCGGGCTGTGCATGCTGGCCGGCGACGGTTCGAAGTAGTAGGTGCTGTCCTTGCCCATCTCGTGGAAATCGATCTGGACGTTGGGATACCACTGGTGGAAATAGGCGATCTTCGGCCGCGTATCCTGCTGGGTCAGCGCCAGCCAGTCGCGGTTGAGGTCGGTGAAGTAGTGATTGGTACGGCCCTGCGGGAACGGTTCGACATGTTCCTTGTCGGCCGGATCGGCCGAGGCCGGCGAGGACGCATACGCGTTGTGCCAGCTGGCCGCGCGGTCGCGCCCGTCCGGGTTCTGCGCCGGATCGAACAGCACCACCGCCTGCTGCAGCCACTGCGCGGTTTCCGCACTGCGGTTGGCGACCAGGTAGTAGGCGGTGAGCATCGCTGCTTCACCGCTGGAGGTTTCATTGCCGTGCACGCTGTAGCCCAGCCACACCACCACCGGGCTGCTGCCGGCGGCCGAGAGCGGCTGCGCCGGATCGGCCAGGGTGACGTGCTGGCGCCGCAGCGCCTCCAGGTTCTGCAGATTCTGTGCCGAGGTCACCGTGGCGATCAGCAGCGGGCGGCCCTCGTAACTGCGCCCGATCTCTTCCACCTTGATCTTGTCGGAGTGTTTGGCCAGTTCGTTGAAGTAGGCCACCAGCTGATCGTGCCGCGTGTAGCGGCTGCCGATCTCGTAACCGAGGAACTGCTGCGGGGTGGGAATGGACGGATCGAACTCGCCGCCCTGCGGGAAGAAGTACGCGCTCTGCGCGAACGCTGGCGCGGCCAGCAACCACAACGCGCCCACCAGCCAGGTGATGGGACGTGACACGACACGATGCAAAGACACAGCAGTTCCCCATGAAGCGGGCCGGCATCTCCGCCGGCCCCGTTGGATGCGCACGCTCCGGTGCAGCCAGGTGCCGGGCCGGCGCGAAGGCGACCGGCCCGCAGGTTCAGAAGCGGTAGTCGAAGCCGACCGTGAAGTAGCGGCCGCGCAGGTCGTACTGACTGAAGTCGTACGGCGCGCGGATGCCCGGGAACGAGGCGTCGTAGGGCGGTTCCTCATCGGCCAGGTTCTGGATCTTCGCGTACAGGGTCAGCTTGTCGATGCCGGTGTAGCCCAGGTACAGGTCGAACTGGTTGTAGGCATCCACGCGATCCTGCACGGCGGTGGCCGCGGCGCTGGCCTTCTGGTCGTAGCCGCTGGTGTAGTACCAGGTCAGCGCGGTGCGGAAATCGCCATAGCTCCAATCGAAGGTGGTGGTGGCCTTGTTCTTGGGCAGGGTGGCGCCGAGGTTGCTGCCGGCGTAATCCACCAGCGGACCACCGACCACGGTGGGGCGGCTGTAGTCGCGCACGTGGGTGAAGGCGGTGCTCAGGCCGAAGTCGCCGGCACGCTCGGTCGGGAAGCGCTGGCGCAGTTCGACATCGAAGCCGGAGGTCTTCAGCTCGCTCAGGTTCTGATAGCGGTTGTAGACCGCCAGCAGCTTGCCGCGCTCATCGCGCAGCACCGCACCGGGCACGTCGTCGGTGACCAGGGTCTGGGTGTTGTTGGTGCCTACCAGGTTCTCCAGCTCGATGCGGTAGTAGTCCACGCTCAGGCTGGTGTTGGACCACGGTGAGAGCACGATACCGGCGTTGAAGCTCTTGGTACGCTCCGGCTTGAGGTCGTTGTTGCCCACGGTGAAGAAGGTCGGGTTCTGCCGCGAGCCCGGCACATCCGGATCGCGCGGATCGATCACGCTGCCGTAGGCGATGCTGGTGCTGTTGGAATTCTCCGACAGCGACGGCGCACGGAAGCCCTTGGAGGCGGCCGCGCGCACCAGCAGGATGTCCCACGGCTGCCAGCGCAGGCTCAGCTTGGGCGAGAAGGCATCGCCAAAATCGCTGTAATGATCGGCGCGCGCAGCGGCCTGCAGCTCCAGGCGCTCGGCCAGCGGCACGTTCACTTCGGCATAGGCCGCGGTCACCTTGCGCTCACCGTGCACCTCGGCGATCGCCGGGCGGATCTGCAGGCCCGCATCGATCTGCCAGGGATTGTTGGAATCGAGTTTCTCGCGGCGCCACTCGGCACCGGCGGCAAAGCCGATCTCGCCGGCCCAGGTGTGGCCCAGCGCACCGGAGATCTTGGCATCCACGCCCTGCAGCACCGACTCGGCCGGGCGCAGCGTGCTGATGTTGATCGCGTTGAGCACGTCCTGCGGGGTGGCCGCGGGATTGAGCAGGTTGTAGCTGCCGGTGGCCAGCGCATCGGCCAGCGCATAGCGGTTGGCAAAGCCGCCGGAGACGGTCTCGCTCTCACTGCTGCGCGCACCGAATGCACCCACTTCCCAGTCCCAGTTCTGCAGGCTGCCGCGCAGCCCGACCAGGCCGCGGTAGGCCTGCGAGCGGTTGGTCTTGATGGTCGCACCGAGGTTGAAGAAGGTGTACTCGATCGGCACGGCGCGGCCGTAGGGGTTGTACGGGCTGCTCGCCGGCAGATTGGAGGAGACCGGCTCGGCCAGCCCGGTATCGGCGTTGAGCGCGAAGCGGCCGCTTTCCAGGGTGAAGAACGGGCTGCTGCCGAACCAGGAGACGCCCTTGATGTCGCTGTAGAGCACTTCACCGAAGGCTTCGACGTTGTCATTCACCCGGAAGGTGCCGTTGACGTAGGCCTGGTAACGCTTGGTCGAGGGGATCAGCGTGGTGTACGGCGCCTGGTTGAAGCCGCAGGTGTTGCCGGCCAGGCCATCGATCGGCGCGCTGGCGACCAGGGTGGTGCCCTCCGGGCAGTTGCCGTTGGCATCGAGCATCGGCACCGAGGTGCCGTTGACCAGATACCGCGCGCCCTTGGCCGACCAGCCGTTCCAGCGGCCGCCGGGCTTGTCGGTGTAGATGCCCGACTTGGTCAGGTCGCGCTGGTCCTGGTCCAGGCGCTCACGGTTGTAGCCTTCCAGGCTGACCAGGATGTTGTAGCCATCCGTGTCCAGATCACCGATGCCGCCGATGAACTTCAGGTTCTGCTCGTCCAACCCGCCCTGGTCGGCGGTGCCGAGGCTGCCACCGAGTTCGGCGCCCTGGAAATTCTGCCGGGTGATGATGTTGACCACGCCGGCCACCGCGTCCGAGCCGTACACCGCCGAGGCGCCGTCCTTGAGCACTTCGATGCGTTCCACGGCCACCAGCGGCAGCGCGTTGAGGTTGACGAAGGTGTCCGACAGGCCGCCGGCCGGGAAGCCGTAGTTGGCCAGGCGACGGCCGTTGAGCAGCACCAGCGTGTTCTTCTGCGACAGGCCGCGCAGGCCGATGCCGGCCGAACCGGAGGCCCAGCCGTTGTTGGTGGTCTCGTTGTTGGCGTTGCCGGTGTTGGCCGAGATCGAGCGCAGCAGGTCGGCGACGGTGGCCTTGCCGGTCTCCTCCAGCTGCTGGCGCTCGATCACCTGCACCGGGTTGGCCGACTCGGTATCGGTGCGCTTGATGTTGGACCCGGTGACCCGCACGGCGGCGAGGGTCTTGCTGTCGCCGGCGGCGGCGGCATCGGGGGCGGCATCGGCGAACGCGGTCAAAGGCGTTGCCAGAGCGACGGACAACGCCGCTACAAGAAGAGTGGGCTTGGGCATGAACTTCAGTGGGGTGGTGGACGACAAGTTCCGCAGTAGTCCATGCCTGGCTGAACCGCGGCCAATAACATCTCTTCATACGGATATAAGAGAAACTAACATCTCTTCATCCGGATGGAAATGTTTTCGTTAGCAACAATTAACGCCCGACCCCTGCTGGAGCCCCAGCCCACCGCTACAATGCGGCCATGGAAATCTTCAAAGTCTTTACCCTCGAGGCCGCTCACCACCTCCCCAACGTGCCGCCGGGCCACAAGTGCGCGCGCCTGCACGGCCACTCCTTCCGGGTGGAGCTCAAAGTGGAAGGCGAGCCCGGCGAGCAGACCGGCTGGATCATGGATTTCGGCGACGTCAAAGCCGCTTTCCAGCCGATCTACGACCGTCTGGACCACCACTACCTCAACGACATCCCCGGCCTGGAGAACCCGACCAGCGAGCGCCTGGCGATGTGGATCTGGGACGAACTCAAGCCGGCCCTGCCCGAGCTGAGCGAAGTCACCGTGCACGAAACCTGCACCTCCGGCTGCCGCTACCGCGGCTGACCCGGCAGCGCGCGGTAGAGCCGACCGTTGGTCGGCTCCCACCCATCATCATCGCCCGCAAGCCTGCGCAACCCATTGATTGGAAACCGGTTCAACTAAAACCGGGCCACCACTGGCGATGGAATGTTGCAATGCAATATTTTCGGCGTATGCTGCATTGCATCAACGTTCTCGAGCCGTCCTGACCATGGCGTCCGCGTTCACCGATTCCTTCAGCGACTACACCCGCCAGCTGGCCGCCACGGCCACGCGTGCCAACCGGCTCGCGCTGGAAAATGCCGAAAGCATGTTCGGGGTGCAGTTGAAGACGCTGGAGAAGAACATCACCGCCACCAGCGGGTTCTTCGGTGAAATCGTGCAGTCACAGGATGCTGGCACGCTGCAGTTGCTGCTGCCCAAAGGCGCGCAACTGGCGCGTGACAACCTCGCCCGTTGGACCAGCGCCAGCCAGGAAGTGGCCGGCATGGGGTTGAAGGCCTCCGAAGCCTTCAGCGAACTCGCCCGGCAGCCGTTCGCGGCCGCCACGCCCAGCGCAGGCAAGACCCGCGGCTGAGCCGGACAACATCGAATTTGCGTGGGTCCCTCCCCCCACGCAATCCCAGACCCGACAGAACCCTCCCTCTGTCGGGTCTTTTTTTTGGGCGCTGTTACCGCGCTGCCGGCAACGAGAACACGAACAACGCCCCTTCCCGGCTCTCCAGCAGGCGGATCTCACGCCCGTGCAGCTGCACGATGCGACGCACGATCAGCAGGCCCAGCCCACCGCTGTCCGGCCGCTGGCTGCTCAACGCCGGCATCGCGGTAAACAGGGTGGCGCGGCGTTCGGCGGCAATGCCCGGGCCGGTATCGGCCACGCTGACCTGCACCTGGCCATCGGCCGCGCGCAGGGTGACCGTGATGCGCCCGCCTTCCGGCGTATGGCGGATCGCGTTGTCGAGCAGGTTGGTTAGCACCCGCTCGATCAATGCCAGGTCCGCGATCACCGGCGGGATACCCGGCGGAATGTCGGCGCTGAGTGTCTGCCGGCGGGACTCGGCCGCCAGCTCGAATTTCTGGAACACATCCTGGATCAGATCCGGCAGCGAGAACGCCTGGCGGTCCAGTACGACACCGCCGTGTTCGAGCCGGGCCAGCTCGAACAACGCCTGGGCCAGGCGCCCGACCTTGTGGCTCTGCGACAGCGCGATCGAGAGATAGCGCTGGCGCTCGTCGGCGCCCAGCGTGGCGTCTTTGAGGGCCAGCGTTTCCAGATACCCGTGCAGCGACGACAACGGTGTGCGCAGGTCGTGGGAGATGTTGGCGACCAGTTCGCGCCGCTGCAGATCCTGCTGGCGCAGCTGTTGCCACTGCTCGCCCAGGCGCTGGGCCATGTGGCCGAAGCTGTGCTGCAGGATGGCCAGCTCGTCGCGCTCGCCGGGGCGCAGCGGCGCCGGGGGCGGTGCGGCATCCGGGGTGGCACTATCCACATCGAAGGACTGGATGCGCCGGGTCAGCTGGCGCAGCGGGCGGGTGACCCAACGGAACGCGACCAGGCCGGCCAGCAGGCCCACCACCGCGACGATCGCCAACGACCACAGCGTGGTGCGCAGCGTACTGTTTGCGGCGATGTTGGCCGCCAGTGCTTCTCGCTGTTCACCGACCAGCACCACGTAGATGTAGCCGGCCTGATGCCCCTGCACCCACAGCGGCGCCGCGTTGAACACCTTGCGGCCGGTGGCGCTGCGCGGGTCATCGCCGAGGATCGGCAGCGGCTCGTCGCGCAGCAGCGCCTTTACCGGTGCCAGATCGACCCGGCTGCGCTTGAGATGACCGTCCGGAGCATCGTGGCCGAGGATGCGGCCCTGGTCATCAAGCAGATACACCTCCACGCTCGGGTTGACCGCCATCAGCTTGCCGAACAGCGCGCGCACTTCCCCATTGCGCATGCCGCGGCCATCCATCAGCTCGCCGCTGCGCGCGATGTGCTCGGCCAGCCCGCGTGAGAGGCGCTGCACGGTTTCCTGCTCATGCACGGTGGTGCTGCGCATCTGGATCCAGACCAGTGCGCCACAGCACAGCAGCAACAGCGCGAAAAACACCGCGGACAGGCGCTGCGACAACGTGAGCCGGATCATGCGCCGCCCCCTTCGTTGCCATCGACCAGTTTGTAGCCCCGTCCCCAGACCGTCTGGATGCGCTGCGGATTGGCCGCATCGCGCTCGATCTTGTTGCGCAGCCGGTTGATGTGGGTGTTGACGGTGTGCTCGTAGCCGTCGTGCTGGTAGCCCCACACCTGGTTGAGCAGGTCCATGCGCGAATACACCTGGCCGGGATGACGGGCGAAGAAGTACAGCAGGTCGAACTCGCGCGGAGTCAATTCCAGCGGTCGTCCCTCCACCAGCGCCGTGCGGGCGACCGGGTCGATGCGCAGCCCGGCCACCTCGATCTCACCGGCATCGATGCGTGCGTTCTGGGCCATCGCTTCCACCCGGCGCAGCAGCGCTTTCACGCGTGCCACCAGTTCCAGCATCGAGAAGGGCTTGGCCAGGTAATCGTCTGCGCCCAGCTCCAGGCCGAGAATGCGGTGCACTTCACTGGCGCGCGCACTGGTGATGATGATCGGCGTGTAGCGCGTCATCGCACGGGCGCGCTTGCAGATCTCCAGGCCGTCCACACCGGGCAGCATCAGGTCCAGCACCAGCGCGCTCCACGGCTGCGCCTCCAGCAGGGCCAGGCCCTCGTCGCCGGTGGCGGCATGGGTGACCTCATAACCTTCATCGCGCAGGTGCATGCGCAGCAGGTTGGCGATGTGGACATCGTCTTCGACGATCAGGACGCGCTTGGCACTGCTCATCGGCTCAGGGGGCGGCAGGAGGGCATGGCGGCATTGTCGACGGATCGCGACCTGAATGTGTCACGGAAAATTTAACCCTGCGTGAGGATTCGTTGACCGGGCCGGGCGCAGCATGGCCGCATCGTCCCCGTGCCCGGAGATCGGCCATGCGTTACACACGTCGCAATGTGCTTGGAATGGGTGGCATGGCTGCCGCGGCCGGCCTGTTCGGACTGACCGCCTGCAGCGGGCCCGCCCCGGCAGCTCCCGCCGCGCCTGCGCGCCAGTTCGAGGTCATGCGCAGCGATGCGCAGTGGCGCGAGCAGCTCACCCCGGCCCAGTACAGCGTGCTGCGCCGGCAGGGCACCGAGCGGCCGTTCAGCAGCCCGCTCAACAAGGAACACCGGCGCGGCACCTTCACCTGTGCGGGGTGCGCGCTGCCGCTGTTCTCCTCCTCCACCAAGTTCGACAGCGGTACCGGCTGGCCCAGCTTCTGGGCGCCGCTGCACGATGCCGTCGGCGAAGACCGCGACACCACGCTGGGCATGGTCCGGGTCGAGGCGCACTGCCGGCGTTGCGGTGGCCACCTCGGCCACGTGTTCGACGATGGCCCGCGCCCGACCGGACTGCGCTATTGCATGAACGGCGTGGCCATGAATTTCGTCGCGGCCTGAGCGCCGCACTCCCTGCGTCATAGAAGGACCTCTCCATGCTTCTGCTCGTGCTGGCCTACCTCGGTGGCGTGCTCACCATCCTCAGCCCCTGCATCCTGCCGGTGCTGCCGTTCGTGTTCGCACGGTCCGACCGCCCTTTCCTGCGCAGTGGGCTGCCGCTGCTGATCGGCATGGCGTTGATGTTCGCCGTGGTCGCCAGCCTGGCGGCGGTGAGCAGCCAATGGGTGGCGCAGGCCAACCAGATCGGGCGCTGGATCGCACTGGTGGTGATGGCGGTGTTCGCGCTGGCGCTGCTGTGGCCGGCGCTGGCCGACCGCCTGCTGTCGCCGTTCCAGCGGCTGGGGGCGCGGCTGAGCGCCTCGGCCGATGCGGCCAGTGACGCGGGCCGGGGGGGCGTGGGTACCTCGCTGCTGATCGGCATCGCCACCGGCCTGCTGTGGGCACCGTGCGCGGGGCCGATCCTCGGCCTGATCCTCACCGGCGCGGCGTTGCAGGGCGCCAGTGTCGGCACCAGCGGGCTGTTGCTCGCCTATGCACTGGGCGCGGCGACCTCGCTGGCGCTGGCGATCTGGATCGGCGGGCGCGTGTTCGCCGCGCTCAAGCGCCGTCTTGGCGTGGGGGAGTGGGTGCGCCGCGGGCTCGGCATCGCGGCGCTGCTGGCGGTGGTCGCCATCGCGATGGGGTGGGATACCGGCGTGCTGACCCGGCTGTCCACGGTCAGCACCGCCAAGCTGGAACAGGGCCTGCTCGATGTGCTGCCAGCACAGCAACCCGCCGCCGGTGCGGCGATGATGAGCACCGCCGGTGCCCCCGGGCAGCCGCTGCCGGTGGAAGGCACCCTGCCCTCGCTGGCCGGTGCGACCGGCTGGCTCAACAGCCCGCCGCTGGATGCGCAGGCGTTGCGCGGCAAGGTGGTACTGGTCGACTTCTGGACCTACTCCTGCATCAACTGCCTGCGCGCGATGCCCTACGTGCGTGAGTGGGCCGAGCGCTATCGCGATCACGGCCTGGTGGTGATCGGTGTGCATGCGCCGGAGTTCGCCTTCGAGCGCAATCTGGCCAACGTGCAGCGGGCGGTGAAGGACCTGAAGGTCACCTACCCGGTCGCGATCGACAACGACTTCGCCATCTGGCGCGGCTTCAACAACAGGTATTGGCCGGCGCACTACTTCATCGATGCGCAGGGCCGGATCCGCGCGCATCACTTCGGCGAGGGCAACTATGCGCAGTCCGAGCAGATCATCCGCCAGCTGCTGCGCGAGGCGGGCAACACCCTGCCCGGTGACGATGCTCCGGTAGCGATGACGCTGGACGGCGTGGCGCGCCAGGCCGACATGGACAACCTCAAATCGCCGGAGACCTACCTCGGCCATGCGCGTGCCGAGAACTTCGCCTCGCCCGGTGGCCAGCGCCAGGACCAGCCTGCCGACTACACGGTGCCTGCCACGCTTCAACACAACCAGTGGGCCTTGGCTGGACGCTGGACCGTGGGCAACGAAGACGCCCGGCTGGAGACGCGCGGCGGTCGTGTCGCGTTCCGCTTCCATGCACGTGACCTGCACCTGGTGCTGGCGCCGGGCGAGGACGGCAAGCCGGTCCGGTTCCGCGTGCGCATCGACGGTCAGGCGCCGGGCGCAGCAGCCGGTGGAGACATCTCCGCCGACGGCGACGGCCGCGTGGATGAAAACCGTCTGTATCAGCTGATCCGCCAGTCCGGCGCCGTGCAGGAGCGCACCTTCGAGATCGAGTTCCTCGATCCGGGCGTGCGCGCCTACGCCTTTACGTTTGGGTGAGGAGCCATCGCATGAAGATCGCAGTCGACAAACTCGTTGCAGGCGGCATCGCTGTCGCCATCGCGGCACTCACCGCCAGCGTGGTGCTGGGTCTGGATCGACCGGCGCTCGCCGCCGCAGCCACCACCGCCGTGGCGATGCCGCCACCCACCGGCAAGGCGGACCTGCGCCAACCCGGTGTGAAGCGGGCACAGGTGGTCTTCGCCGGTGGCTGCTTCTGGGGCGTGCAGGGCGTGTTCCAGCACATCAAGGGCGTGGACAATGCGCTCTCCGGCTACATCGGCGGCAGTGCGGCGAACGCCACCTACCCGCGCGTCGGCGGCGGTGGTACCGGCCATGCCGAGGCGGTACAGGTCACCTACGATCCGGCCCAGGTCAGCTATGGCCAGCTGATGCAGGTGTTCTTCTCGGTGGCGCATGATCCGACCCAGCTCAACCGGCAGGGCCCGGACCGCGGCACCCAGTACCGCTCGGCGGTCTATGCCGACGACGCCGCGCAGCGCGATGCCACCCGCGCCTACATCGCCCAGCTGCAGCAGGCCAGGACCTACGCCGCGCCGGTGGTGACCCAGGTCGAGGGTGGCAAGCCGTTCTTCGCCGCCGAGGGCTATCACCAGAACTACCTCACGCTGCATCCGGAATCGCTGTATATCCGGATCAACGACCTGCCCAAGGTGGCCGCGCTGAAGCAGCAGTATCCGGCGCTGTACCGCGAGCAGCCGCGCCTGGTGAGTACCTCCATTTCGGCGCGCTGATCACGCGGCGAACCAGAAGAAAAGACGCACGGCACACACCGCTCTGCCGTGCGCGAGGGAAGTCGTCACGCCCATGGTAGGCTGCGTCCCGAGGCGGATACAGATGCAGATGATTGGCATCCGCACGGTTACAGATACCCGTGGATGCAGATGCCGATGGCGACCAACCTCTACCAGTCCCTGGCCGATGAAATGGCCGACGCGATCCGCAGTGGGCGCTTGCCGGTCGGCACCCGGCTGCCGTCGCTGCGCGGCCTGGCGACACAGCGCAGCCTCAGCCTCAACACGGTGATCGCCGCGTATCGGCAGCTGGAGGATGCCGGGCTGGTGCTGCCGCGGCCCAAGGCCGGCTTCGTGGTCAGCCCGCGTCTGCCCGAACCGACGCAGTCGCTGCGGCAGGCGCCGTCTCCGCCCACCGCACCGGCACAGCAGGCGATGATGGCGCGCGTGCTGGCCGCACAGCAGCAACCGGGCATCGTCGACCTGGCCTTCGCCGGGCCGCGCGGCAAGCGCTTCTATCCCGGTGCGCAGCTGGCCCGCAGTACCGCGCAGGTACTGCGCCGGGCCGCCACCACGGTGGAGACCTACGCACGTCCCAACGGTGCGGCACGGCTGTTGACGCAGATCGTGCAGCGAGGGCCACGGCTGGGGCTGCACACCACCACCGACCGGCTGGTGCTCACCCATGGCGCGATGGAAGCCCTGCAGCTGGCGCTGCGCGTGGTGACCCAACCCGGCGATGCGGTCGCGATCGAAGCGCCCTCGTATTTCAACATCTACCCGCTGCTGCGCAGCCTGGGCCTGCGCGCGATCGAGCTGCCCACCCATCCGAGGGACGGCCTCGATCTGGAAGCACTGGAAGCGCTGCTCGCCGCCGGCGGCATCGCCGCGATCATGGCCATGCCGACCGTGCACAATCCACTCGGCGGCAGCATGCCCGTGCCGAACAAGCAGCGCCTGGCCGAGCTGGTGAACCATTACCAGGTGCCGTTGATCGAAGATGCGGTCTACGCCGAGCTGCAGTTCAAGGAGCCGCTGGAACCGCTGGCCAAGAGCTTCGATCGCGATGGCTGGATCATGGTCTGCAGTGGTTTCTCCAAGACGCTGGCGCCGGATTACCGGATCGGCTGGCTCGATGGGGGTCGCTTCGCTGCCGATATCCAGCTGCTGAAATTCCATTCCTCCGGCGCCGAATCACGCCTGCTCGGCGATGCGGTGGCGGCATTCCTGGAGGCCGGAAACTACGAACACCACCTGCGTGGGCTGCGCCGGCTCTACAGCGACCAGGTCAGCCACGTGCGTGGCCTGATCGCGCAGCACTTCCCGCCCGGCACCTCGGCCACCCAGCCGACCGGTGGGTTCCTTCTGTGGGTGGAGCTGCCCCCGGCGATCGATGCCGGGGAGCTGTTCGAGCAGGCCTTGGCCGAGGGCGTGGTGTTCATGCCCGGCCAGGTGTACTCGCGCGGTGCCCGCTACCGGCATTGCCTGCGCCTGTCGTGCTGCCAGGAACTGGACGAGCGCTTCGCCAGCGCGATTGCCACGGTCGGCCGGCTCGCCAGCGCGCTGCAGGTGCGCGCAGGCGGCTGACGCTCAGAACACCAGGCGGTCTGCCAGGCTCGCCGGATCCGCACCCGGCGCATACGGCAGGCGACCCCAGCACGGCATCGGCAACCGCGCCTTGAGCAACGCGACATTCTCATCGCGGCGCGCCATCGCCGGGTCCACCTCGTTGGCGATCCAACCGATGCAGTGCGCGCCGCGGGCCGCGATCGCCTCGGCGGTCAGCCGTGCGTGGTTGAGGCAACCCAGCCGCAGCCCGACCACCATCACCACCGGCAGCTTCAGCGCCTGCACCAGATCACTCTGGTCCAGCGTGGCCGACAGCGGCGCCAGCCAGCCGCCGACGCCCTCCACCACCACCGTGTCCGCGCTGGCACGCAGGCGCGCGAAGGCAGCTTCGATCGGCGCCAGCGACAGTTGCACGCCCGCTTCTGCCGCGGCGATCTCCGGCGCGAGCGGCTGCTCCAGCGCGAAGGGGTTCAGGTCGTCGTACCCGGGCGTCGGCACGCTGGCAGCCAGCAGGGCGGTGGCGTCCTCGTTGCGCAGGCCCTGCGGGGTGCGCTCACAGCCGCTGGCGACCGGCTTCATGCCCACGGCCGTGCCGCCATGCCGGCGCAGGGCATGCAGCAGCACGCAGCTGCTGAAGGTCTTGCCGATGCCGGTATCGGTACCGGTGACGAACAAAGCGGCGGGCAACGGCGCAGGCAGGGACATGAAGGACGACCAGGGCTGGAAACGCGTCATTATCCGCCGTCCCGGCAACGCCGCGGTGCGGTCTGCTGCGTTCCGCCGGCCCCGGCGCAGGCGGGCGTGCGGCTTGGTAGACTGCGGCCATGTTCGATACCTCCACGCTTACCGGCAGCAAGCCGGAACAGTACGGCCAGCTGCTGGCCCAGGCCCGTGCCCTGGTGCATGGCGAGCGCGACCGCATCGCCAATGCGGCCAACCTGTCGGCGCTGGTCTACCACGCCCTGCCGCACCTGAACTGGGTCGGCTTCTACTTCTTCGATGGCAAGGAGCTGGTCGTCGGCCCGTTCCAGGGCTTGCCCGCCTGCGTGCGCATTCCGCTCGACAAGGGCGTGTGTGGCGCTGCCGCCTCGCAGCGGGTCACCCAGCGCATTGAAGACGTGGACGCATTCCCAGGCCATATCGCCTGCGATTCGGCCTCGCGCTCGGAACTGGTCGTGCCGCTGATCCACAACGGCGAGCTGGTCGGCGTGTTCGACCTGGACAGCCCCTCGCTGGCACGCTTCGATGCCGAGGATCAGGCGGGCCTGGAAGCGATCGCCGCGGTGTTCGTCGAGGCCCTGGGATGAGTGGCGCCAAGCTGCGCAACATCGGCCCGAAGAGCGCAGCATGGCTGCGCCAGGTCGGTCTGCGTACGCCGGAAGACCTGGTGGCGGTCGGCGCCGTGGGTGCCTTCGTCAAGGTGCGCCGTGCCGGCTTCAAACCGAGCCTGAACCTGCTCTATTCGCTGGAAGGCGCGCTGCAGGACTGCCACTGGCAGGAACTGCCGGAAGCACGCCGTACCGTGCTGGTGGCCGAGTACGAGGCCATCATCGCCGAGCAGCCGCTGAAGAAGGCGCCGCCCGCGTCCGGCCCGGTCTACGACCGCACGGTCGAGCATCGCGATGATGAGGGCGATGAGGCATCGCCGTTCGAGAGCGACGACGAGCCTCGCTGATCCGCACGGACCGACGCATCGTCGGTCCTGCGCGCTTCATACCTGCTGCAGTTCCAGCAGCTCGCCCCAGAGTTGATCGTCTTCGCGCTCCACGCGCAGCCGCAGCCGCGTGCCGTGGTCGATGCGCAGCGCCCAGCACATCGCCATCGGCAACCCGCAGACCTGCGACAGCACCATGCGCAGCGGCCCGCCATGACTGACGATCAGGGTCGGCACCGGGTCCGGATCATCCAGCAGCCGGTGCAGCCCACGCGCGATGCGGCGCTCGAAGTGGCCCCAGCTTTCGCCGTGCGGCGGCGGGTTGGCGTGCGGGTCCAGATGGAACGCCGACAGCGCGTCCATCGGCAGCGCCTCCAGCGCGGCACCATCCCAGTCGCCGAAATCCAGCTCTTCCCATTCCTCGTCAGTGTCCACCCCCCGCCCGAGCGGGGCCGCCAGCGCTTCGGCGGTGCGCACGGCGCGCTGCCGCGGCGAGCACAGCACGCGCTCCCAGGACAGCGCCGCGTAGCGCGCGCACAGCGCGTCGGTGGCGCCCTCATGCAGCGGTGGATCGGTACGGCCATCGAGATGGTCGTCGCGGCCGGTGCTGGCGTGGCGGATCAGGTCGAGGATCATGCCGGGCCCCCTCTGCTGCCCGCTGCGGCCGGCCGGTGAGGGTCACGGGCGTCGGTACCGGGGTGCTGCAACCACGTCGGGGTCATGGAGATCACATCGAAAAAGCGAGGCGCATTCTAACCGGTGCGCTCCACCGGCCCGGCCGATGGCTTAGACTGCGCCCACTTTCAGGTGACCCGGGGCTGCAATGCCGCCAGGTTGAAACGGGAAGCCGGTGACGCGTCAGGCCTCGTGCCCCGCCGCCACTCCGGCGCTGCCCCCGCAACGGTAAGCGAGGAAACACCAGGCAACACGCCACTGTGCTCCGGCATGGGAAGGCGCCTGGCACGATGGCACCGCCATCGACCCGCAAGCCCGGAGACCGGCCTGGAAGACGACTGGTTGCGATGCGGCGGGCATGGCGGCGGCAAGCGGCGCCGTGCGCGTCCGCCAACCGTCGATCCATCCCTGCAGCGCGATCATCCCCACCCCTTGCCGCGCGGGCGTGCGCGGTGCATGGAGTCATCGATGAAGCTGCAGATCCAAGTCCTTTCCCTGGCCGTGTTGTCGGCCCTGCCCCTGCTGGCGTCGGCCCAGGACGAGGCGACCGCGCTGGACCAGGTACTGGTCACCGCCACCCGCACCCCGATCGCCCTGCAGGACAGCATCTCGCCAGCGCAGGTGATCGACCGCGCCGAGATCGAGCGCAGCCAGGCACCGTCGCTGCAGGAGCTGCTGCGCGGCCGGGCCGGCATCAACCTCAACAACAGCGGTGGCCTGGGCAAGCAGAGCTCGCTGTTCCTGCGCGGCACCAACTCGGCCCACACCCTGGTGCTGATCGACGGCGTGCGCATCAACACCGGTGACCTCGGCCTGGCCATGATCCAGGACCTGCCGCTGGCGCAGATCGAGCGCATCGAGATCGTGCGTGGCCCGCAGTCCAGCCTGTACGGCGCCGACGCGATCGGTGGCGTGATCCAGATCTTCACCCGCCGCAATGCCGGCCAGTTCGCGCCACACCTGCAGCTCGGCGGCGGCAGCAACGGCCTGCGCGAGGCCAGCGGTGGCTTCGGTGGCAGTGGCGAGCGTGGCTGGTTCGGCACCGACATCGCCTACCAGCACACCGACGGCATCAACGCCTGCCGCGGCTCCGTCTCGCCGTTCGCCGGCTGTGGCGCCAATGAGCCCGACCGCGATGGCTACCGCAACCTGTCGATGAGCCTGCGCGGCGGCTATGCGCTGACCGATACGCTGAGCCTGGAAGGCACCGCGCTGCGCGCCGAAGGCGAGAACCACTACGACGGCTACTACAACTACTCCGAGACCCTGCAGCAGGTGCTCGGTGGCAAGCTGCGCTACACGCCCAGCGCGCGCTTCAATCTCACCGTCAATGTCGGCCGTGCCGACAACGAATCGGACAACTTCAACGGTGATGCCTGGCTGGGCAACGCGCAGTCCCACCGTGACAGCGCCTCGGTGCAGGCCGATATCGGCATCGCCGACGGCCAGCTGCTGAGCGCCGGCGTGGACTGGAGCCAGGACAACCTGGACGGCAGCAGCGCCGGCTATCTGGTCGACAGCCGCGACAATACCGGCGTGTTCGTGCAGTACCAGGGCCGCTTCGGCGCGCACCACCTGCAGGCCAGCGTGCGCAGCGACGACAACGAGCAGTTCGGCAACCACA
Source organism: Stenotrophomonas sp. HMSC10F06 (assembly GCF_001807865.1). Classification (NCBI taxonomy): domain Bacteria; kingdom Pseudomonadati; phylum Pseudomonadota; class Gammaproteobacteria; order Lysobacterales; family Lysobacteraceae; genus Stenotrophomonas; species Stenotrophomonas sp. HMSC10F06. The sequence continues at coordinate 63,707 of NZ_KV791267.1, read as the reverse complement.
CCACCGGCAGCCTCGGCTGGGGCCTGGAGCTGGGCAGCGGGTTCCGCCTCAACGCCAGCTACGGCACGGCGTTCAAGGCCCCGACCTTCAGCGACCTCTACGACCCGTGGAGCGGCGTGCCGACCCTGGAGCCGGAAAAATCCAAGAGCGCGAACGTCGGCATTGCCCAGCAGGGCGACGGCTGGCGCTGGGGCCTGGACGTGTACGAAACGCGCATCGATGACCTGATCACGTACGACGCGACGACCTTCATGATGTCGCAGGTCGAGAAGGCCCGCATCCGCGGCGCCGAACTGACCGGTGCGATCACCGTGGCCGGGTTCGACCTCAATGCACAGCTCAGCCACACCGACCCGCGCAACCGCACCGACGGCAGCGCGCAGTTCGACAACTGGCTGGCCCGCCGCGCCCAGAACACCGCGCGCCTGGACGTGGATCGCCGCTTCGGTGACTTCCGCGCCGGCCTCACCGCCAACGGCGCCGGCAAGCGTTACGACGATGCGGCCAACACCGTGCGCCTGGGTGGCTATGGCACCGTGGACCTGCGCCTGGAATACGCACTGAGCCGCGACTGGTCGGTGCTGGGCCGCGTCAGCAATGTCTTCGACCGCGATTACGAAACCGTTGCCTGGTACAACCAGCCGGGCCGCGAGTACCGCCTGAGCGTGCGTTACCAGCCGAAATAAGCGTGCGGGACGGCGGCACCGCTGCCGTCCCACCCTCGGCAGCTGCCGACCATTGGTCGGCACAACCATTGAACCTGGCAGGTGCCGACCGTTGGTCGGCACAATCGTTGACCCTGGTAGGTGCCGACCGTTGGTCGGCACACGCGCATTAGAGCGCCAGCAGTTCCCGCAGATCGTCCATCACCGCCACCGCCGCGACGTTGTTTAGATCGAGCCCGCGCGGATACCCATAGCGCACCAGCGCCACCGGCATGCCCGCATCCACCGCGGCGCGGTAATCGGTGATCGAATCACCCACCATCAGGGCCGCCTCGACGGCCACCTCGAAGTGCGCCGCGATATGCCGCAACGGCGCACCACTGGGCTTGCGTTCCGGCAGCGAATCTCCGCCCAGCACCAGCGCGAACTGATCCTGCAACCCGAAATGCTGCAGCAACGGCGCCACCAGCGCCGACGGCTTGTTGGTGCAGATCGCCAGCGTCACCGCGCGTTCGCGCAATGCGGCCAACGTGTCGGTCACACCATCAAACAGACGTGGGCTGCGCAACAGGCACGCCTCGTAGTGCCGCATGAAACCGGGCATCACCTTGTCCAGTTCGACGGCGCTGCCAGCCGCATCGAATGCCTGCTCCACCAATCGGCGCACACCATCGCCGATCCAGGTCAGCACGGTGGCCTCGGGCACGCGCGGCAACTGCCAGTCCTCCAGCGTGCGGTTCAACGCCTCGGCGATATCGGCGGCGCTGTCCACCAGCGTGCCATCCAGATCGAACACCACCAACGGATACGGGTACGACAAGGCAATGCTCACTTCCACAGCAGGGAAGGGCCATTGTACGGAGGTGCGTGTGTGATGCCGATGCACGCCCGGGTAGCGCCGCGTTTACAGCTGCGCCAGGAATGCCGGGCTGGCAAAACGTTCCACCAGGAAATCCAGGAAGCTGCGCATGATTGTCGGCAGCTGCCGGCGTGACGCATATACCGCGTGGATACCCAAGCCTTCCACTTCGTAATCAGGCAGCACCTCGATCAGCTCGCCACTGCGGAGCAACGGGGCGATCTGGTACGTCGGCAACATCGCGATGCCGGCGCCGGCACGCACCGCTTCGAGCAGCAGCGACGCTTCATTGGCACTGATGTTGCCGCCTACCGCCACCGCGATCTTCCGTCCGTCGCGTTGCAGGTGCCACACGCTCTTGCCGACATAGTGGTGCGTCAGGCAGTTGTGCGCGGCCAGTGCATCGGCGGTGGTCGGCGTGCCGTGCTCGGTCAGGTACGACGGCGCCGCGCACAGCACCGAACGGCACGGCGCCAACGGCCGCGCGATCAGACTCGGATCGATCGCGCGCGAAATGCGCACCGCGATGTCCACGCGCTCTTCGACCAGATTCACCACCCGATCCACCAGCAGCAGTTCCACGCGCGTGAGCGGATGCCGTTTGACGAACGCCGCCACCGCCGCCGCCAGGTGGATCTGCCCGAAGGAGACACTCGCGGTGACCCGCAGCAGCCCGTGCGGCTCGGGATTGTCCGTGGCCAGCTCACCACGCAGCTCATCACCGATCGCCAGCATCTGCCGGAACCGCAGCAGCGCGGCTTCGCCCGGCCCGGTCAGGCTGATCCGGCGCGTGGTCCGGTGCAGCAGCCGCGCGCCCAGCCAGCGCTCCACCTCGGCCAGATAACGGGTCACCATCGCCCGCGACATCTCCAGTGCCTCCGCCGCTGCGGTCAGGCTGCCGCGCTCGGCGACCTCGACGAACACGTTCATGGCGGTCATCCGGTCCATTTGATCGATCCGTGCAACAAATTAGGCCGTTATACGCGGTTTTTCGTTCGATTCCAGAGGCATACGCTGGCCTTCCTTCCTCAATGGACCTGCCCCATGAAAATCGCGCTTGTTGGTGCCACCGGCAATATCGGCCGTGAAATCACCCGCCAGGCCCTCGCCCGCGGCCATCAGGTCACCGCCATCGTGCGCCGCGAGACCGACCTGCCGGCCGAACTGGAGGGTGCCCAGCTGGCCGTCGCCGCGCTGGACGATACCGATGCCCTGGCCGCCGTGATCGTCGGCCACGACGTGCTGGCCAGCGCCTTCGGCCCGCGCCCGGGTGATGCGCCGAGCACCGTGACCACCACCAGCGCCGCGCTGGTCAAGGCAGCCCGCCAGGCCGGCGTACCGCGCTTCATCATGGTCGGCGGTGCGGGCAGCCTGGAAGTCGCCCCGGGCGTGCAACTGGTGGACACCGAGGGCTTCCCGGATGCCTACAAGCCGGTCGCCCTGGCCGCGCGCGAGACGCTGAAGCAGCTGCAGGCCGTCGATGACCTGGACTGGACCTTCTACTCGCCCGCCGCCGAGATCGGCCCCGGCCCGCAGCGCGGCGGCTTCCGCAGCCAGGCGAAGAATTTCCTGGTCGGTGCCGACGGACACAGCCGGATCAGCTACGCCGACTACGCCGACGCCTTCGTCAGCGAGATCGAAACCCCGCAGTACGTGCGGCAGATCGCCACGGTTGCGTACTGACCAGGCCGCCGATGTGAAGCAGCCGACCAACGGTCGGCTCTACCGGCCCCGGTGTCATGTCGGGGCCGTTCCCCCCGGTGCCATGTCGGGGCCGTCCCGCCCCGGTGTGATGCCGGGGCCGCGCTGCACAGGACTTCTTGAAATGCAGAACGTTTCCCGCACGACCCTGGCCCTGGCGTTGACGCTCGGTACCGCGCTCGCCATGAGCCCACCGGCCATCAGCCACGCCGCTGCGGCCACCGCCGAAGCCCACGCGCTGCAGGTGCAGCCCTACCACCCCGGCGACAAGGCGCTGTTTTCGGTCGCGTCCACCCTGATCACCGGCCGCCACGACGCCATCCTGGTCGACGCCCAGTTCGCCGCCACCGATGCCGCGCAACTCGTCCAGCGCATCCGCGATTCCGGCAAACGGCTGACCACGATCTACATCAGCCACGGCGACCCCGACTACTACTTCGGCCTGGCCACGCTGCAGGACGCCTTCCCCGACGCCCGCATCCTCGCCACCCCCTCCACCGTCGCCCACATCAATGCCACCCAGGCCGCCAAACTCGCCTACTGGGGCCCGCAGATGGGCGCAGCCAAGCCCAGCCGCATCGTCATCCCGACCCCCCTGGACGGCGACACCCTCACCCTTGAAGGCCAACCGATCAAGATCATCGGCCTCACCGGCCCCACCCCGGACCGCACCGTCCTGTGGATCCCCGCCCTGCGCACCGTCCTCGGCGGCATCCCCATCGTCGCCGGCGAACACGTCTGGATGGCCGACACCCAAAGCGCCCAATCGCACGCCCACTGGCTGCAGACACTGGCCACGATCAAAACCCTGAACCCCGCCCGCGTCATCCCCGGCCACTACGCAGCCGATGCCGCCTTGGACATCAGCGCAGTGGATTTCACCGCCGACTACATCCGCGCCTTCGACGAAGAAACCGCACGCAGCAAAGACGCCAATGCACTGATTGCCGCGATGAAAAAACGCTATCCGAATCTGGCGGGCGAGAGTTCACTGGAACTGAGCGCGAAGGTCGCCAAGGGTGAAATGCAGTGGCCGTAATGACGCATCCGTAGAAACCAGACGTCATTCGCGAATCTCGAAACGCGCGACGCGTTTCCCCTCTGCGCACCGACCCAGTGTCGGGGGGACGACGCGGGTGGGGTATCGGGACCGTGTGTTGCCATGGATGGCAACACACGAGCTTACAGGGATGTACTTGCAGCGGGTCCCGATACCCCACCCGCGTCGTCCCAAACCCTCATCACCCGGACCCCAGCGCCTCAGCCGTTGCCGTTGCCGTTGCCGTTGCCGTCACCGCAAACAGAAAAACCGTCAGCCATCACCCAGGTGATCAAACAACCCCGGCTGGCGCACCACCTCCCGCTCCCGGAAGCCCCCCAACCCCACCCCCACCAACCGATACCGCGTCTCCAGCGGCAGCTCCACCCGCGCCCGCAACCCCAGCGCAATATCCCGCAGTTCCTCCATCGAATCCGGCGGCGACTCCGGCGTGAAACTGCGCGTAATGATCCGGAACTGCGAGGTCTTCAACTTCAGCACCACCGTATGCCCCACCCGGTCGGTCTTGCGCGTCGCCTGCCACGTCTTCTCCGCCAGCTGCACGATCGCCGGCGCCAGATCCTCCAGCAGCAGATCCTCCGCGAACGTGTCTTCCGACGAAATCGACTGCACCGGCTGATCCGGCTCCACCGGTCGCTCATCGATGCCGCGCGCACGATTGAACAAGCGCCCGCCGAACGTTCCGAAGCGCGCCTCCAGTTCCTCCAGCGGCAGCGAACGCAGATCGCCCACCGTCGCGATGCCCAGCTCGGCCAGCTTGGCCGCCATCACCTTGCCCACGCCTGGCACGCGGTTCACCGGCAACGGCGTCAGGAACTGCTCGATGCGATGCGGCGGCACCACGAACTGCCCATCCGGCTTGCGCCAATCCGAGGCGATCTTGGCCAGGAACTTGTTCGGCGCGATCCCCGCCGACGCCGTCAGCTGCGTCTCCTCGCGGATCTGCGCGCGGATGATCTGTGCAATCTCCGTCGCCACCGTCATGCCGCCCTTGTGCTCGGTCACATCCAGATACGCCTCATCCAGCGAGAGCGGTTCCACCAGCTCCGTATGCCGCAGGAAAATCTCGCGCACCTGGCGGGACACCGCCTTGTAACGGACGAAATCCGGGGGCACGAACACCGCATCCGGACACAGCCGCTCCGCGCGCACCGCGGGCATCGCCGAACGCACGCCGAACACGCGCGCCTCATACGATGCCGCACACACCACCGAGCGCATGCCGCGCCACGCCACCACCACCGGTTTGCCCCGCAACGAGGGATCGTCGCGCTGCTCCACGGACGCGTAAAACGCATCCATGTCGACGTGAATGATCTTGCGGGGGCGGGACACGGGCGTGGGCACTCGGATTCAGATGAACAAGATTACAGCCACACGCCGCAGTATGGTTGTTGGATAACAACAACATGCGTTTTTGAACCTGAAAACACTACGGCGGCGTACGGTTAAAACGTTTGATTGAATCACTTTTTCTCATGCACTCTTGAGCACTTGCTTCAAGCAAGAGCAGTCGACCTGTGGTCGGCTCACCCCGACGACAACTTCTTCAGGATTGCGTTTTCCATGACTCGTCTCAACGCGTTCTCGCGTGACCAGCTGCTGGCCAGCGCCCGCGGTGAACTGTTCGGCCCGGGCAGCGGTCGCCTGCCCAATGATCCGATGCTGATGTTCGATCGCATTACCGATATCCGCGAGGACGGCGGCCCACACGGCAAAGGCATGGTACGCGCGGAACTGGATATCCGCCCCGACCTGTGGTTCTTCGACTGCCACTTCCTTGGCGACCCGGTCATGCCCGGCTGCCTCGGTCTGGATGCCATGTGGCAGCTGACCGGCTTCTTCCTGACCTGGATCGGCGCGCCCGGCCGCGGCCGCGCCCTGGGCTGCGGTGAAGTGAAGTTCACCGGCCAGGTGCTGCCGAGCGCCAAGCGCGTCACCTACGAAATCGATATCTCGCGCGTCATCAACCGCAAGCTGGTGATGGCCCAGTCCGACGCCCGCATGCTGGTGGACGGTCGCGAAATCTACTCTGCCAAAGACCTGCGTGTAGGTCTGTTCACTTCCACTGAGAACTTCTGATGCGTCGCGTCGTCATTACCGGAATGGGCATCACCTCGTGCCTGGGCAACGATCTGGACACCGTGTCCTCCGCACTGCGTGAAGGCCGTGCCGGCATCCGTCATCTGCCCGATCACGCCGAGGCCGGCCTGCGCAGCCACGTCGGCGGCAACATCGAGCTGGACCTGGATGCGCAGATCGACCGCAAGGTGAAGCGCTTCATGAGCGATGCCTCGGCGTATGCGTACATCGCCATGCGCGATGCGATCGCCGATGCCGGCCTGGACGAGGCGCAGGTCGCCAACCCGCGTACCGGCCTGATCGCCGGTTCCGGTGGTGGCTCCAGCCAGTGGCAGGTGGAATCGGCCGACATCCTGCGCGCCCGTGGCGTGCGCAAGGTCGGCCCGTACATGGTGCCGCGCACGATGTGCTCCACCGTGTCGGCGTGCCTGGCCACGGCGTTCCAGATCAAGGGCCTGAGCTACTCGCTGTCGGCCGCCTGCGCCACCTCCGCGCATTGCATCGGCGCTGCCGCGGATCTGATCCGTCATGGTGCGCAGGATGTGATGTTCGCCGGTGGCGGTGAAGACCTGCACTGGTCGATGAGCGTGATGTTCGATGCGATGGGTGCCCTGTCGACCCGCTTCAACGACACGCCCGCCTCGGCCTCGCGCCCGTACGACAAGGACCGCGATGGCTTCGTCATCGCCGGTGGCGGCGGCATGCTGGTGCTGGAAGACTACGACCACGCCGTGGCCCGTGGTGCACGCATCTACGCCGAGCTGGTCGGTTACGGCGTCACCTCCGACGGTGCCGACATGGTTGCCCCGTCCGGTGAAGGCGCGGTGCGCTGCATGAACATGGCGATGGAGCACCTCACCGGCCCGATCGACTACCTCAACACGCATGGCACTTCGACCCCGCTGGGCGACGTCACCGAGTTGAAGGCCGTGCGCGAAGTGTTCGGCGAGAACATTCCGCCGCTGTCCTCGACCAAGGCGCTGTCCGGCCACTCGCTGGGTGCGGCAAGCGTGCACGAAGCGATCTACTGCCTGCTGATGATGCGCGACGGCTTCATCGCCGGTTCGGCCAACATCGGCGAGCTGGATCCGCTGGTGGAAGGCTTCCCGATCGTGCAGCAGACCCAGCCGGCACAGCTGAACACCGTGATGTCCAACAGCTTCGGCTTTGGTGGCACGAACGCAGCGCTGGTGTTCAGCCGCATCTGATTGCAGCGGCGACGTACACGAAAAAGCCCGGCCATGTGCCGGGCTTTTTTATGCCGGTGTATCGGCGAGCCGAGCCCCGCTGCCGCTGGCAGGCCGTTGGGCAAACTCAAGGAGGAGGCAGCAACGGCATCAACAACGCCCGCGCATCCAGCAGCGAACCCACGATGCGATGCCCCAGCGCACGCAGTTCCTCATCCGGGTGCACCAGGTCCGGCACCTGGATCGCGGTCATGCCCGCACCCACCGCCGCGCGGATGCCGGCCGGGGAATCTTCCAGCGCCAGGCAGCGCGCCGGGTCCTTGCCCAGCTTCTGCGCCGCGAGCAGGTAGATGTCCGGCGCCGGCTTGGGACGCGACACGTCACTGCTGGTCACCACCACCTCGAAGAACGGCAGCAGGCCGGCGGCGGCCAACTTGCGCGAGGCGCGCGGCTGGCGCGTGGAGGTTGCGACCGCGCGCGGCACACCGTGATCGTGCAGCAGCTGCAGGATCTCCAGGATGCCGGGGCGCAGCGGCAGCCCCTGCTGCGTGCGCGCTTCGTACAGGTCGTGGCAGCGCGCGAACAGCGCGGCGACCTGCTCGGCATTCACCGTCTGCAGCAGCAGGCGTTCGCAATCGCGGTCGCCCAGGCCCACCATGCGCAGCCAGAACCCCTCCGGGAAGGGCAGTGCCAGTTCCTGCGCGGCCTGCGACCAGCACGCGATGGAGACGCGCTCGCTGTCGATCATCAGGCCGTCCATGTCGAAGATGACGGCGTCGGGCAGGAACGGCAGCGCGGCGAAGGCCGTCATGGGACGTTGAACAGCGTCTCGAGATCGGCCGCATCCAGCATGCGCCACTCACCTTCAGGCAGCTCGCCCAGCGAGAGCCCACCGATGCGGCTGCGGTGCAGCGCCTCGACATGGTTGCCAACGGCCGCGAACATCCGGCGGGCCTGGTGGTAACGGCCCTCGTGCAGGACCAGCTGCGCCTGGCGCGGACCGTTCACGTGCAGCTCGGCCGGCAGCAGCGGCTTGTCATCCGATTCCAACAGCAGGCCGCCGCTGGCGAAACGCGCGGTTTCATCGCCGCGCAGATCTTCGGCCAGGGTGACCTCGTAGGCCTTGTCCAGGCGCGACTTCGGCGACACGATCCGGTGCAGCAGCGCGCCGTCATCGGTCATCAGCAGCAGGCCGCTGGTGTCGCGGTCCAGGCGGCCCACCGAGGACAGCACCGGCGCACGCTCGCGGTAACGCGGCGGCAGCAGGTCGTAGATCAGCCGGCCCTTGTCCTTGGTCGAACAGGTGTAGCCGCGTGGCTTGTGCAGCATCAGGGTCAGCCCCTGCGGCGGATCCAGCGGCTCGCCCTCGACCCGGATCGCCTCATGCGCGACCGCGTCGTCGGCGTACAGGACCTCGCCGTCGGCATCGGTGATCAGGCCAGCGCGGAACATCCCCTGCACCTGCTTGCGGCTGCCATAGCCCAGGTTGGCCAACAGCTTGACCAGCTTCATGCGCGGCCTCCGCGGCCCCACTTCGGCTCGGTGCTGCGCGGGGCGCGGGCCGGGGCGGCGCTCTTGCTCGCCTTGGTCGCTTCGATCAGCTTGAAGCCATCGCGCTCGGCGGCCACGCGGACCTGGCCGAAGCTTTCGTTGAGGATCTGCTCGTACGGCAGATGGCGGTTGGCCACCAGCCACATCCGCCCGCCCGGGCGCAGCGCCTGCGCGGCCACGGCGATGAAGCGCTGGCCGATGTCGGGACGGTCGGCGCGCGAGGGCGTGTGGAACGGCGGGTTGGTCACGATGAAGTCGTACTCGCCCTCGATCCCGGCGGTGACGTCCTGCCAGTGGAAGCCCAGCGCCGCCGGCTTGCCCAGCGCGGCAAGGTTCTCGCGGGCCAGGGCCAGGGCGCGGCCTTCGGCCTCATACAGGTCCAGCGCGCTCACGTTCGGGCAGCGGGCCAGCACTTCAGCGGACAGGTAGCCGAAGCCGGCCCCCAGGTCAGCGCCACGGCCGGCCAGGTCGGCCGGCAGCTGCTCCACCAGCAGCGCCGAGGCCGGGTCGATGCGGTCCCAGGCGAAGATGCCGGGGCGGCTCTGGAACCGGCCGCCCAGGATCGCGCGCGGCGCGTCCAGCGACGCCCAGCGCTGCGCCAGCGCGGCGTCGTGCTGGCCATTGAGCGGCGCGGTCCAGTAGGCGCGGCAGTGGTTCTTGGTCAGCTTGCCGCCCAGGCCGGCCAACTGCTGCAGGTCGCCTTCGCCGGAGCGGGCACCTTCGTTGTTGTGCTGGCAGGCCACCACGATGCCGCCGGGCGCGGCCAGCGCCAGCGCACGGGCGAACAGGGCCTTGGCCTCCTCGCGCTGGCGCGGCGGCAGGACCAGCACCACGGCGTAGCGGGTGGCGTCGCTGGCCAGCTGCTGCTCGTCGCGTACGGTCCAGCCACTGGCTTCCAGCGCATCGGCGAACGGGCGGAAGCTCTGCTCGCAGACCAGCTGGGCCGGCTGGGCGTGCTCGCGCAGCGGCGCGCCGTCGCGGGCGCGCAGGAACAGCACGGGGCCGGCCGGCCAGGACAGTGCGCCACTGGCGAAGGGCAGGAACAGGGTTTCCAGGGGAGCGTCGTGCTGGGCAGCCATGCGGGGGCACATCTTGAAAAGAGGCCGCCATTCTACCGGTTCGCCCGGCCGGACCCGGATTTGCGTTTATTCAACGTCCTGTTGATGCCCTGACAACATCCAAACCGGCAGGGTGGAGCCTCACTTCCCGTGGAGATGGCTCATGCGTGCATTGTTCGTCGGTGGCGTAGTCGACAACAGCGAAATGGACATGGAGGGCAGCCAACCACCGGTGCACTACCCCGAAGACACCGGCGGCGGCCATTCGCGCTACCGCCTGCACCAGATCGGCAAGACCTCCGATGGCAACGTGGCCTATGCGGTCTATGGGGCGCCGGACATGGCCGATGAAGAGGTGGCGCGCATCGCCGATGAGCGAGCCTACGCGCGTCGCTTCGAAGCCGAGCCCAGCGAATTCACCCACTGAGCCGACGCCGAGGCACTGCCCGCCGCGATCACTCGCGGTAGGGCAGCTGCCGGATGGCCCTGATCTGATCGAGCCAGATGAGGTGCTGCTGGACCGGCGTATCCAGATCGTCCAATCGCAGCTGGCCGTTACTGCCTTCATGTTCGTCGGCATCGCGGTACTGCTGCAGCGTCGGCTGCACTGCCACGGTGCCCAGCAGGCGGCTGCCGTCATCAAGCGTGAGCTCGACCTGGGTCTGGCCGTGCAGCTGCGGCAGCAGCGCTTCCAGGGCCGCGATGGCGGCCGGATCGGTGTGGATGCGGGGGGCGTAACGTGACATGGCAACTCCTGTGGCGTACGCCCTCAGTGTGCCCGCCGCGGCGTCAACACATTGCCAACGGCTGCCGGCAGCGGCGCCGGCTCAGCGGCTGGCGAGTACGCCCCGCACCGCGGCCACCAGCTGGGCGACCGAATACGGCTTGGCCACGTGCTCCTGGAAGCCTGACGCCAATGCGCGCTTGCGGTCGTCCGCACGCGCCAGCGCCGTCACCGCCACCGCCGGCAACGCCTCTGGCTCGACGCCCATGTTGTCGCGCAATGTGCGTACCAGGCCGTACCCATCCATGCCGGGCATGCCGATGTCGGTCAGCAGGGCATCGATACCGCTGTGGCCGTTTTCGTTGAGCAGTGCCAGCGCTTCGCCGGCCGAGGACGCCGTGGTGACCGAAGCGCCCTGCTCTTCCAACAGCCGCCGCAGGTACTCCAGCACCTCGGGCTGGTCTTCCACGGCCAGCAGGTGCAGGCCCTTGAGCGGATACGGCTCGATGATCTGTTCGGTGATCGGCCCACTGAACACTTCGCGCAGCGGGCGGCCATCGGCCTGCGGCTGATAGCGCGGCAGGCGCACGTTGAAGCTGGCACCCTGGCCGTGGCCTTCGCTGCTGGCCGCAACCACGCCACCATGCAGTTCCACCAGCTGCTGGACGATCGCCAGCCCCAGCCCCAGGCCGCCATGGCGACGCGTGGTGGTGCCGTCGGCCTGGCGGAAGCGGCTGAACAGATGGCGCAGGAACTCCGGCGCGATGCCGTCGCCGGAGTCGGTCACGGTGATCGACCAGTGCCCGCCATCGGCGGCCAGGGTGAGCACCACGCGCCCTTCGGCCGGGGTGAATTTGATGGCGTTGGACAGCAGGTTCCACAGCACCTGCTGCAGGCGCGTGGCATCGCCGAGCACCAGGCACGGCTCGTCGGGCATCACCAGTTCCATCGAGAGCGCTTTGCCTTCGGCGACCAGCTCCTGTGCACGCATGGCCTCTTCCAGCTGCGCACGCAGATCCAGCATTTCCACTTCCAGCTGGACCTTGCCCAGCAGCATGCTGCTCAGGTCCAGCATGTCCGAGATCAGCCGCTTCTGCGCCATCGCACTGTTGGCGATCACGCCCAGCCCCTTGTACATCGGGCTGGTGTTGTCGATACGCTGCAGCAGCAGTTCGCTCCAGCCCAGGATGGTGGTGAGCGGGGTGCGCAGCTCGTGCGAAAGCGTGGCCAGGAACTCATCCTTCAGCCGCGCCATGTTCTCGGCGGCGCTGCGCGCGGCACGCTCGGACTGCAGCAGTTCTTCGCGCGCCATTTCGATTTCGCGACGCTCGGTCACATCCGGGCTGCTGCCGGCCAGGCCGATGAAACGGCCCATCCTGGAAAAGCGGGGCCGCGCGTTCATTTCCAGCCAGCGCCATTGCCCGTCGGCGCGACGGCCGCGCACCAGTGCATGCATGGAGCGCTGCGACTTCAGTGCCTCCTGCAGTTCGTAATCGAACACCGAAGCATCGTCGGGATGCACCAGGCCACGCCACACATCGTCCGGTACGCGCTGCTCGTCGCCGCCGAAGAACTCGCTGAAGGCACTGTTGACGAAGCGCGAATGCCCGCGCTCATCCAGGACCCACACCGGCATCGGCAGGCCATCGGCCAGCGCACTGAAGCGCGCCTCGCTTTCGGCCAGCTCCACCTCGATGTGCTTGCGGTTGGTGATGTCGAAGAACACTACGGCCACCAGATGCTCGTCCGGTTCGCCAACGCTGACCGCCTCGACCGAATACCACCGGTTCAGCGCGCGTGCTTCCATCTCGAACTGCCGGGCCTGGCCGCTCAGTGCCACCTCGCCATAGGTGCGGTACCAGTCCGTCTCATGGCCGGGCTGCAGGCTGGTCATCCGCTGCCCGCAGACATTGCTCAAGCCGGTATTGCGCGAAAACGCCTCGTTGACCTCCACGAACCGGTAATCCACGCCCACCCCGGCATCGTCGAAGATCACCTCGATGATGCAGAACCCCGCATTCAGGCGCTCAAGGACCGTGCGATACAGGGCCGGATCCGGCGATGAAGCCAGGAAAGAGGCGCGTTCCAACGTCGAAGTGGGCAGGCTGGGCAAGGGCTTCAATGAGGCAACTGGCGAAACAGAGGAGGACAGGATCGGCCAACGCGCGTATTCGCAGCGTCAAGCGCCGGGGGTCTGGGGCGGGCCTGGGTGAATTGGCGCCAACCGCAGACGCGGAGCATACACGCGTGGATTGTCCGCCACCCGGATCGGGATCACACTGGTACCTGATCCCACTTGTGATCGCGACCCAGGCATTGTCATGAACCGCACCTCCCTGATCGCCGGGGCCCTGGCCGGGCTGCTGCTCATCGGCAGCGCCGCGGCCGCCCCGCGTACCGTGACCGACCCGCAGGCCCCGCGCGCGCTCAAGACCGAAGGCCCTGTCCAGGTGACCTGGACCGACCCGGCACAGTTCACCGAGATCCGGCTGAGCAACAACCGCTTCGAGGCCGAACGCGGCGACTGGGTGCAGCAACTGGCCAAGTATGTGCAGACCACGGCCAGCAAGGCGCTGCAGCCCGGCCAGACGCTGCAGGTCACCTTTACCGATATCAAGCGCGCCGGCGATTACGAGCCTTGGCATGGCCCTCGCGCCAACGACATCCGGGTGATGCGCGATATCTACCCCCCGCGCGTGACCCTGACCTACACCCTGAAGGATGCGCAGGGCCAGGTGATCAGCGAAGGGGAACGCAAGCTGCAGGACACCGGCTACCTGCACAACATCGGGCGACAGAGCGACACCGACCCGCTGCGCTATGAGAAGCGCCTGCTGGATGACTGGATCCGGCGCGACCTGCGCAACGAGGCCACGGCCAGCACCTGAGCCCTTGGGCCCACATGAGAAAGGCGGCGCATCAGCGCCGCCTTTTTTCATGCACGCGGTATCGCCGGTGGCGGTTCAGCCGTCGACGTACTCGCGCACGACCCGCTTCACCCCACACGGCAGCTGGTAAGCACTGACCCCGCACAGCGGTGCCAGCGCCTCGATGCGGGGGGCATCGCCCCACAGCGTCACCGTGCTGCCGATGCCGGCCTGCGGCAGGTGGGTCAGGTCCACGGTGAGCATGTCCATCGAGACCCGGCCGATCACGATGCCCGGCTGATCGTCGATCCGCACCGGGGTGCCGTTCGGCGCGAACTGCGGGTAACCGTCGGCGTAACCGAGCGCGACCACGCCAACCCGGGTCGGGCGCTGCGCGACGAAGCGCGCGCCGTAACCGACCGGCTCGCCCACCGCGATGTCACGGACGGCGAAGATCTTCGAACGCATGCTCATCACCGGCCGCAGGCGCCCGGTCAGCGCGGTATGCGCCGGCATCGGGTTGATCCCGTACAGCATCAGGCCCGGGCGCACCCAGTCGCTGCGTACGTCCGGCCACCCCAGCAGCGCTGGCGAGTTGCACAGGCTGGTCTGCCCGGCCAAGCCGTCGATGGTGGCCGCGAAGACGTCGGCCTGTTCGCGGGTGCGCGGGCTGTCCAGTTCGTCGGCCCGCGCCATGTGGGTCATCAGCACCATCGGCCCGACATGCGCCAACGCGCTCAACGTGGCGTGCGCGGCGCGGAACTCGTCCGGCCACAGGCCCAGGCGATGCATGCCGCTGTCCAGCTTCAACCACACGTTGAGCGTGGCGGTGGTCTGGAACGCGGCCACCGCCTCGACCTGCCACGGCGCGCCGACCGCGAACCACAGGTCGTGCTGCACGATCAGCGGCAGCTCACTGGCGTCGAAAAAGCCTTCCAGCAGCAGGATCGGGCCGGTGATGCCGGCCGCGCGCAGCTCCAGCGCTTCCTCGATGCAGGCCACGCCAAAGGCATCGGCCTCGGCCTGCAGCGCGCGGGCGCAGCGCACCGCGCCGTGCCCGTAGGCATCGGCCTTGATCACCGCAACGGCCTTGCCGCCCCCCAGTTCGCGCGCCAGCCGGTAATTGCTGCGCAGCGCGTCCAGATCAATCAACGCACGGGCTGGGCGCATGAACTCGGCTCACGGTAACGGACAGAGGCGGCATGGTGGGTGTAACGGAAGATATCCAGGCCTTCGGTGCTGATCTGCGGCTGGCGGGCATCCATCAGGTCGGCCAGGTAGCGGCCGGAGCCGCAGGCCATGGTCCAGCCCAGGGTGCCGTGGCCGGTATTGAGGAACAGGTTGCGGTACGGCGTAGCGCCGACCACCGGGGTGCCATCCGGCGTGGCCGGGCGCAGGCCGGTCCAGAACTCGGCGCGCGACAGGTCGCCGCCCTCCGGGTACAGATCGCGCACCACCTTCTCCAGCGTGGCGCGGCGGCGCGGCGAGAGCGACAGGTCGAACCCGCCCACTTCGGCCATGCCACCCACGCGGATGCGGTCGTCAAAGCGGGTCACGGCCACCTTGTAGCTTTCATCCAGGATGGTCGAGGTCGGCGCCATTGCCGGATCGGTGATGGGCAGCGTCAGCGAGTAGCCCTTGAGCGGGTACACCGGCAGCTGCATGCCCAGCGGTGCGACCAGCGACGGCGAGTAACTGCCCAGCGCGACCACGTAGTGATCGGCGGTTTCCAGCTTGCCATCGATGCGTACACCGGTGATGCGGTCGCCCTCGCTGTGCAGGCCGGCGATGTCCTGGTCGAAGCGGAACTCCACCCCGGCATCGACGCACATCTGCGCCAGGCGACGGGTGAACAGCTGGCAATCACCGGTCTGGTCGCGCGGCAGGCGCAACGCGCCGACCAGCTTGTCGGCCACGCCGGCCAGCGCCGGCTCATGGGCGATGATGCCCGCGCGGTCGAGCACCTGGTACGGCACGCCGTACTGGGCCAGCACTTCGATGTCCTGCGCGGAGGCATCCAGCTGCTGCTGGGTGCGGAACAACTGGGTGGTGCCCAGGTCGCGGCCCTCGAACTCGATGCCGGTCTCGCGGCGCAGCTCGTTGAGGCAGTCGCGGCTGTACTCGGACATGCGCACCATGCGCGCCTTGTTGATCGCGTAGCGCTCGTGCGTGCAGTTGCGCAGCATCTGCGCCAGCCAGCGGTACTGGTGCCAGTCCAGGCCCGGGCGGATCGCCAGCGGCGCATGCTCGGAGAACAGCCATTTGACCGCTTTGAGCGGCACGCCGGGGGCGGCCCACGGCGAGGTATAGCCGAACGACAGCTGCCCTGCGTTGGCAAAACTGGTTTCCAGCGCCGGACCAGGCTGGCGGTCGACGACCGTGACTTCAAACCCGGCCTGCCGCAGGTACCAGGCACTGGTCGTGCCGATCACACCGCTGCCAAGGACTAGAACGCGCATGACACCTCTCCAACCCGATCATTCCCTGCGCAGGAGCACGCCGGGACCATAATTGAGGAAGTATAGTCAGCCGCAACCAATCAATTCGCCTGTTTTTCCTGCATCAGGCAGGATATTGTCCCGCCAACATCCTCGAGAGGCTGACGCCGATGGCCACGCGTGCCCGTGAACTGGACAAGATCGACCGCAAGATCCTGCGCATCCTGCAGGCCGAGGGTCGCATTTCCTTCACCGAACTGGGCGAGCGGGTCGGGCTGTCAACCACGCCCTGCACCGAGCGCGTGCGGCGGCTGGAGCGCGACGGCGCGATCACCGGCTATTACGCCAAGCTGGATCCGCATTACCTCAAGGCCAGCCTGCTGGTGTTCGTGGAGATCAGCCTGGCCTACAAATCCGGCGATATCTTCGAGGAGTTCCGGCGCGCGGCGCTGAAGCTGCCCAACGTGCTGGAGTGCCACCTGGTGTCGGGCGATTTCGACTATCTGCTCAAGGCACGCATCAGTGAGATGGCCTCTTACCGCAAGCTGCTCGGCAGCACGTTGCTGACCTTGCCGCACGTGCGTGAATCCAAGAGCTACATCGTGATGGAAGAGGTCAAGGAAACCCTGACCCTGCCGATCCCGGATTGATGTCGGCCCGATAACGCAGAAAGGCGGCGCGCGTGTGCGCACCGCCTTCGTTCATTGCGTCAAGCGCATCAGCGCTGCTGCTTCTGGTCCTGGTGCTTCTGGTCCTGCTGCTTGCCGCCCTTCTGATTCTGCTGGTCCCACTGCTGCTGGTTCTGCTGGCCGGGCTTCTGGTTCTGCTGCTGACTGCCCTGCTGCTCCTGCGGCGATTTGCCGGGACTGCGGTTCTGCTGGTTAGCCATGATTGCACTCTTCTCGAAAAACCTCGGGGGATGCGCTGGGTTGCGGCGCGGGTACAGGGTCCCGCCGATCCGGTTAATCACAGGCGAAAAAACAGTGAGGTGGTGCGTTGACGGCGATGACTGCGGGCAGCCCGATGTAAACCATTCATGCTCCGCGTCCCAGCGCCGCAGCCCTCACGGTTTTATCTGCTGGCCATCGCCACTGGGCACCGCGTCGTAGTAACGCCCCGTGCGGGTATCGAGCACGCGGTTGGGGCCCACCTGCTTGACCCCCGGAATGATCCGGCCGTTTCGGTCGTAGACCTTGCTCTGCACGGCCGGCCCCCGCATCGGCGCCGGCTGCGACGGGCCTTTGCTCTGGATCGGGTGCGTGCGCAGCTGCTGTTGGGTCTGCGAGGACGATTTCACCGGCGCCATCTGCCCGGACAGGCTGTCGGCCGGGGCCGGCTGCGCGGGGATCGGCAGGGGCGCGGGGGTCGGCGGCGGGGCCACGACCGGGCGGGTCGCGGTGGGGCTGGGTGGCGGCCCGATCTGCGCGGCCGCGCCCAATGGGAGCAACGCCAGCAGGGCAGCGGCAAGGCGGCGTGGGCGGTACATGGTGATCTCCCGGCGGCGGTTCAGGTCTTCACCATGCACCTGCACGGGTATCAGCACCATGAACGCCGGCTTGTACCTTGAGAGGCAAAAGCCCAATCTAACTGCCATACCAATAGGGAACCTTTATGACGGCTTTTGACCTGTCCCCACCTACCGACGCCCAGCGCCAAGCCCTGGTGGCCGGCCTCAGCGCCGATGAGCAGCGTGTCCTCCTGCACCACGGCACCGAGGCGCCGTTCTGCGGGGTGTTCCTGGACAACAAGCAGGACGGGGTCTACGGCTGCCGGTTGTGCGGCCTTCCGCTGTTCCGCTCCAGCACCAAATTCGACTCCGGCACCGGCTGGCCGAGCTTCTTTGCCCCCTTCGATCCGGCCCATGTCCGCGAGATCCGCGATGCCAGCCATGGCATGGTCCGCACCGAAATCGTCTGTGCGCGGTGTGACAGCCATCTCGGCCATGTCTTCCCCGATGGCCCGCCGCCGACCCATGAACGCCACTGCCTGAACTCGGTCTCGTTGTCGTTCACCCCCAATGGGCAGGCCTATCCGGACCCGCTGCAACGCGGTGGTGCCGAGGCTGGCCCGGCAGGCTGAATCCGGGAAAGTGTGACGTCGAGCGAACGCCCCCCTTCAGAAAGGGTGTGAAGGGGCCGACATGGAGGTATCCCCTTCCCGCGTCGGCCCCATGCTCATCATCGTTGGACTTCTCGTCGTCATCCTCAGCGTGCTCGGCGGTTACGTTGGGGCGCACGGCAAACTCGGCGCGCTGTGGCAGCCCTACGAACTGGTGATCATCGGCGGTGCGGCGCTGGGTGCGTTCCTGGTCGGCACGCCGGTCAAAACCGTGAAGCAGACCCTGGCGGCCACCGTGGGCGTGTTCAAGGGGCCACGCTACAAGCAGCAGGACTACATCGACGTCCTCAGCCTGCTCTATGAGCTGCTCAACAAGGCCCGCCGCGAAGGATTCATGGCGCTGGAGGACCACGTCGAGCGCCCGGCCGAAAGCAGCATCTTCGCCAACTACCCCAAGGTGCAGGCCGACCACCACCTGGTCGATTTCATCACCGACTGCCTGCGCCTGATGATCGGCAGCAACATCGAGCCGCACGAGCTGGAGCCGCTGCTGGAGCTGGAACTGGAGAAGCACCATGGCGAGGCGATGCAGCCGGCCGCGGTGCTCAACAAGGTCGCCGACGGCCTGCCCGGCTTCGGCATCGTCGCCGCGGTGCTGGGCATCGTGATCACCATGGGCTCGATCGGCGGGGAAATCACGGAAGTCGGCGCGCACGTCGCCGGCGCGCTGGTCGGCACCTTCCTGGGCATCCTGCTGGCCTATGGCTTCGTCGGCCCGCTGGCCTCGGCCGTGGAAGCGCGCGCCGAACAGGACGCACGCATCTACGAATCGGTGAAGACCGCCCTGCTGGCCTGCCTGCGCGGCTACAACCCGAAGATCGCCCTGGAATTCGCCCGCAAGACCCTGCCGTCCAACGTGCGCCCGGGCTTCAGCGAGTTCGAACAGCACCTCAAGACGGTCAAGTAAGGCAGCGCCATGGCCGAGACCAAACCCACCGTCATCGTCCGCCGGGTCAAGAAGGCCGGTCATGCCGCGCACCATGGCGGTGCCTGGAAAGTGGCCTACGCCGACTTCGTGACCGCGATGATGGCCTTCTTCCTGGTGCTGTGGCTGATGGCCGCCACCAGCAAGCCCGAGCGCGCGGCGATCTCCGAATACTTCCGCAACCCCAGCCCGCTGGCCGGCAGCAGCTCCACCCCGGCCCCGGGCATGGCCGGACCGGGCGGCGCCAGCACCTCGATGATCAAGCTGGGCGGCGCCACCGACATCTCGCGCGGCAACAGCAACGATCCCTTCCAGAACCAGCAGGCCTCCCGGCCCGTGCCGCAGCAGGACGAGCGCGAGCGCGAGAAACGCCAGCTCGAAGCGCTCAAGCAGGAGTTGGAAGAAGCGATCAGCAAGAGCCAGGCGCTGGAACCGTTCAAGGATCAGCTGCTGCTCGACCTCACCCCGGAAGGCCTGCGCATCCAGATCGTGGACAAGCAGAACCGGCCGATGTTCGACATGGGCAGCGCCTCGCTCAAGCCCTACACGCGCGCGATCCTTCGCGAGCTGTCGCAGTTCATCAACCACGTGCCGAACCGGATCAGCATCACCGGCCATACCGATATCACCGCCTACAACGCGGCCCACGGCTACAGCAACTGGGAGCTCAGCGCCGACCGCGCCAATGCCGCCCGGCGGGCGCTGCTTGATGGCGGCATGACCGAGGACAAGGTAACCCGGGTGGTCGGGCTGTCCTCCTCGGTGCTGTTCGACCGCACGCAGCCGGACAACCCCATCAACCGCCGGATCAGTATCGTGGTGATGACCAAGGCGGCCGAAGCGGCGGCGTTGGCCGGCGCCGGGCAGGAAGTGGCGCTGTCGCCCACCGCTGCCGACGCCGATATCCAGGCAACGCTCGCGCCGGCTGTCGCGCCGTAAGGGACGCGACGAAGGCGGCAGCAGAGGGAATTCAGGGAATCCGTGGAGCCGGCCAGCGGCCGGTGCTGACGAACGCCTGTAAGGAATCCGTGGAGCCGGCCAGCGGCCGGCACTACAATGGGTCTTTCCTTTTGTAGATAGACCGCACCCATGTCCAAGCAGTCCAAGGCCAAGCGCGACAAGCGCAAGAAGCAGCAGCCCAAGCGCCCGATCAACCGCCTCAACGCCCAGCAGCCGGTGCAGAACCATGCCGTGCTGACCAACGAAGAAGGCCAGGTCGTCGCCGCGATCGGCCTGCAGGGCACCGAGTGGCTGCTGGCCATCGGCGGCCAGACCATGGGCAACGCCGACAACCCGGTGCCGATGCTGGCCATGCTCAAGCACCTGTCCAACGTCCAGGAAAAGGAAGGTCGCAAGGTCAACCTGGAGTACTCGACCCAGCTGCAGCAGCTGATCGACGACCTGGCCGCCGACGAAGGCAAGACCGCCGACGAGTACCTGGCCCAGCTGGTCTCCGAGTTTGAAGGTGTGGAAGGCGAGGAAGGCGAGGAAGGCGAAGACGCCGAAACCGCTGCCGACGCCGGCGACGACGCCAAGGTGGCAGACGAGGCCGGCACCGATGCCGCCGCCGACGCCGCCCCGGCCGCCAGCGACGACAAGCCGCAGGCCTGAGCCACGGCGATCCGGTGACGGTCTATATCGACGATGCGGTACATCCCTGGCGCGGCGAGCGCTGGGCGCATCTGATGGCCGACACCCTGCCCGAGCTGCACGCCATGGCGGCGCAGCTCGGGATTCCACGGCGGGCGTTCCAGAACCGCCGCAGCGGCGCGCACTACGACGTGCCCGCCCCGCTGCGCCTGCAGGCGATCGCCCTGGGCGCACAGGCCATCTCACGACATACGGACCGCGAACGGGTCAAAGCCGTGATCGCCAACGCAAGAAGCCAGTATCAGGCGTAGCTGCCGACCGTGGGTCAGCATACGCAGCCCGCAATCGCGCCCTCAGAACGGATCGCTGCCCGGCCGTACTTCCACGCCCAGCAGCGAGCACAGCGCCAGCATCGCATCGTCATCGCGGTTGAGCGCCATCCAGCCGGCCAGCGTGTCATTGCCGGTATCCACGCTCCACAGCGCGTAGTTGTGCTCGCGCAGGCGGTCGTGGGCGGTGGTCATCAACATCGGCGCATCCACCTCCGCCGCGAAGTCCTCATCGTCCAGGTCGCCGCCCCAGTCGATCTGCAGGTTCCAGCGCGCGGACAGCTCGTTCACCGCCGACATCAGCGCATCGGCATCGCCCCGCTCCACCTCGAACCCGGACTGCCAGGCAATCGCGGCCATCATGGGCGGCAGCCAGTCGGCGTCCTCATCGATGCCCTCGCCGCTTTCCAGCAGCGCTTCGCGCCAGCGGTTGAACTGCTGCAGCGCCAGTTCTTCATCGCCCGGGTTGATCAGCACGAACAGATTCCAGATCCGCGCCTCGAAATCGTCCTCGTCGAAATCGCGCTCTTCTTCTTCGAAGTCGAAATAATCGCTGTTGTCGGGCATGGCCGGTAATCCTGGAGACAGGGGCGCATTCTGCCGTGCAAGGGCGTTGGCAGGAAGCGAAATTCGGCGCGGGGCCCGCCGCGGTTTATCCTGTGCGGCAGAAGACGGCCTTGGTGGTCGTCAGCATCCTGTGACCATGAGCGATACCCCTCCCGATCACCTGGCGATCAACCCGGCCAGCCCCTTCCACGATGCCGCTGCGCTGGAGCGCGGCGTGGGCATCCGCTTCAACGACGTCGAGCGCGACAACGTTGAAGAATATTCGGTCAGCGAAGGCTGGATCCGCGTGCAGGCCGGCAAGGCCCGCGACCGCCGCGGCAACCCGATGACGATCAAGGTCAAGGGCACCGTGGTGGCCTACTTCCTGGATCAGAAGCCGGACGCCTGATCCGACGTCTGCCGGAGACGTCTGATCCACGTGTGGCGGGGTAGAGCCACCCCACGGGTGGCTGCGCGGACCCATTGGAACCCTCGCGTCAGGGACGAAGCGCAGCCACCCATGGGGTGGCTCTACCCGTGGCACGGTGCGGCCTCAATCGCGTTGCCGCGTCTCCAGCAGATCCAGATTGCGGATCAGCCTGCGCGAGATCTCATCGGAGATCTTGCCCCGCCGGGTCAGGCGGAACAGCTCTTCACGCTCGGCGGTCAGCCCCGCGGTGCGCAGCTGGCGATAGCCCTGCTCCATGCGCTTGACCTTCTCCGGATCCGCATCCGGCCCGGCTTCCTTCTCCAGGTTGCGCTGGTACAGCAGGCTGACCCGCGAGGCGGCGTCGTTGTAGAGCTGCACGTTCTCGGTGGTCTGGTTCTGCACCAGCTGCTGGCGCGTGCGCTCCACGCCGGCCAGCGCCGCCTTGGCGGCCAGCTTGCGGGCCAGGTCCTCTTCCTTGCGCTCGCCCGAATCGGCCGGCAGTTCCAGGCCTTTGAGCAGGCGCGGCAGCGCGATGCTGGCACCGACCAGCGAGATCAGGATCACCGCCGCGGCCAGGAAAATCACCAGGTCGCGTGCCGGGAAGGCACTGCCGTCGGGCAGGAACAACGGCAGGGTCAGCACGCCGGCCAGGGTGATCGCACCGCGCACGCCCGCCACCGAGGTCGCCACCACGATCCGCCAGGAGGTGCCCTGCCGGGCCTCGCCCCGATGGCGCGCACGCAGCAGGCTCCAGCGCAGCGACAGCCACACCCAGGCCAGGCGCAGCAGCACCAGCGCCAGGTTGATCACCACCACATAGACCAGCAGCCACCACGCACTGTGGTGCCCGCTCTCGCTGACGGTCTTGATCGCGCGTTCCACGATGCCCGGCAACTGCTCGCCCAGCAGCACGAACATGATCCCGTTGAAGCTGAACTGCAGCATGTTCCAGACCGCCGTGCGCTGCACGCGCATGCTGCCCGAGACGCGGCCGGTGAGCTCCACGTAGCTCATCGTGACACCGGCGGCGACCGCCGAGAGAATGCCCGACGCATTGAGTTCTTCAGCCAGCAGGTAGGCCGCGAACGGGATCAGCAGGTTGACCAGCAGCGCCGCACCCGGCTCCTCGCCGAAGCGCCGCCACAGCCAGCGCTGGAAGGTGGACACGCCCAGCGTCACCGCCACGCCGATCGCCAGTCCGGCCACCGCCACCCACAGGAAGGTCAGCGAGGCATTCGCCAGCGAGAAGGTCCCGGTCATCACCGCCGCCACTGCGAAGCGGAAACAGACCAGGCCGGACGCATCGTTGAGCAGCGACTCGCCTTCCAGGATGTGCATCAGCCGCTTGGGAATCGGCGCGCGCGAGGCGATCGAGCTGACCGCCACCGGGTCGGTCGGGGAGATGATCGCCGCCAGCGCGAAGGCCACCGCCAGTGGCATCACCGGGATCATCCAGTGGATCAGGAAGCCGGCGCCGATCACGGTGAACACGACCAGCCCGAAGGCCAGTTCCAGGATTACGCCCTTGTCGCGGAACAGGCCCTGCTTGGGGATGCGCCAGCCATCCAGGAACAGCAGCGGCGGCAGGAACAGCAGGAAGAACATCTCCGGCTCGAGCGCGTGGCCGCGGTTGAACACTCCGGCAATGACCGCGCCCAGCCCGATCTGCACCAGCGGCAACGGCAGCGACAACGGCAATACGCGGACCAGGTAGCCGCTGGCGACCACCGCCACCAGCATCGCCAGAACGACTTCAATGGTATGCATGCATTTTCCAGTAAGCAGCGCGGGGGAGGCTGCGGACAGCCGGCGCCGGAAACAGGAAAAAACGTACCACACGTGCGCCGCCACGCGAATGCGCGGGGCGTGGCAGGCTCAGTCGGCGGACAGCAGGCCCCTCATGCGGCGCGCTGCTGCGCGTCGGCGCCATCGAAGCGATAGATGTCCATCGCCAGGAAGCCGGCATCGATCCCGGCATCGATGCGCTGCGCACCGAGCGCTTCGCCACCGGCGGCGCCCATCGCAAAGTGCAGCGGCTGCAGGTGCTCGTCGCTGGGGTGCGCCTGCACCGCGTGCGGGGCCTGGCGGCGGTAATCGATCAACGCGGCGCTGTCATCGGCGGCCAGGCGCTGCTCGACCCATTCGATGAAGGGCCGCACATAAGGGGCCTCCTTGCCGTCCGCGTAGCTGCGCCAATCGTGCAGGTTGTGGGTGATGCTGCCCGAGCCGATCAACAGCACGCCCTGCTCACGCAGCGGCGCCAGCGCGCGCCCCAGCGCGAACTGGTGGGCCGGCCCGAGCAGTGGCTGGATCGCCAGCGGCACGACCGGGATGTCCGCCTGCGGATACAGGAACCGCAGCGGCACCCATGCACCGTGATCGAGACCGCGCTGTGGATCGATCGCGGTCGGCAGACCGGCAGCGCCCAGCCGCTGCGCGACCTCCTGCGCCAGCGCGGGCTCGCCCGGGGCCGGATACTGCAGGTCGAACAGTGCCTGCGGGAAACCGCCGAAATCGTGAAGGGTGGGCGGCTGGGCGTGGCCGCCGACCGCCGGCTGGTGCGTCAGCCAGTGCGCCGAGGCCATCACGATCGCGCGCGGGCGCGGCAGGCGCGCCGCCAGCGCGGCCAGGCGCTCGCCCACCAGACCGGGATGGAGTGCGGTCATCGGCGAGCCATGGGAGATATAAAGGGACGGCAAGCGGGGCATCACGGACTCCAATGGCAGGACCCAACGGGTCGATCTGCAGATCAGCGTATTGCGGACAGATCAGCCAATAAATACGATGCATCGACGCTGTTTATTTCGGAAAAAGAAACAATGGACACTCTGGACGCCATGCGTGTGTTTGTCGCCGTGGTCGAGCGCAATGGCTTCAGTGCCGCCGCGCAGGCCCTGGACCTGTCCACCGCCGGGGTGACCCGGCAGATCGCGGCGCTGGAAAAGCGCCTCTCGACCCGGCTGCTCAACCGTACGACCCGCCGCGTGAGCCCCACGAGCACGGGCGCGGCCTACTACGCCGAGTGCGTGCGGCTGCTGGCCGAGTTCGATGCGCTGGAAGCCGGCATCAGCGCGCAGGCGCTGGAGCCCTCGGGGCGGCTGCGGATCAACGCACCGGTCAGCTACGGGATCGCCCGCCTGGGCCCGCTGCTGGCCGGGTATCGCGCACGCTACCCGCAGGTGGAACTGGACCTGTCGTTGTCCGACCGTCTGGTGGACATGGTCGAAGAAGGCTACGACGTGGCCATCCGCATCACCCGCCAGCCCAGCCCGGCCCTGATCGCGCGCAAGCTGGGCGACGCGCAGATCAGCCTGTGCGCAGCGCCGTCGTATCTGGATGCGCATGGCCGTCCGCAGCAGCCCGAAGATCTCTCCGCGCACGAGTGCCTGCACTACAGCTACTGGGCCGGCGGCGATGCATGGCAGTTGCACGGTCCGCGCGGGGAGGTCTCGGTGCCCGTGCACGGCGGTGTGCGTGCCAACAACGGCGATGTGCTGCGCGAGGCCGCGATCGCCGGCATGGGCATCATCGTGCAGCCGGATTTCCTGGTCGCCGAGGCGCTGGCCGATGGGCGGCTGGAGCGCGTGCTGCCCGAGTGGCAGGTGCCGGGCATCGGCATCCATGCGGTATACACCAGCCGCAGCCACCTGGCCCCGAAGGTGCGCAGTTTCATCGACTACCTGGCCCAGGCCCTGGCGTGATGGCGCGCGCCGCTATGCCTCCACCGATTCCAGCTGCCCGATGAGCCGTGCCAGCGGCATCGGCCGGCCGAGCAGATAGCCCTGCACCTGGTCGCAGCCATGCGCGGCCAGCCACTGCAGCTGACCGGGCGTTTCCACGCCCTCGGCGATGATGGTCAGGCCCATGCTGTGCCCCAGTGACAACAGCGCGCGGCAGATCGAGGCGTTGCGCGGGTTGGTTTCCACGTCGGCCACGAAGCTGCGGTCGATCTTGAGGATGTCCAGTGGCAGGTGCTGCAGGTAGGACATGTTGGAATAGCCGGTGCCGAAATCATCCAGCGAAATGCAGATGCCCTGCTCGTGCAGGCGCTGCATGGTCTGTTTGGCCTGGCCCGGCTTGCGCATCAGGCTGCTTTCGGTCAGCTCGACCTGCAGCGCACCGCGGGCCAGCCCGAATTCGTGGCTGGCGCGGGTGAACTCGGCCACCAGGTCGCTGTTGAAGAACTGCACCGCCGAGACATTCACCGCGATGGGCAGGTCCCAGCCCGCGTCGACCAGCTGCCGCTGCGCCTGCGCCGCGGCGCGGATCACCCAGCGGCCAAGCGCGAGGATCAGCCCGGTGTCTTCGCACAGCTGGATGAACTCGCCCGGGGGAATGAAGCTGCCATCCGCCTGCGGCCAGCGCAGCAGGGCTTCCAGCGCGGCCGGGCTGCTGTCGCCGGCGTGGCAGATCGGCTGGTAATACAGCTCGAACTCGGTGTCGATCGCACTGTGGATGCGGCCGGCCAGGCGCAGCCGCTCGGCCAGGCGCGAACTGACGGTCGCGTCGTACCAGGCGATGACATTGCCTTCGTCGCGCGCCGCGTGGGCGGCCTGCGCGGCCATGCCGATCACCTGTTCGGCGGTGCTGGCATCGTCGCCGGCCTTCACGGCGACACCGATGCGCGGCTCGAACTGGTGCAGCCAATCCTGCCCGCGCACCGGTTCGGACACGGTCTGCACCAGCGTATCCAGCGCGGTCTGGCGCTGATGGTCGTCGCGGATGGCGAAGATGAAATCCTCGGCCGGCTGGAAGGCAAGCAGGCCGTAGCGCACGCCGAGCCCGCCCAGGCGCTTGGCCATCGCCTGCAGCACCACGTCGCCGACTTCGCGGCCGAGCGTGTCCGAGACCAGCTGCAGGCCGCGGAACTGCACGTAGGCGATCGTGTAGGCGCCCCCCTCTTCATCCAGCTGCGCGGCCAGCGCGCGCGTATTGAGCAGACCGGTCGCCGGGTTGTGGGTGGCGTGGTACGCCAGATCGCGCTCGTAAGCCAAACGCTCGCTGACGTCCTCGGCCAGTACCAGGCAGGCCTGGCGGCCGTCGAAATCCAGCCGCGCCAGATGCGCACGCACCTCGAAGACGCTGCCGTCCTTGCGCTGGTGCAGGCGGACCTGCGCATCCTGCACGTCGCCGATGCGCGCCTGCGCGATCGCCCCGCGGATCTCCTCCCAACCCTCGCGCGGGCGGATGTCCAGGATGCTCATCGCCAGGAACTCATCGCGGCTGTAGCCGTACTGGCGCACCGCCGCTTCGTTGACCTCCAGAAAGCGCAGCGTGTCCGGATCGAACACCCAGAACGGGGCCGGATTGCGGTCGAACAGCAGCCGGAACTGGCGCTCGGCCTGCTGCACCCGGGCCAGCGCATCGACCCGCTCGCTGACATCGGTCAACGCACCGATCATGCGGCGCTGGCGGTCCACCACCGCCACGCGCTGGCCGCGCGCGGCGACCCAGCGGGTCGCGCCACCCGGCAGCACCAGGCGGAACATCTCATCGAGCACGCCGCTGCCGGCAAAGGCGGCATCGAAGGCCTGCTGCATGCGCGCGGTATCGTCGTGGTGCACGCGCGCGAAGAAATCCGCGACGGGCAGGCTTTCGATGTCGATGCCGAAAATCTCTCGGGCCAGCGGCGACCAGCGCAGCAGGCAAGCATCCTCGTCCACGTACCAGGTACACACCTTGCCGACCTGGTGGGCCATGCGCAGTTCGGCGTGGCCGGTACGCAGCTCCTCGCTCAGGCTGTCCTGGTCGCGGGTGGCGCGGCGCAGGCTGACATAGACCGCGGCAAACAGCGCCCAGTACAGCAGGTAGACCCCGACCGAGGCCTGCACATACGGCCACCAGGCCGCCAGCACGTCGCGCCGGCCCAACCCGGCGTACACCGCCAGCGGGTACTGGGCCAGCGTGCTGAGGCTGGAGATGCGCTCGATGCCATCCACGGCACTGGTCTCGGTCCCCAATGGGGTCAGGGCATCGCGGCGCAGCAGCTCGCGCCTGGCCAGGCCGAAGCGGCGCCCCACCACGCCGACCGGATCGGGGCTGCGCGCCAGCACGTAGCCCCGCGGGTCGGTGATCGAGATCACCCCGGCATCGCCGGTATCCATGCCGCCGATGATGGCCTGCAGTTCCGCCGTGCGCAGCCGTGCCAACAGCCAGCGGTCACCGCCCATCGGCAGCGCCAGCGGCAGGATCCAGTGCGCGGCATCCAGCGCCTGCGGCGGCCCGAGGAAAACCTGGCTGCCCAGGCCGCGGTTGTCATCCACCGCCCAGAGCGGCAACTGCAGGTCGCCACTGCCACTGGTCAGGGCCCGCCCGTACTGGTCGACCACCACGATGCTGTGCAGTTCGGCATGCCGCTGCAGCGCCCCGGCGATGCTGGCATCGAGCAGGTCCGGTGCCTGCGCCGGCACCCGCTGGAAGAGCAGCGCGCCATCGCGGGAGATGCCCTGCATCACCCGCTCCAGGTTGCGCAGTTCCAGCCGCAGCAGGCGCTGGGCGCCGGTGGCCAGCGCCGAGCTCTGGCGCTGCGCGGCTTCCTGTCGGCGCTGGCAGTCATTGAGCAGCGTCGCCACCAGCCCGGCGCCCAGCAGCACGCCCAGGGATACCCCGAGCCACACGAACGTCCGCAGTGGCCGTGCCAGGGCACGGTTCAACGCGGGCATCGCAACCCTTTTCCCGAACGACAGGCTGACTTCATCTGTAAACGCTTCCTGGTTTCCCCAAACCTGAGCGGCCGCTGCCCGGGATTCTTGACGCCTTGCTCGTCACACCGGCGCCAGCCGGCGCCCGCGGAATCCGTGCAGGCCCCAGCATGCACCAGCGCGTACGGCACGGGAAGCACCGCGGCCAGGGTTCACATCAGTGAACCCGGAAGACCGGCACACCCGGTACCCGATGCCGCCGAAGCCGGCATAACCGCGCGCCCGGTACGGGATTAGACTTGGGTGTTTCCGTTGCTGAGAAGCTCAATGTCCAAGCTGCGCCGCCCCACCCTGATGCTCGCCATTGCCGCCAGCCTGTCGCTGAGCCTGGCCGCCTGCGACCGCGAGGCCACTGCACCGGCCGCGTCCGCCCCCGAGACCACCCCGGCCGAACCGGCCGCGCCCAAGCCGCAGCTGGGCAGCTTCGGCTTCGACGCCGCCGGCATGGACCGCAGCGTCGCCGCCGGCGATGACTTCTTCGGCTTCGCCAACGGTACCTGGGTCAAGAACACCGAGATCCCGGCCGACCGCTCCAGCTACGGCAGCTTCAACGTCATCTCCGAAAAAACCCTGGCCGACACCCGCGCGATCCTCGAAGGCGCTGCGGCCGACACAAAGGCCGAGGGCGAGGCCAAGCTGATCGGCGATTACTACGCCGCCTTCATGGACGAGAGCGGCATCGAGTCGCGCGGCGTCGCCCCGGTCAAACCGGAACTGGACGCCATCGCCGGCATCAACGACAAGGCCGCGCTGGCCACCGCGCTCGGCGGCACGCTGCGCGCCGACGTGGACCTGCTCAACGCCACCAACTTCTACACCGACCGCCTGTTCGGCGTGTGGGTCTCGGTGGATCTGCTGCAGCCGGACCGCACCGCGCCGTACCTGGTGCAGGGCGGTCTGGGCCTGCCGGACCGTGATTTCTACCTGCAGGGTGGCCGCATGGCCGAGATCCGCAAGCAGTACCAGGCCTACATCGCCCAGGTCCTGCAGCTGGCCGGCGTCGCCGATCCGGCCGCCAAGGCGCAGCGCATCCTCGCGCTGGAGACCAGGATCGCCCAGGTCCACGCCACCCAGGAAGACACCAACGACGTCGCCAAGGGCGCCAACGCCTGGAAGCAGACCGACCTGAGCGCCAAGGCACCGGGTATGGACTGGAACGCGTTCCTGGCCTCGGCCGGGCTGGACGCCCAGCAGGACTTCATCGTGTGGCAGCCCAAGGCCGTCGCGGGCATCTCGCGCCTGGTCGCCACCGAGCCGCTGGAGGTCTGGAAGGACTACCTGGCCTTCCATGCGCTGGACCGCGCCGCGCCGTACCTGCCCAAGTCGTTTGCCGATGCGCGCTTCGCCTTCCACGGCACCACGCTCAACGGCACCCCGCAGCAGAGCGAGCGCTGGAAGCGTGCGGTGGATGACAGCAACCATGCCGTCGGCGAAGCGATCGGCAAGCTGTACGTCGAACGTCATTTCGATCCGGCCACCAAGGCGCGCGCGGACGCGATGGCCAAGAACATCATCGCCGCGTTCGCCAAGCGCATCGATGCGCTGGAGTGGATGTCGCCGCAGACCAAGGCGCGTGCCAAGGCCAAGGTGGATGGCCTGACCGTGGGCATGGGCTACCCGGACAAGTGGCGCGACTACGCCGGCCTTGAGATCAAGCGCGATGACGCGTTGGGCAATGCCGAGCGTGCGGAGCTGTTCGAGTACCGCCGCAACATCGCCAAGCTGGGCAAGCCGGTGGATCACAGCGAGTGGGCGATGCTGCCGCAGACCATCAATGCGATGAACGTGCCACTGGAAAACCGCCTGGT
The DNA here is from genome assembly GCF_001807865.1 of Stenotrophomonas sp. HMSC10F06. Lineage (NCBI taxonomy): Bacteria > Pseudomonadati > Pseudomonadota > Gammaproteobacteria > Lysobacterales > Lysobacteraceae > Stenotrophomonas > Stenotrophomonas sp. HMSC10F06. Next base: position 33,068 of record NZ_KV791267.1, on the reverse strand, counting down.
GTTCCCGGCCGCGATCCTGCAGCCGCCGTTCTTCGACGGCGCGGCCGATGATGCGGTGAACTACGGCGCGATCGGTGCGGTGATCGGCCATGAGATCAGCCACGGTTTCGACAATGCCGGTGCGCTGTTCGATGAGACGGGCAAGCTGCAGAACTGGTGGACGCCCGAAGATCTGAAGAAGTTCAACGCGGCCGGCGATGCACTGGCGGCGCAGTTCAGCAGCTACACACCGTTCCCGGGGGTATCGGTGAATGGTCGTCTGACGCTGGGCGAGAACATTGCGGACGTGGCAGGTCTTTCGACGGCCTACGATGCGTATCAGTTGTCGCTGCAGGGCAAGCCGGGCCAGACGCTGGAAGGCTTCACGCCGGATCAGCGGTTCTTCCTGGGGTTTGCGCAGGCATGGCGGAGCAAGGCGCGTGAGCAGGCGCTGCGCAATTCGCTGTTGACCAATGTGCATGCGCCGGGCCAGTTCCGTGCGTTGACGGTGCGCAATCTGGATGCGTGGTATCCGGCCTTCGAGGTGAAGGAAGGCCAGAAGCTGTACCTGGCGCCGGAGAAGCGGGTCAAGGTGTGGTGAGGTGCGTCATCGCACGTTGCTGAGATGAGAGAACGGGCGCTTCGGCGCCCGTTTTTTTTTCGCTGTAGAGCAGCGGGTCCCGGAAGCCTGTGCGTGCCCGACCCAACCAGCGGACACAGGGCACTTGCCGCTTCAAGGCCAATCAGCAAGCACCCCAGCCGACACACCCATCCGCGTGCACGCCCGCGTCGCCAGCCCGTCCTGCAGCGCGCGCCGGAACAACGGCGCCATGCCTTTGAGCATCACCGCCGACGCCCGCGACTGCGCACGCTGCATCGGCGTGCGCTGGATCATCGCGGTCGCCCAGTCCGGCAGCAGCGCTGCACCTGCACCGAGGAACAGCTCACGCGAGAGACCCGCCATCGGCACCGGCAGGCGGATGCCTGACAGGACCGCCAGCACCTCGCGCGAGCGCGCATCGAACACCAGCTGCGATTGCTGGCGCGCGAAGTACGCGTCCACCTCCGCTTCCGACGCGGGAACGTCTACAGCGCCAAGCGCTTCGGCCACGCGCTTGTACTCACGGTAGTACCGGTCGGCGACCGCCGTAGGCACGTCGCGGCAATAGCGTCGGCAGCCCTGCAGGAAGCCGTACGCTTCAGTGACGTGCACCCAGGTGAGCAGCGCGGGATCGTCGGCGGAATACGCGCGGCCATCGGCGGTGTGACCGCGCACCTGGGCATGGATGCGGGTCACCTTGGCGATCAACGCCTCGACTTCCGCGGTGGATGCGTAGGTCGTTCCCGCGACGAACGCGGTGGTGCGGCGCAGGCGGCCGACCAGGTCATCGCGGAAGTTGGAGTGGTCGTACACACCGGCCAGGGCCAGCGGATGCAGGGTCTGCAGCATCAGGGCGCACAGGCCGCCGGCGAGCATGCCGGCAAACTCGGCATGCACCCGCCAGGTGATGCTGTCGGGGCCGAACCAGCCGGGGTCGCCCAGCGGGTGGTCGTAGTCGATCCCGCTTTGGCCGCGGGGGAAGGCGCCCAGCACCCAGCGGCGTATGGGGGCGGTGGCAGGGCGGGCAAGCGAACGCAGCAGGGAGGACATCAGCAGTACCGAGGGCGAGCGGACCGGCATTTCGCGCGGATGCGTCAATTCTGCGTGATACCGGTGGGGCTGGCGAGGCGGGTGTCCGACAGGGCCTGCGCATTGTGCAGATGCAGCATGGGAGCCGCCGTCCAAGCCGTATTTACCCGGCGATTTACGTGCCGCAGTGCGCAAATCCGCTGCGGGTTTGCCCATTCAGGCAGAAATGGCGCCGGATCTTTGCGCTTTGCCCATTGCCAAGCGCCGTGAAAGTGCTAGAACTGGATACGCCACAACGTCGTCCAATGCGCTGCCGCACGTTCCAGAAGGAGCTCGTCATGATCGCTTTGTTCAAAGGTTTGGGTCTGCTGTTGCAGGACAACGAGCTGTACAGCAGCCCGTTCGAAAAACAGGTCGCGCATTGGCGTAACAAGAGTGAACAGCAGATCCGCGAAGAAGTCGCGGTGCTCGCCAAAGCCAAGGGCCAATGGCTGATGGCCTCGATCGTGGGCTGGCAGGCGTCCTCCCTGCTCATCCTCGGCCTGATCAGCAACTACCTGTGGAAGGATGACTTCCATATCACCTTCACCCGCGTGGTGATCGTGTTCGGTTCGTGGGTGTCGATCCTGTTCGTGATCTGGTTCATGGCCAACATGTTCGATCACACCGCCGGCTTCGAGCGCTGGATGAAGGCCTTCAACAGCCGCGCCCGGATCACCTCCGATGCCGATACGGTCGAATGCGTGGCCGAGGCGCTGGACATGGCCCAGCACTATCCGGAAGTCCTGGATTACAAGCAGGCGGTGAGCGCCAAGCGCGAGCTGCGCCACGAGGACATCCGCATCATGCGCGAGATCGGCCGGATGAAGCAGCACACCGAACTGGTGGGCCAGCTCAATCATGTCGGCGAGCAGCCCAACGGCACCAACCTGCATCTGCAGCCCGCGTTCTGACCCTACTGAAAAGCGGGGGGAGCCACGATGCCACCGTGATCACTCACGGTGGCATTGTTCTTTCTGGACCGCGCTGACGCAATGCTGGAAGCCAGCCGGCAACCCCGCCATCTGCTCGGTCTTGCCGACTGCCACCGACAGCCGGTGCAGGGGCGGATAGGCGCAGTCCTTGTCCTTCCCGCAGCGCGCATCCAGCACCAGGTAGTGGCAGTGGCCACTGCTGCTGGCGATGCAGTCGAAGCTGGCCACGCCGTTGTCGACCGTGGTTTTGCTGTACAGCGTATCCACGCCGTTGGCGCGGATGCGGGTGACGGAGGTGTTGTTCGATTGCTGGCAGGCCGCCAGCATCAACACGCAGAGACTGGCGACAACGGCGGTACGCATGGCAGGCTCCAGACGAAAGGAAAGGCGCGTTACATCCCGCGGAACAGGCTCATGAAGGGCTGGCTGACGTTGAGCACTTCGGTGCGGTGCTTCAAGCGCAGCTGGCCGCGGCCGGTGTCATCGCGGGTGACCGCGGCGACCGCCTTCATGTTCACGATGGTGGAGCGGTGGATCTGGCGGAACCGTTGCGGATCGAGCGCATCCAGTAGCTCACGCAGCGAGGTGCGCAGCAGGCTTTCGCCCTGCTCGGTCACCACCGTGGTGTATTTGCTGTCCGCACGGAAGTAGATCACATCTTCGAGCATGATCAGCTGCGTGTCGCGGCCGTTGCTGGCGGTGATCCAGGCCAAAGGCGGCGCGCTTGAGGCGGCGGCGGGCTGATTGCCGAGGCGCTGCAGCAGCTGCTCGAGCATGCCGCTGTCCGGGCGGCCGAGCTGCATGCGGGCCAGGATCCGCTCGCGCGTGGCCAGCAGGCGCTCATCGCTGACCGGCTTGAGCAGGTAGTCGATCGCGCCCTGTTCGAAGGCGTCGATCGCATACTGGTCGTAGGCGGTGACGAACACCACCTGGGTGCGCGGGCTGATCTCGGGCAGCGCGCGGGCCACCTCGATACCGGTGATGCCGGGCATGCGGATGTCGAGCAGGGCCAGGTCCGGCTTCAGCTCGGCCAGGCGCTCCAGCGCACTGGCACCATCCTCGCATTCGGCCACCAGCCGCAGTTCCGGCCACAACCGCTGCAGCTGTGCCACTAGCGACTGGCGCAGCAGGTCTTCGTCTTCGGCAATGAGGGCGTCAAGCTGCATGGATCGCCTCGCGGGCATCGCGCGGCAGGGTGATCGTCGCTGCCACGCCGGTGGGGAAATTGGACACGATCGCCACGCCAGCGTGCTCACCGCAGGTCAGGCGCAGGCGTTCGCGCAGGTTCTTCAGGCCGATCCCGGTACCACTGGTGCCCTGCCCGAACCCGAGGCCGTCGTCGGCCACGGTGAGGGTGACATGGTCCTCGAAGGCGCGCGCGATGATCCACACCGTGCCGCCGCCGGGTTTGGGTTCCAGGCCGTGTTTGATCGCGTTCTCGACCAGGGTCTGCAGCGCCATCGAGGGCAGCGGCAGGCTGAGCAGGGCCGGGGGCACGTCCACCTGCAGGGCCAAGCGGGCGCCCATGCGGATCTTGAGGATTTCCAGGTAGGCCTGGGTGCGCTCCAGCTCCACGCCCAGGGTCGACATCGATTCCTCCACGCTGGGCAGCGAGCTGCGCAGGTACTGGATCAGGTGCCCGAGCATCTGGTCGGCGCGCGGCGGATCGGTGCGGGTCAGCACCTGCGCGTTGGCCAGCGTGTTGTAGAGGAAGTGCGGCTCGACCTGGGCGTGCAGCAGGTTGAGCTTGGCCACCGACAGTTCCTTCTCGGTCGCGGTCTGCTCGGCGGCGGCCTGCTCGTCGCGGCGCTGCTCGGCCACCCGGCGGGTGATCGCACGGCCGACCGCTTCGGCGTTCTCGTGGTTGCTGCCTTCGTCGACCGCCAGCAGATCGGCCCAGACCCCGGCATCGGGCTCGAACAGCAGGGTCACGCTGCTGGTGCCCTGCCCCGGCGTGACCGTGGCGAGCACGCTGTTGCGCTTGATCGCCAGCCGCGCAGGCAGGTTCCAGCGGGACGGCGGGCGGCCGTTGTAGGGATCCACGCGGCGCACATAGGCACGGACCTGCAGGCTGCCGGGCGCACTTTCGATGTCTTCCACGCGTGGCAGCTCGGCGATGGCGGCCTCGACCAAGGCGAAGGCCGGGCCGGCGTCCATCGGCACCTCGATCTGGCGGCGCTGGCGGCTGGACAGGGTGGCCGCGTCCAGGCGTCCGGCGACGTGCTGCACGCGCCGGATATGGGCGATGCAGCTGCCCAGGGCGGTCACCATCACGAACAGGGCCAGCAGGCCGAACACCCAGCCGGGGCCTTCGTCCATGCCATGGAAGAAGCCACTCCAGACGAACCCCGCCACCACGATGGCGGCGGCCCAGGCCAACAGAATGCGGAAGATCAGGGAGAGGCTGGCGAACACGGCGGCGTCATCACATAGGGAGTGAGGCGAGCATAGCCCCGCCGCCAGCGGGAACAAGCGGCATGCGACGAAGGCAGGGAATGGTGGGACGAAGCGGTGTAGAGCCACCCCATGGGTGGCTGGCTTTCTTCCGGAACCGCGAAGCCACGCATGGCGTGGCTCTACGTCTGGGTTCGAGACCGCGAAGCCACGCGTGGCGTTGCTCTACGGCGGGGGTCCGGCCGGCGTGCCGGCCGGACGCGTCTTATTTCCGCTCGGCGGCGCTGGCGTCACGCGGGGCGCGGAACTGGGAGTCTTCGCTCCAGTTCGGCCAGGCGCGCGAGTTGGCCAGCTGGTTGCCCAGCGTGTACAGCACTTCCAGATCGCGCGAGGCACCGGCGAAGGTCCAGTCCGGCTGCCACTCATCGCCCTGCTGGTGATAGCGCTTGGCGGTGTAGTCATCCGAAGCGGCCTTGCCGGCCGCCACGCCCCCCTCCACCCAGTCCTGGCCCGCCGAGTACGACACTGCCGGCACGCCACGCTTGGCGAACGGGAAGTGATCGGAGCGGAAGAACAGGCCGGCTTCCGGCTTCGGGTCCGGCGTGTAGCGGATGTCCCAGCCCTTGGCGACGTCCTTGAGCTGGTCCAGCAGTTCCAGCTTGGCCGAGCCGTAGATCCCGAAGTCACGCGAGGGGCTGAAGGGCGCCATGCCGTCCATGTTGATCAGCGCAACGGTCTTGCCCAGCGGGTACAGCGGGTGGGTGGCGTAGTACTCCGAGCCGAGCAGGCCCTTTTCCTCGGCAGTCACGGCCAGGAACAGCACCGACCGCTCCGGGCGCTTGCCCTTGGCGAAGCCACGGGCCAGTTCGATCAGCGAGGCGGTGCCGCTGGCGTTGTCCAGCGCGCCGTTGAAGATGGTGTCACCGTTCGCGTCCGGCTTGCCCACGCCGATGTGGTCCCAGTGGGCGCTGTAGATCACCGTCTCGTCGGGATGCTTGCTGCCTTCCAGGCGCGCGGCCACGTTGTGCGAGGTGATCACCTCGGTCTTGACCGCGTACTTGGCCGAGAAGGTCTCGCCCTTCAGCTCCACCGGCTTGAAATCACGGGTCTGCGCCTGCTTCTTGAGCGCCTCGAAATCCAGGCCCGAACGCTTGAACAGCTCCACCGCCAGATCGCGCTGGATCCAGCCTTCCAGCAGCGGATGCGCCTCGGCCGGGTTGTCGCGGACCACATCGAACATGGTGTTGGTGTTGGAGCCGGCCACGGTGGCCCAACCGTACGAGGCCGGCGCGGTCTCGTGCACGATCAGCACGCCGAGGGCACCCTGGCGCGCACCTTCTTCGTACTTGTAGGTCCAGCGGCCGTAGTAGGTCATGCCCTTGCCGTCGAAGTCGCCCTGGCCGCTTTCGAAGTCCGGATCGTTGATCAGCACGACGGCGATCTTGCCCTTCAGGTCCACGCCCTTGAAATCGTCCCAGTTGCGCTCGGCGGCCTTGACGCCGTAGCCGAGGAAGACCAGCGGCGCGTTCTTGATGTCCACCGCGCTGGCACCGTTCATCGCGGCGCGCACGGCGATTTCCTTGCCCTGGCTCAGCGTCTGCGGCTTGCCCTTGCTGCTCAACGACAGGCTCGGGGTGCCGACGATATCGCCCTTGAGCAGCGGCACGGCCTGGGTCCACAGGCGCTTGCCGTCCTTGAGGTCGCCGCCCGGCTGCAGGCCCGCCGCTGCGAACTGCTTGCTCAGGAAGGCGATGGTCTTCTCTTCACCGGCAGTGGCCGGCGAGCGGCCTTCGTAGGCGTCCGACGCCAGTTCCTTGACGTCGGCGGAGATCCGCGCGCCATCGAATTTGGGGGTGGCGGCCATCAAGGCCGACGACACCGACAACGCCAACAGGCTGATTACCACACGCTTCACGCTGCACCTCATGACTGACCGACAATCGCCCGAGTGTAGGCCAGAGCCGCCGCGCAGTGCAGTGCCGGTCTACACGGCTGCCGCACGGGCCAGCAGCATCGCCTTCTCACGCGCATTGGCGGTCAGCGCGGCCGCACGCTGGAATGCCGCCCGTGCTTCGGCGTGCCGCCCCAGCTGGGCCAGCAGGTCGCCCTGCACCGCAGCCAGCGGCGCATAGTCGCGCAGCCGCGCATCGTCACCGAGCGCATCGACCAGCGGCCATGCGGCCGCCGCGCCCTGCGCCCGCGACAGGGCGACCGCATGGTTCAACGCCACCACCGGCGAGGGCTGGCGCTGTGCCAGCCGTGCGTACAGCGCGGTCATCCGCGCCCAGTCGGTGTCGTCGGCACGGCGCGCGCGTGCGTGACACTCGGCGATGGCGGCCTGCAGCGCATAGGGATCGTCACCGCCGCCCAGCGCCATCGCCTGCTGCAGCGCGGCCTGGCCACGAGCGATCTGCAGCCAGTCCCAGCGCGTGCGGTCCTGGTCAGGCAACAGGATCGGCGTACCGGTGGCATCGGTGCGGGCGGCGGTGCGCGAGGCCTGCAGTTCCATCAGGGCGAGCAGCCCCTGCACCTGCGGCCAGGTCGGCAACCGACTGGCGAGCACGCGGCCCAGCCGCAGCGCTTCGTCGCACAGGGCCGGGCGCATCCAGTCATCGCCGGCACTGGCCGCATAGCCTTCGTTGAAGATCAGGTAGACCACCTCCAGCACCGAGGCCAGGCGCTCCGGCAACGCCGCCTGGCGCGGCACTTCGAATGGCACCTGCTTGTGCGCCAGCGTGCGCTTGGCGCGCACGATGCGCTGGGCAATGGTGGGCTCCGGCGCGAGGAACGCGCGTGCGATCTCATCGGTGGTCAGGCCGCCGAGCAGCCGTAGCGTCAGCGCGACACGCGCGTCGGCGGCCAGCACCGGATGACAGGCAACGAACATCAGCCGCAGCAGGTCATCGCCGATGTCGTCTTCCAGCGCATCGCTGTCGTCCGGCGCCGGCAACGGCAGCGGCGCCAGCGCACTAGCGAACTGCGCGTGCTGGCCGGCGACGCGCTGGTGCTGGCGCAGCACATCGATGGCGCGGTTGCGCGCAGTGGTCATCAGCCACGCTCCGGGATTGTCCGGCACGCCCTGGCTGGGCCAGCGCTCCAGCGCGGCCAGCCAGGTGTCCTGGACCAGCTCTTCGGCACGGCCGACATCACCGCCGAGCAGGCGGGTCAGGCGGGCGGTCAACACTGGCGACTCCATGCGCCAGATCGTCTCCAGTCGTTGCGTCAGTGCCGTGTCCATGCGGCTGATCAGAGCACCGCTGCGGCCGGGGCACAAGCCGCACCGCGGCCTGCCATCACCCCGGTTCGCCGTCCATGTGCGCGATCTCCCACAGGTGCCCATCCAGGTCCTGGAAGCCCCGCTGGTACATGAAACCGTAATCGCGCGCCGGCTGCGGCTCGCGGGCACCGGCCTTCAGCGCCTTGTCCACCAGCCCGTCGACCGCCTGGCGGCTCTGCGCCGACAGGCAGGTGATCACCTCGGTCTGGTGGCGCGCATCACTGATCGGCTGGGTCGTGAACTGCGCGAAGAACGTCTCCACCAGCAACATCACGAAGATGCTGTCGCTGATGATCATGCAGGCTGCGTTCTCATCGGTGAAGGTCGGGTTGAAGGTGTATCCCAGGGCGGCGAAGAACGTCTTGGACGCCTCCAGTTCACGCACTGGGAGGTTCACGAAGATCATCTGCTGCGTAGCGTTGGTCATGTGGATGGTTCCTGTTGAACGAAAGAATCAGGGCTGCTTCATGCAGTTGACCATCCACGGCTTGCCGTAACGGTCGATCAGAAAACCCCAGCGGTGGGCCCAGAAGGTTTCGGTGATCGGCATCTTGATCTCGCCACCGTCGGCCAGCGCGTTGAACACGCGCTCGGCCTCCTCGATCGAATCCACATCGATGTTGATCGTGGTACTGCCCTGCCCGTCGGAAGACGGGCCATCGGCGGCCATCAGGATCGCCGACCCCACTTCCAGCTGGCTGTGCGCGACGTGGTCCAGTGTCTCCGGCGGCATCTCGCCACAGCCCTCCTGGCTTTCCATGGGTGGCATGTCGCGGTACTTCATTTCAGAGGTGACCTTGCCGCCGAGTACCTGCGCGTAGAAGGCCATGGCGTCATGGGTCTTGCCGTTGAAGCCGAGGAACGGAATCAGTTTCATGGGAGTGCTCCAGGGGTGCGGGGGGGAATCAATCGGCGGTGCCGATCTGGTCGCGCAGACGCTGTTCCTGCGCCTGCAATTCGGGAGTGAAGGCCGCGCCGAAATCCTCGGCACTGAGGATCGGCCGCAGCTCGACCACATCCCCGGCAGCGAACGGTGCGCGCTTGAGCCATTCGGTGGCCTCGTCCAGCGAGCGCACCTGCCACAGCCAGAACCCGCAGACCAGCTCGCGGGTTTCGGCGAACGGCCCATCGATCACCCGCGGCGGCTCGCTGCCAAAGGCCACGCGGCGGGCGCGCGAGGTCGGGTGCAGGCCCTCGCCGGCCAGCATGATCCCGGCCTGGACCAACTGCTCGTTGTACGCGCCCATCGCGCGGATTTCCTGCTCGGTCGGCAATTGACCGGCCTCGGTGGCGGCGGTTGCCTTGACCAGTACCATGACTTTCACGGGGTGCTCCTGTGTGCCAGCCCGGAACCCGGGCCGTTCACTGGATACAACGTGCCAAGGGGATGGAAATCGACACGCACGACGAACTATTTTTTCGTCGCTGAACGGGGCCGCGCTGCGGCGCTGCAACACGCCATGACCGCGGGCTGGGGCATCATGCGGTTTCCCCGCCCACCCTGGTCCGGCCATGCAATTTCTTCTGCTGATCTATATCGACGAGGGCCTGTTGCAGGCCCTGCCCGGCGACGAATACGACCGCCTGATGCATGACTGCCTGCACCACGCCGACCGCCTGCAGGCCGAGGGTACCCTGGTGCTCGCCCAGAAGCTGGAACCGGTGGACAGCGCGCGCACGTTGCGCGTGCGCCAGGGCCAGACCCGCATCACCGATGGCCCGTTCGCCGAAACCCACGAACTGCTGGCCGGCTTCAACCTGATCAACGCGCCCGACCACGCCGAGGCGATGCGCATTGCGCAGCAGTTCCCGTGGTCGCGCTTTGGCAGCATCGAGGTACGCCCGCTGGCCGACATGGACGCCGAACGCGTGCGCGTCGGCGCCTGACACCGCTCAAGGCAACAGCGTGATCTTCAGATCGCGCGGGCCGATGGCCTCATTGCCGCTGTAGTCGCGCGCACTGGCCCGCAGGATGTACTCGCCGGCCGGCAATGCATCCGGTTGCCAGCGTCCGGTCTCGACCAGCCCATCGCGCACCGTGTTGGTGACCAGGTAGCGGAACCGGGTGACCGCGCTGCCATGCACGGTGATGCCGCTGTCCGGCGCGTAGGCCACGCGGGTGGCGCTGTCTTCGCGCGGCATCCGGTTGAACACGATGTTGAAGCGCGGCTGCTCGTACCCGGCCAGCGGCTGGCCCTGCGCATCCAGGACCTGGTAGCCGACCTGGTACAGGCCCAGCCGGCGCCGTGGCAGATTGCGGTCCACCTGGTCCCACGCCTCCACCACGATCTGCACGCCCGGCCCCTGGCGCGGGATCGCGACGCGCCCGTCGGCACCCGCCTTGACCGGCTGGTCCAGGTCGTCCAGCACGGCGACCTCGGTGATGCGCGGCGCGAACGTATCGGCGTAACCGGTGAAGCCCAGTGCCACCGCATTGCGCTCGAAACCACTGGCGCCCACGCTCAGGTGGACATGCGCCATCCGGTTGATGCTGCCCAAGGCTTCGCCGGCGGCGAACCGGGTGCCGCGACGCACGCGGATGCGTTCGAGCTTGCCGTCCTCACCGGACACCTGCTGCCAGCGCGCATCGAACGGCCGATCGCGCGGATCGCGGCCAACCTTCATATGGATGTATTTGAGCCGGCCCAGCGAAAGGCCTTCGGCCTGGCCGCCGACCGACCACGCCGCGAACGGCGTATCGACCTTGCCATCGGCGATCGCCAACACCGGCTGGCCGACATCGCCGCGGATATCGAACCCGCCATGCAGATGGTGCCGACTCTCGCCTTTGAAGTCCCCGCGCACCTCACCCAACGTGCCCACCACTTCGTGCCACCCGTCCTGCGGGGCCAGTGGCCACCGGCCGGCGGTGTCGGGCAAAGGAGCGTCCGGTGCCGGGCCGATCAACGCCGGCGGCGCCGTCTGCCCAGGCCCGAGGGCACGCAGCCGGTGCACGCGGTAGGAGGCGGCATCGGCCAGATAGAGGCCGCCCTCGGCATCCAGCGCGAGTGCGGTGGGCCGCGCAAAGCGGGGCTGCGGCGGTACCCCGGCCAGTGCCAGCTGATGGCCCTGGGCCGAGATCTGCACCACCTTGCCGTTGATGTCGCTGGCGTAGATCACCCCGTCATGGGTCACCGCCAGCGCCATCGGTCCGCTGAGCAGGCCGCCATCGGCGACCCGGGTGCCCAGCGTGCCATCCGGGGCGAGTTGGCGGATCGCGTTGTTGAACAGATCGGCGATCAGCAGGTTGCCGTGCGGATCCAGTGCCAGCGCCACCGGCGTATCCAGGCGGGTGGCCGCCCCGATGCCATCGACCAGGCCCGGACGCTCGCCACCGGCGACGGTGTGCACCCGTCCATCGGGTTCGATGACGCGGATGCGGTCGTTGTAGGTATCGGCCACGAAGACGCGGCCGCCCGCATCCACCGCCACGCCCATCGGCCCATCGAAGCGCGCCTGGGCGGCCGGGCCATCGACGAACCCCCGCTGACCATCACCGGCCAGCGTGCTTACCGTGCCATCCACCGCAATGCGGCGGATCACGTGGTTGCCGGTATCGGCAACATAGACATTGCCGCCCGCATCCAGTGCGATCCCGGAGGGCGTGTTGAACTGCGCCCGCAGGGCGGCGCCATCGCGCCAACCCTCGCCCTGCCCGGCCAGCGTGTCCACGCGACCGTCGGGATGAACGCGGCGGATGCGGTTGTTGTCGCCGGCATCGGCGATGTAGACCACGCCATGTGTGTCCACGGCCAGGCCGTACGGATCGGCGAAGCGCGCCTGGGCTGCGGGGCCTTCCGTACTGCCGCCCACGCCGTCGCCGGCGAGCACGCTGATTGTCGGCGTCCAGCCCAGGGCCGTCGCCACCGGGCCCGGTGGCGGCGCCGGCGCGGCCGGTTCACGCAGGAAGGTCCAAACCAGCGCTGCCGCCATCAGAGCGGCGATCAGCACCACCATCGTCCATCGTCCGCGCGTCATCGCTGTCCTTGCTGCTGTTCGGGACACGACCTTAGCCGCTCGTGGCGTGCCTGCAAACCCTGCACGCTGCGAGCGCTGATGGTCCACGCGCGCTGGCAGCCGCCCACGCAGCGTGCCGAGGTCAAGGCGGCGGTGAACACGCTGGGCCGCGTGGCGACCCATGCGCGGTACAGCGCGTGACGTTTCGCCCCGGAGCAGCGCCTACTTCGCCGGCGTCTCCACCTTGAACCCCATCGCTTCGCGATAGCGCACATACAGCGCGCTGACCTTCTCCACGTAGGCCAGCGTTTCCGCATACGGCGGCACGCCCTTGTAGCGGGTCACCGCACCGATCCCGGCGTTGTACGCGGCGGCCGCCAGCACGCGGTCGCCTTTGTACCGGCGCAACAACGCCTTCATGTAGCGCGCGCCCCCGCTGATCGACTGCTCGGCCGAGAGCGGATCGGCCACGCCGTATTCGGTGGCGGTATCGGGCATCAGCTGCATCACGCCCTGCGCGCCCTTGGGTGAGATCGCGCCGGCATCGAAACCGCTTTCGGCATGGGCGATCGCACGCAGCCAGGCATCGTCCACGCCGGTGGCCTTGGCCGCCGCCTTGAACTGCTTGGCATGTCGGTTCAACTGCGGCGTGCCGACCTTGCCCAGCCCTTCGTGCGCCGGTTCGCCCGGTGGGGTGGCCACGGTGAACTTCAGGAACACGCGCGAGCCCGGCAGGTTGCGGGTCGAGTAGACCAGTGCACCGTCCTGCTCACGTTCGTACAGGGTGCCGCTGAAGACGCCCATGTTGCCCCACAGGTTGGGGGTCTGCACGGCGTTGTCGTCGATCTGCTGCGGGGTGCACCTGGAGCCGGGCTCGGGTGCCGTGGCCAGACTGACCGTGTTGCTCTGCACGCAGCGATAGACCGTGCGCGCCGATGCCAGGCCAGGCAGCAGCAACGACAACAGGGCCAACGCGGCAGGCAGGGTCGGATTCATCGGGCTCGGATCGGGGCACGGAAGGGTGCGGCGCGATCATCCGGCCGGGGGCGCGAACCGAAGGTGAATACCGGGCCTGCCGCGCTGGCAGGCCCGGCGCTGACTCAGTGGCGGCGGGCCAGCAGCCGCTTGCCGGCGTAGCCCAGGCCGAGCAGGGCGAACCACAGCGGGCTGATCGCCAGCGCGTACAGCGTGTCCGGCTGCAGGGTCAGCAGCACCAGCACGAAGGCGAAGAAGGCCAGGCACACCCCGCACATCAGCACGCCACCGGGCATCTTGAACGCCGAGGCGGCGTGCAGGTGCGGGCGCTTGCGGCGGTAGACGATGTACGAGCACAGGATCAACGACCACACGAACATGAACAACACCGCGGCCAGCGTGGTGACCAGGGTGAACGCGGTCACCAGGTTCGGGATCAGATAGATCAGCATGGCGCCCAGCAATAGGCACACGCAGGAGAACACCAGCCCCAGCGCCGGCACCGCCGCGCGCGACAGGCGCCGGAACGCGCTCGGTGCGTGCCCCTCTTCGGCCAGGCCATACATCATCCGGCTGGTTGAGAAGATGCCGCTGTTGGCCGACGACGTGGCCGAGGTCAGCACCACGAAGTTGATCAGGCTGGCCGCGGCGGGAATGCCGGCCAGCACGAACAGTTCCACGAAGGGGCTCTTGCCGGGCACCACCTCACGCCATGGGGTGACGGCCATGATCGCGATCAGCGCCAGCACGTAGAACACCAGGATGCGCACCGGGATCGAGTTGATCGCCTTGGGCAGGTTGCGCTCCGGATCAGCGGTTTCGGCCGCGGTGGTACCGACCAGTTCGATGCCGACGAAGGCGAACACCGCGATCTGGAAGCCGGCGAAGAAACCGGCCATGCCCATCGGGAACACGCCACCGTCGTTCCACAGGTTGGAGAACGACGCCACGTGCCCGGAGGGGGCGGTGAATCCCCAGGCGACCAGCCCGAAGCCGGTGATGATCAGCGCGCAGATGGCGATGATCTTGATCAGCGCGAACCAGAATTCCATTTCACCGAACAGCTTCACCGTGACCAGGTTGAGGCTGAGCAGCAGGATCACGCACAGCAGCGCCGGTATCCACGGTGCCAGCTCGGGGAACCAGAACTGCGCATACGCGGCGATGGCGATCACATCGGCGATGGCGGTGATGATCCAGCAGAACCAGTACGTCCACCCGCAGAAGAACCCGGCCCACGGCCCGAGCAGGTCGGTGGAGAAGTCGATGAAGGATTTGTACTGCAGGTTGGAAAGGAGCAGCTCGCCCATCGCGCGCATGACGAAGAACAGCATCGCGCCGATGATCAGGTACACCAGCACGATGGACGGGCCGGCCAGGCTGATGGTCTTGCCCGAGCCCATGAACAGACCGGTGCCGATGGCACCGCCGATGGCGATCAGCTGCAGGTGGCGGTTGGAGAGGCTGCGCCGGAGGTGTTCCGGCGGGACGGCAGGATCGGTCATGGGGCAGCGTCGGCAGGGGCGAAGCGTCCGTACATAGACCTCCGCGAGGCGTTGCGCCAGTCGCCATCGGGCCGTTCGCGGGGGCCGTGGCCGGGCACTGCCCGGGGCGATGATGTGACGGATTCACCTCGCTCCACCGCGCGTGATGCCGGCAGGGCGATGGCGCACCGGCCGGATGGTTCCAATCCCTGCCCGCTGATGGTCATATAGGGCTCCGCCAGGGCATCGAGGTCTGCTTGAACCGCGCCAGGATCATTGCCGCCACCGTAGTGCTTGCCCTGCTCGGCGCCCTGGTGCCGATCGCCACCGTGTTCTATTTCACCTGGAGCCGCGCCAGCGAATCCGAGCAGGTGCGGCTGCAGACCACCGCCGAGCGCACCCTGCAGCGCGCGCACCGCGCCTACGAGACGGCGCTGGCCACCCTGCGCGAGCTCAACCAGAGCACGTTGGCACCGTGCTCGCCCGAGCACCTGCAGCTGATGCGCAGCCTGGTGATACGCACCCACTCGGCCGAACAGGTGGGCTATTTCGAGAACGGCCGGCTGGCCTGCACGTCCTGGGGCCCGATGGACGCGCAGATCATCCAGCGCCCGCCGGCCTATGTCACCGCCGAAGGCGCGGGCATCACCCTGGACGTGCGGCCGCTGGCAGGCACTCCCCAGCAACCGCTGCTGGCCCTGCAACTGGGACGCTACGACATCCTCATGGACCCGGCCCGGCTGGTCGACGTGATCGTCGACCCGAACGTGCGCCTGGCGGTGGCCAGCCCCGATGGGCGCCTGATCGCCCAGCAGGACATCCCCGACGAGGCCTTGCTGCAGCGCCTGCTGCGTGAACCGGCCAGCGGCCTGGAAGGCCAGACGCTGTACGCCAGCGCGCAGGACCAGGAGTGGCTGGCGATCGCCATGGCGCCGCGGACCGATCTGGTTGCCGCGTTCCGCCACCAGATCGGGCAGTTCATCCCGTTGGGCGTGCTCGGCGCGCTGGCGATGATCGGCGGCGTAGTGTGGCTGTCGCGGCGGCGGCTGTCGCTGCGGGGCGAGCTGGCCACGGCGGTGCGCCGGCGTGAGTTCTTCATGCACTACCAGCCCATCATCGAACTGGACACCGGCATCTGCGTGGGCGCCGAATCGCTGGTGCGCTGGCGGCGTGCCGACGGCACGCTGGTGCGTCCGGACCTGTTCATTCCGCTGGCCGAAGAGGCCGGCCTGATCGAAGCGCTGACCGACCAGGTCATCGACCATGTGATCACCGACATGCGCGAGCTGCTGGTGCAGGACCGCACCGCCCACATCGCGATCAACCTGGCCGCCGAGGATGTCAGCAGCGGCCGGGCGCTGAAGGTGCTCTCCAGCAAGCTGCACGGCACCGGCATCCACCCGCAGCAGATCTGGCTGGAGGCCACCGAGCGTGGCTTCATCGACGTCCGCCGCGCCCGCACCAGCCTGGCCAATGCGCGGCGGCTGGGGCACTGCGTGGCGATCGATGATTTCGGTGTCGGTTACTCCAGCCTGCAGTACCTGCAGCAGCTGCCGCTGGATGCGTTGAAGATCGACAAATCCTTCATCGATGCGATCGGCACTGACAGCGCGACCAGCCCGGTCACCTCGCACATCATCGACATGGCCAAGACCCTGGGCCTGTTCACCGTGGCCGAAGGCGTGGAAACCCCGGCGCAGCTGGCCTATCTGCAGGCGCGCCAGGTGGAGTTCGGGCAGGGCTGGCTGTTCTCCAAGGCGCTGGCCCCGGCCGAGTTCATGGCCTTCCACCAGCAGCGCAAGCAGCAGTACGGCCAGGCACCCGAAAACATGCAGAACCCCAACAGCGACACCGTGGCCTGAGCCGGCGCATCATTCCCGCTCGAGCCCGGCCAGCGTCATCACCCATGCCGGCACCGGCGGCTCGCCTGCGTAGAAGGCCTTCGGTTTGTTTTCCGCCATCGCCCAGCGCTGGATCCAGCTGATGCCACCGGCGCCGTTGTAGCCATCGGGATGCTGATAGGCCGGATCCTGCAAGGCGGCCTCCAGCGAGATGAAGCGATAGCCCCGCCGGCGCGTGGCCGCGACCAGCTCCTCCACGCAGTCGGCACTGAGCGCGTTGGCATGGATCAGCCACACCTGCGCCGGCAGCCGGCCCAGCAGCTGCTGGCCCTGCTGCTCGTAGTAGTCCAGTTTCTTGAGCATGTACGGCACGTAGCCACGGCGCAGCTGGCGCAGGCGCGCCTCGCGCGAGACAGGATCGGTGTCGGTATCGCGCACATGATCGTAGGCGAACGCCCAGATCCACTCGCTGTTGTCGACCGTGACCGGTGCAACCCGATACCCGTGCTGCTGCAGGAACTCCCCGAGCGCCGCGCGTTCGTGCGGCGACTGCCCGGCACGCAGGTACGGATGCCGGAACCAGCGCGGCGCCTGCCCGGTCTCGGCCAGCAACGGACGCAGCGTCGCCTCGCCGCGCAGGATGTCCTGCTCGTAGGCGGCCAGCCCGATCGCATGCAGGTCGACATGCCCGTAGGTGTGGTTGCCCAGCTCAACGCCGGCATCGCGCCAGTCGCGCAGCATCTGCACCCGCGCCGGTTGCACCTGCCCGTCCACCTCCAGCTTGACCTCGTTGACGAAGCCCACCACCGGCACGTCGGCCCGCTTCAGGGCCGCGATCAGCTGCGCATGCCGGGCGGCAAGCTCGGGCTCGGCGCGTTCGTCCAGGCGCTGCCAGGGCAGATCGTCGATGGTCAGCGCGATGCGCCGCTCCGGCGCCGCCGCGTGGGCGATGCCGGCCAGGCACAACAGGGCCAGCACAGCACTTCGAAGAACTCCCTTGCGCACCCGCTGCTCCCATCGCGATACCTGGCCCCAGCATAGCGCCGGGCATCACGCTCCATCTTGCCGGGTGCGGCGGCTGGGCTCAGTGCGTGATCGGTGCCCAGGCGCGCGGCTGGCGCAACACCACCATCAACGTGGCCAGCAGCAGTACCAGCAGGACCGCTGGCAGCCAGCGTTCGCCGACGGTTTCCAGCATCACGCCGCCGAGGATGCCCGCCAGCGCGATGGCCAGGTTCCAGCCGGTCACCACGAAGGACTGCGCGATGTCCCCGGCCTCGTCCGCACGGCGCGCCACCGCGGTCTGGAACAGCGTGGGAACGCCACCGAAGGATATGCCCCACACCACTGTCCCGATCACCAGTACCCACGGCGAGCCGGGCCACAGGCCGAACGCCACTGCCGAGAGTGCGAAGGCCACGGTGCTTGCGATCACCAGCGCGCGCAGCCAGCGATCCACCAGCAGTCCGGTGATCCAGATGCCGACCAGCGCGGCCACCCCGAACACCAGCAACAGGCGATCCAGCCACGCCGCCGCGCCGGACAGCGACGCAAACGGCTCGATGTAGGTGTAGAGCACGTTGTGCGCCAACACGTAGAGGAACATCGTCATCAGCGCGGTGCGCATGCCGCGCAGGCGCAGCACGTTGCCCAACGGCTGCTGGGCCGCTGCGCCCGGGGCCGGCAACGACGGCAGCGCCAGCCGCGCCCACACCAGCAGGCCCACGCTGAGCAGCGACATCAACCCGAACGCCCAGCGCCAGCCGATGGTCTGGCCGAGCAGCGTACCGGCGGGGATGCCCAGCGACAGTGCCAGCGGCGTGCCGACCATCGCCACCGCGATCGCCCGGCCCTGCAGCTGCGGCACCACCATGCGGCTGGCGTACCCCGCCACCAGCGACCACAGCAGGCCCGCGCTGATGCCGGCGCAGAAGCGTGCGACCAGCATCAGGCCGTAGTGATGTGTCATCGCGGTGATGGTATTGACCACCACGAAACCGGCGATCGCGGTGAGCAGCAGCGGGCGGCGTGGCCAGCGCCGCGTCAATGCGGTCATCGGCAGTGCGGCAACCAGCGAGCCCAGGGCGTAGATGGTGACCAGCTGCCCGACGAGCGCGCGGCTGACGCCCAGATCGGCGCTCATCGGTGACAGCAGGCCCGCCGGCAATGCCTCGGTGAGGATGGTGATGAAGCCCGCGCAGGCCAGCGCCAGCAGACCACCGAAAGGCAATCGGGTGGCCGCGTTGGGCAGGGGCACGGCGCTGGTATCGACCGCGTGACCGCTCATGGGTGCACCCGGGTGGGGGCCGCATCCAGCGGGCGCGTGGGGTCGCGGAGGTCAGGGAAGGAGGACATGGCGGCGCCGGGAGGTGAGGGAGCGCCACCGTAGGCCGCGAGCGCCTGCCGAAACAGCCGGTTGGCGTTCCGCACATTCCGGACCTGCAGGGCCGCAATCGGTGAAGCGCCCTCCCCGCAAGGTCTTTCACCCCAACCGGCGCCTGGCGCACCGCAGTGTTGCGGGCCGATGGCTGCACCTCCCGCCCCGCAGGCCCTGCCGACGGTTACAGTGCCCGCTTTCCTCCCCATGCCCCCACCCATGTCAGCCTTGGACAACCTCGGCAACCTGCAGACCTTCGTGCAGGTCGCCGACACCCGCAGCTTCGTCGAGACCGGCCGCATGCTCGGCATCTCCGCCTCGGCCGCCGGCAAGACCGTGTCGCGGCTGGAACAGGCACTCGGCGTGCGGCTGTTCCACCGCAGCACCCGCAGCATCACCCTCACCGCCGAGGGAGAGCGCTTCCTGGTCCGATGCCGGCGCATCCTGGATGAGCGTGACGCCGCCCGTGACGAGCTGGTCCAGCAGACCGAGGCACCCACGGGGGTGCTGCGGGTCAGCCTGCCGCTGGTCGGCGACATCTCGCTGCCGCTGCTCACCGAGTTCATGGCGGCTTATCCCGGCATCCGCCTGGAGCTGGATTTCGATGACCGGCTGGTGGATGTGATCGAGGAGGGTTTCGACGCCGTTTTGCGGGTCAGCGAGCCCACCGACTCGCGTCTGAGTGCCCGGCAACTCGGCGTGTTTCCGCGCTACCTGGTGGCCTCGCCGGACTATCTGGCCCGGCGCGGTACGCCACGTGTGCCCGAGGACCTGCTGCACCACGACTGCCTGCACTACCGCTTCCCCAGCAGCGGCAAGCTGGAGCCGTGGCCGCTGCCGCAGATGCCGGGCGCCGCGCCGCTCGCACTGCCGGTCTCGATGGTCAGCAACACCATCGAAGCGCGGCTGGCCTTCGCGCTGGCCGGGCGCGGCATCGCCTATATCCCCGAGCACTCGGTGCGCGAGGCCCTGGCCGACGGCCGCCTGCAACGGGTCATGGCCGACCGCATCCATGCCTGCGGCACCTTCTACCTGCTGTGGCCCTCCGGCCGCCATGTGCTGCCCAAGCTGCGGGTCTTCATCGATTTCATCAGCGCGCGGCTGACCGGCGTGAGCTGCTGAGCAGCTGCTGAGCAGGCCGCGTTCATCGGCCCGCCGCCGCGCGGTTCTATACTGGCCGCGCGGCAGCCAGCCGCCTTTGTTGCCGAGGTAAGCCTACATGCGCCATTGATGCCGCCGTCGTCTGACGGCCCGTCTCCACCCACCTGTTCCGCAGGAGGGGAGTCCTTGGCATCCAATGGAGGTCGCATGACCGCATTCGCTCTCACGCTCGACCGCGTGACGCATACCCTGCCCGACGGCCGGGTCCTGTTTTCCGAACTGTCCGCCGCGTTCGACGGCACCCCGACCGGTCTGGTCGGGCGCAACGGCGTGGGCAAAAGCGTGCTCGCACGCTTGCTCAGCGGCGATCTCGCGCCCACCTCCGGCCGCATCCCGCGCAGTGGGCCGGTGCACCTGCTCACCCAGCACAGCGGCGTACCCGAGGGCCGCATCGCCGACCTGGCCGGGGTCGGTGCGGTGCTCGATGCCCTGCTCCGCATCGAAGCCGGCAGCGTCGATCCCGACGATTTCCAGCTGCGTGGGTGAGCGCTGGGATCTACGCGAGCAGCTGCAGGCACAGTGGCACCTGCTCGGGCTGCCTGCGCTCGATCCCCTGCAGCCGGCAGCGACGCTCAGCGGTGGCCAAGCGATGCAGGTCGCACTGGCCGGTGCGTTCCTGTCCGGTGCCGAGGGGCTGATCCTGGATGAACCCAGCAACCATCTTGATGCCGACCATCGCGAGCGCCTGATCGAGGCGCTGCAGCGCTGGCACGGCGGCCTGATCGTGATCAGCCACGACCGCACACTGCTGCGCCACATGGCGCGCATCGTCGAACTGTCGCCAAGCGGGCTGCGCCAGTACGGCGGCGACTACGATCTCTACGCCGAGCAGAAGCAGGAGGAGCGGCGCAGCGCGGATGCCCAGCTGGCCCTGCGCAAGCGCGAGCGCCGCCAGCAGCAGACCGAGCTGCGCGATCAGCGCGAGAAGATGGCGCATCGGCAGGCGCGCGCTACACGCGATGCACGCACCGCCAACCAGGCACCGATCCTGCTCGGTGGCATGAAGAACCGCAGCGAGCACACTGCCGGCCGCTGGCAGGCACAGCGGAACGAGCGCCGTACCGAACTGGACGCGCGCGTGCGCGAGGCCGCCGGCGAGGTGGAGCAGGACATCGAGATCGCCCTGCTTGCCCCGGTGATCAGCCAGCCGGGCCCCCAGCGCGTGGCCGAGCTCGTCGCCGCCGAACTGCCGTGGGTGCAGGCGCCCTGGAACACGCTGGATCTCACCGTGCAGCGCGGCCAGCGGATCGGGGTGCAGGGCCGCAACGGCAGCGGCAAATCCACGCTGCTGCGGTTGCTGGCCGGCACGTTGGCGCCGGTGTCGGGGCACGTCGAGGTGGCGGCCAGTGTCGCCCTGCTCGATCAGTCGCTGACGATGCTGCCGGGCGATGCCTCGGCGCTGTCACTGCTGCAGCGCGCGCATCCGCTGGCCGACGAAGGTACGCTGCGCACGCAGTTGGCCCTGCTCGGCCTGGATGCCGAGCGCAGCCTGCGGCCGTTGGGCACGCTCAGCGGTGGCGAACGCCTGAAGGCGGCGCTGGCGTCCGTGCTGTACGCGCAGACGCCGCCGCAATTGCTGCTGCTCGACGAACCCGGCAATCACCTCGACCTGCCCTCGCTGACCGCGCTGGAGCAGATGCTCGGTCAGTACACCGGCACGTTGATGATCGTCTCGCACGATGCCGCGCTGCTGGAGGCGGTCGGCTTGAGCCATACCCTGCGCGCATCTGATCAGGGCTGGCAGCTGACGCCGGTGTAGCGCCGGCGGCTACGCGCGCGCCCACGCCGGGAAAGCGTCCGGCAACAACTGCCACAACAGCGGGCCGGCGCGCAGTTCTTCATCGTTGAGCAGGCAGGCATCCAGCTCGGCACGCACCGCGTGCTCGTCCATCGCCACGCCGATCACCGCCAGTTCCTGGCGGCGGTCGCCCCACCACGGATGCCACAGCCTGCGCATCGCCTGGTACTCACCGGCATCGCCGACCTGCTCCACGCTGGGCAGCGGCGCGGTCCAGCACGCCGTCTGTTGGCGGGCCCAGCCGATATCCGTGTAGGGCACGCGCGTGGGTGACAGCTCGGGCACGGTGTTCTCCAAGCCCGCCTCCATGCGCTCGCGCGAGGCGTACCAGACCCCCGCGACCGAGGTCTGCGTGGCCGCACCGACACTGGAGAGCTCGCCCACCCAGTCCATGCGGTTGGCCAGCCAGAAGAAACCCTTACTGCGGATCACACTGCCCAGCCCGGTCTCCAGCAGCCGTGCGAAACGCTGCGGGTGGAACGGCCGGCGCGAGCGGTAGACGAAGCTGGTGATGCCGTACTCCTCGGTCTCGGGCGTGTGCTGGCCACGCAGCGCCTGCATCCAGCCCGGCGCCAACTGCGCTTTGACGAAATCGTAGCGGCCGGTATCAAGCACCTCGTGCAGCGGCACATTGCCCTGCTCGGACAGCACCAGCCGCGCATCGCGGTTCATGGCACGCAGCACGGCGAGCGTGGACTGCAGCGTGTCATCGTCGATCAGATCGCACTTGCTCACCACGATCACGTTGGCGAACTCGATCTGCTCGGCGAGCAGATTCACGACACCGCGGTCGTCGTCCTCACCGGCCTGCTGGCCGCGGTCGGTCAGCCGGTCACTTGAGCCGAAGTCGTGCAGGAACCGCGCGCCATCGACCACCGTCACCAGCGTATCCAGCCGCGCGATGTCGCTGAGGCTGAAGCCATCCTCATCGCGCACCGAGAAGGTTGCCGCGACCGGCATCGGCTCGGCGATCCCGGTCGACTCGATCAGCAGGTAGTCGTAGCGCCCCTCCGCCGCGAGCCGGCGCACCTCCTGCAGCAGGTCATCGCGCAGCGTGCAGCAGATGCAGCCGTTGCTGAACTCCACCAGCGTCTCCTCGGTGCGGCTCAACGCAGCGCCACCCTCGCGCACCAACTGCGCATCGACGTTGATCTCGCTCATGTCGTTGACGATCACCGCGACCCGGCGGCCCTCGCGGTTGCGCAGCAGCTGATTGAGCAGGGTGGTCTTGCCGGCGCCCAGGAAGCCGGACAGCACGGTGACCGGCAGACGCGAATCAAAGGAGGCAGAGGCAGTCATGGCAGAGCAGGTCAGGAAGGGGAATGAAATGTTACTATATAACATTCACTGACCAAGGCCCGACGCCCCATGAAGCGATCCTCTGCCCTGTTGGATGCCGGCGCCATTGCGCTTTCCGGCCTATGCCTGCTGCACTGCCTGGCCCTGCCGCTGCTCGCGGCGATGCTCCCGCTGATGGGCGTGTGGGCCCAGGCCGAGTGGGTGCATGCCCTGTTCGTGGCCATCGCCGTGCCGGTGACCGGCTTCGCGTTGTGGCGCGCCCACCGCCAGCATCGCCTGCCCGTGCTGGCGATGGCCGGCGCGGCGATCGGACTCCTGTTGCTGCTGGCCGGCGCCATGGGATGGCCGAGCCACGACGCCGAGACCCCGATGACCGTGGTCGGCAGCCTGCTGCTGGCCAGCACGCATGTGTGGAATGCCTGGCGGCGGCACCGGCATTGAGCGGACGGCCCGGCTCAGTGCTTGAACATCATCCCGACCAGGAACAGCACCAGCGGCGCCGCACTGAGCACCGCACCGACGATGCCCAGCCACGGCCAGCGCTCCTGACGGACGCGCGAGCCGACCGTGGCGATCAGGCCCACGGCTGCTGAAGCAAGTACGCCGATCGAGACGCCGGTGGTGCTGGCGCCGGCGGTGACCCCGTGGTTGGCGGCGGTGGCGATATGCGCGGCGGCCGCCCCGACGGGAAGGCCGAGGAAGCTGACCAGGCCAAGCAGCGGTAGCCGTTGAGCCGACATGGGTGCGACAGACGATGGGCGCGGCGCTTGCGGAGAATCTGGCGGCACGAGGGGTCTCCTGAGAATCGCGTCACCGTACACCATTGCCTGCCGACGACGGGGCACGGGGCACGGGGCACGCAGACGGCATCTTTTCACGCCGTGTTGGACAATGCTCCCACACCCGCCGCCAAGGATCTGCCATGCGTGTACTGCCCAGCCTGCTCTTCCTGTCGCCGCTGCTGTTGACCGGCTGCGGCAAGGACAACAGCGCCGGCGTGTTCTCCTCCGATCCGATGCTCGGCTGCTATGCCACCCACGCGCGCAAGCCGGCCGAACTCCGCATCGAGCAGCAGAGCGGCCAGTACTACGTGTCCTTCAACCGCGATGAGCAATGGCAGCGCGATGCCACGCCGCTACAGGAATCCAGCCGCGCCGAGATCGCCCAGTTCTTCCGCGACGATGCCGACCAGATCAACAAAGCGCTGGTCCGCCCCGGTGGCGGCTTCGGCATCTTCAAGTTCAACCCAGGCGCCACGCTCAAGGGCAAGGCCAAGGACAGCGACTACATGGCGCTGGTGCTGATCGGCGCCGGCCCGGTGTTTCCGGTGAAGTGCCCATGATGGGCAAGGTTTCCGGATCCCGCCCACCGGGCCACTGATACGGGCGGCAACCGCCCGCCCGCACCGGTGGCCCGGTCCGCGACACCCATCCCCAACATCCCCGCCCGCGGTCGTACACAGGCGGGAACCCCATCCCCATCTCCAACCCTCAGCCTGGCTCCTCCGGCTCGCGGCGACCGCGGTGGATCGAGCTGTACGGCCATTGCGTCGCATCCCTCACGTGCCCGTGCTTGACCGGGTTGTGGTGCACATAGGCCACGTGCCGTTGCAGGTCCTCGGCGTCAACGATCCGGTGCTCGCGGAAGCCGTTGTGCCATAGGGGCCGCAGGCTGCGGTCCCGCCGCAGCTGCAGCCGCGGATCAACCATCGGCAACTGCCGGTCGAAGATCGCCTGGACCTGCGCCCAACGGCGATGACCCTCCTCATCGCCCTCCGGCAATGTCCACACCCCATGCAGATGGTCCGGCAGCACCACGATCGCGTTGATCCGGAACGGCCGCGCCTGCTGCGCCACCCGGAACGCCAGCCGCAGGGTCTGCGCCTGTTCCACCAGCAAGCTGCTGCTGCGATCGCGCAGGTGCGCGCTGAAGAAGTAGGCGGTGCCGGTAGGCCAGAGGAGGTGGTCGTAGGACATGGCTCCAGTGTGGGTGGCCTCACCACGGGTGGCGATCAGCCCACTACACAGGCTATGGTCCTCCACATACGGGAAAGTGGGTCAGAATTGTGTCCACAACACAGTCGTCCAAGTTCCGTCTTTAGCCGCCGGGTTGCTGGCACACACTGCAGGTCTCGTCCCAGGACGAGGGTTCTGGACAGGCCCGCATGTGAACGGGTCCACGGTGGCATCGGTGGCAGCTGGCACTTTGACGCCACGAGGCAAGGAAGAGGAAGTCAAATGACAAGGAAGCGATCTGGAAACGGGCCAGGATTCGTAGTCGTTGCGTTCTTCGCGGTGCTGGTCGGGCTTTGCAGCCGCAAGAGTGAAGACGGACCGCGACAGCTTTCGGAACCGCAGCAGTCAATTGCAGTTTCTCAATTGCCAGTCGCTGCCGAACCCGACCTGGAAGAGCGATATGTTGATGCCGACGCTCTCAACGTTCGTTCGTCACCAAACGGGAAAGTGGTGGGAAAACTCAGACGCTCGGACAGCGTCACGGTGCATGGTCAAGATGCTTCGTGGGTACGCATATCAGCCGACGGGAAGCCGATGAAGTGGGTCTCGTCTGAACGCCTGTGCGCTGCTCCCGGTTGCGCTAGCAAGACGCCCGCGCGCGCCTCTCGCAGCGCAAGGGATGCAGGTCCGGCGCCCAGTGCCTCAAGGACATCATTCTCTTCCGGGAGCGGTTGCCCCTGCTCCTCTTCCAACAACTGCTTTGGGCCGAGGGGAGGTCGATACTGCATAACGTCAGGGGGCAACAAGCGCTATCGATAGCTACCCCGACTGGGCGTCCAAGTCGCCTCTTGACCCGACCTGGTTGGCGGCCCACTGAAGGTTGATGTGGCACCGGAATGCAAGGCGGACGTCCAGTCAGGCGGCGTCTCCACCTTCTCAGGTACGATGCCCACCCCTGACTGACATACCGCCTGGCGCCTGCGCCGCGGCCTGAGATCCCGTGCCCCATTACACCGGCCCCCTGCTGACCCGCCCGCTCGCCGAGAGCCTGACCCGCGCCCGCGATGCCGGCACCGGGGAATGGACCGGCTCGCTCGACCTCGGCCGCTCCACCGGCACCGCCACGCTGGCGGCCGACCACTGGCAGTGGAAGGGTGAGACCTACGCCTATCCCGGCAAGACCAAGGACCGCACCCTGTATTACTGGGACGGCGAAGAATTCCTGGCGATCTCGCGCTTCGGCTCGGCGCTGATCAAGCTGGTGCCGACCGACTGGGACGCGCCGACCTTCGAGATCGACGGCATCAAGATGCTACCCAGCGCACAGGTCTCCCCGTTCGAGGATGCCCGCCGCAAGGTCGCGCTGATCGCGCCGGCTGGCAAGACGGTGCTGGATACCTGCGGCGGCCTGGGCTACTTCGCGGCGTGCTGCCTGGAAGGTGGGGTCACCCGCATCCGCTCGTTCGAGAAGAATCCGGATGTGCTGTGGCTGCGCACGCTCAATCCGTGGTCGCCCGATCCGGACGCGGACAGCAGCGGCGGTCGGCTGGCGCTGAGCCAGGGTGACGTGTCGCAGGAAATCGAAGGGCTGGAGACCGCCTCGGTCGACGCGATTCTGCACGATCCGCCGCGTTTCGGCATCGCCGGCGAACTGTATTCACAGGTGTTCTACGACCAGCTCGCGCGCGTCATCCGCAAGGGCGGCCGGATGTTCCATTACACCGGCGCGCCGAACAAATTGACCAGCGGCCGCGATGTGCCGCGCGAGGTCGCCAAGCGGCTCGAAAAGGCAGGCTTCAAGGCCGAGCTGGCAATGGATGGGGTGCTCGCGGTCAAGCGCTGAGCAAGGGGCTGGTCAACTGCCGCGTGGCAGTTTGGCCGCCCACATGTTGTCGACCAGATTGGGATAACGTCGCCCGTTTTCCTCGGCACGCTGACGTGCCGCATCCTTCTGCGCCTCGGAGAGCGGCTGCGATTTCTTCTTCCCGTTGGGACTGGGCTTCTTCCAGGGCGGTGTCTGGGACTGGCGCATGGGTGGTCTCGTGTGGCGTATCGCTGCACTTTCGCTTGGCCGATACAGCGTACAAGAACGCCCGACACGTCATCGCAACGTGCCGGGCGCGATCTGCGAACGAGCTGCGACTTACTTCTTCAGGAAGTCCAACAATGCCTTGTTGAACGCATCGGCATGGCTGGCATTGCAGCCGTGCGGCGCGTCCTTCAGCACCACCACCTCACTGCCCGCGATGGCCGCATGGGTGCGCTTGCCCGAGCCCTCGAACGGGACCGTGCCATCGCTGTCGCCGTGCAGCACCAGGGTCGGCACCGTGACCTTCTTGAGGTCGCCGCGGAAATCGGTCGTGCCGAAGGCCTTCATGCAGCCCAGCGCGGCGGTCTGGTCGGACTGCAGGCAGAGCTTGATGGCGGCCTGGCGCTCTTCCTCGCTGACCTTGAGCTCGCCGTTGGCGCTGAAGAAATCCTTGGTGAAGCCATCGAAGAACGTGTCGCGGTCCTTCTCCAGGCCTTCGCGCATTTCATCGGCCTTTTCCTGGGTCAGCGGGCCCTCGGGGTTGTCGCTGGTCTTGAGCATGTAGGGCGGCACCGCCGAGGCGAACACCACGCTGTGCAGGCGCGACTCGCCGTGCTTGGCGACATAGCGCGCCACTTCACCACCGCCCATGGAGAAGCCGACCAGGGTGGCGTCCTTCAGATCCAGATCCTCGAGCACACCGGCCAGATCATCGGCGAGCGTGTCGTACTCGTAGCCGTCGGCCGGCTTGTCCGAACGCCCGAAGCCACGGCGGTCGTAGGCCACCACGCGGTAGCCCGCCTCGCGCAGCGCGGGGAGCTGCGCCTTCCACGATTCGGCCGACAGCGGCCAGCCGTGGATCAGCACTACCGGGCGGCCGGTACCACCGGAATCTTCAACGTGCAGGCGAACGCGGGAAGCAGCCATGGGAACTCCTTGGAGCGATGGGGAATGAAGTTCGATCCTAGGGAGCGGGGGTTGGGTGAGCCGTGAAAGAAATCGCGGTATTGCTGACGTGACGTGCACGGGGCTGACTGACATCCGCCGATGGGTTCAGCGAAACGACGACGGGATGACGCGGCGCGATCTCAGCTTCTGAGACGGCGCCCGACGATAGTTGCCATGGGGCATCGTCGACGCTGGGAACCGGTACATGGACTGTCATGAGATCACGCCGGAGGCTGCCAGCTGCACAACGGCGAGGCCCCCCAGCGCTGCCTGCTGCGGGTTGGCCATAACCCTGTTGCTGCATGGCCTTGGCGCGCACCAGGCATCGCGTGCGGCATTGACTGCTGCACTACGACGGCTACCGTTGACAGAGCGTTGTGCCGGCTGCGCGTTGTTGCGTTGGAATGAGGTCTCGTAGAAGTCGACCATGCCCACCCGGGCACGGTGCCTCTCAGCGCTTATGCTCGGGAATCGCCAGCAACGGCCAAGAGGACCGCCGGGATTGAGCGCGCCAAGTACGACCTGAATTCGATAGATCTCATTTTTTGATGTTGTTTGACGCCAGACATCTGGATTCCATTTAGATTTTCTTCAATCCAGAAAAGGGAAATACTTAGATGCAAGGATCACAGCTTCCGCCTCCCCCGAAGGTCGGGACATGGAGAGAAGATTCAAAGCTGATCGCCAGATGGATCGAGCGTCATCCGATCATTCTCGGCGCCTTGGCCTTCCTGCTTCCCAGCACAGGTCTCTATCATTTTGCGACAATCGGCCGTGTGCCATTGGAGATAGCTTCATCGGACATCATTGCAGCGCTTCCACTGTTGCTCGGGCGCATCACGTTCATCGTAGTCGTACTATCTGCACTACCGATACTCCCTGCACTATTGATGTTCGAAGGTGCAGTGCGCGAGCCGGATGGTCGCGTGCGCGTGCTTCCAAGTGCGCGTCGAGCGAGACGTAGAAAGGTGCGTCAATGGCTCCTCGCCCTGGCGATTCCCGGATTCATGATCGCCGGTGCACTCATCGGCACTGTGAGCTTCGGATTGCCCGATACATGGGTCATCCCATTGGCCATCGCCATCTCAAGTTCCACCTTCGCCTTTACAATCCACCGTATCAGACGAACGCCAAGCAAGGACACGATGGCAATTGATTCCATCGCGCTTTACATGGCAGCGGGCGTGGCTCAGATGATGGTCGCGTTGATCACGATGCAGCTCAGCCTTCGTTTCGTTAGTGACTCCATGAATCAATGGATCGTATTTGGAATTTTGATTGTTGCAACAATATTAGTTGCCATTCTTCAAGTGCTGCTTATAAGGATAATTGAATTGACAAGCAGTCATGCCGGCTTCGTCAAACAGGCTTTTTTTGGAGCTCTGGTGGCCATATCGATCGCCTTCACCTTCCCACCTAGTGGAGCGGCGCTGACCGCAGCGGTACTGCGCGACAGCGCATCCGGCGGCAATCGATGTGTCACGCTGGAGCTGACACGCGACGCCGCCGATTTCGCCAAGTTGATTGCCCCGAGCGGGGTCGATGAAGCAAAAACTGTAGGCCTAAGCCTTCTTTCCAACCTGGGAGGCACCTACTTGGCACGCAAACACGGTAGCCCGGACGATACGGTCCACCGAATTCCGATTGCGAAAGTAACCGGAATGAAAGCCTGCCCGGAAGACGGATGAAGAATGGCATTGCGTTAGGCTATTAATGCCTTTGCTGGTAAGAGCACGTGCGCGCCGACCACCATTGAGATGGTCGGCGCGCCTGAGACTTGACGGACTTACAGCGCAATCCGAGCAACTGACTCTTCGCTGCCCTTCGGCTCGCTGTCACCGTTCTTGACGGTCACGTACAGCACGTTCTTCTTGGCATCCAGTGCCAGGCTGTTCGGGTGCGTCGGCACCGCGTACGTGGCCACCTGCTTGTAGGTGTCGCTGTTGTACGCCGTCACCGTGCCGCCATCGCGATTGGTAACGTACAGACGCTTGCGCGGTGCATCCAGCAGGATGCCCAGCGGACCGGCGTCGGTCGGGATGCTGGCCAGCTCCTTGCCGGTGGTACGGTCCAGCACCAGTACGCGCTGACCCGGATGCTTCGATTCGAAGCCCGAGCTGCTGGCCTGATACTTGCGGATCATCTCCGAGCCCTGGTCGGTCACGAACAGGCGCTTGCCGGCCGGATCCAGCGCGATGTTCATCGGCTGCTCGGCACTGACCTTGAAGCGCTGCTCGACCTTGCCGCTGTCGGTGCCGATGGTGACGACCTCCGCCAGCAGATTGGAGGTGTACACGCGCTTGGCCTTGGCATCCAGCGCCAGACCCGGCGCCTTGGCGTTGCCCAGGCCCGGAATGGTGTTGATGACCTTCAGCGACTGCGTATCCACCACGAACAGGACGCTGCCCTCACCCGAGTGACCGGTGACGTACAGGCGGCTGTTGGCGCCATCAACGACCAGCTCGCGCAGATCGTGGGTGTAGGCCGCCTTGCCATCCTTGCCGACCTTCTTTTCCATCAGCTGCACGATGCCGACCGATTTATTGGTGGCAGTGTCGACCACGGTGACCGAGGTATCGACCGTGTTACCGACGTACAGGCGGTTGTTGGCGTCATCCAGCACCACGCCGAAGGCCTTGCGCTCCAGCGAGATGGCGGTTTCGACGGCCAGGGTTTCCGGGTTCAGGCGCAGGACCTGGGACGGACCGGCGGCATCGCCGAAGCCGCCCGAGGAGGCGACGAACACAGCGTTCTGCTTGGGGCTGAAGGCCAGCTCATAAAGGCCCTGGGCGACGGCTTTTCGCTGGACAGCGGTGGTGCTGGCGGATGCGGTGGTCTGGTCAGCGGCGAACGCGGACGGCGCGCCAAGGCTCAGGGAGATGGCGAAGGCCATAGCGGCCGAGCGGATTACGGAATTGCGGTACATGCGAGCTTCCTTGAAGGGGCACGGGAGGGTGTCCTGGCTCGCTGGGCCGTACGTGTGACGGCCGGCCCCGCATCTGTCTGCGCTGGGTGGGCTGGCTGGGTTTGCGCGGCAATGGTAGCAGGATAGGCTTAGGCTATGACCTGCGCCGTGCCTCGCAGTATGTACAGGCACGCGATACAGCTGCGTACCTGTACATGGAAAGCCGCTGCATCGAACTGATGCTGCTTGCAGGTGCAGAGCGGCACAGGTGCTGGAGGCCTACCCAGCGGCCTGGGCCAACGTTTCTCATTCCTACTCAGTTGGCAAATCTGCGGACAACTGGACATTGTCCTTACCCACCCTGTAGCGGATCAAATCTATCCGCAACGCCGACAGTGCCTCCGGCAGCCCCTGGAACAACGGACCGTCTGCAGGCAACACAAGCACGCGTCTGCATTCATGATGGCCATGCACCATCAATTGCCCGATCCCGCCATACACGCAGCTACGATCCGTCGAGGTCTTCACCTCATAAACTTCCTCAAGAGCTTGGTCCTCAATCACGCCAAGGTCGATGAGCACGTTCTTGACGATGCGCTGCCCACCGATCAGCCCCTGCTCGTCGCGCCATGCTTTGAGCGCATCGACTACTTCACCGTGACGGGAAACGTAATCAATGACGCTGGCACGGTGTCCTGTGACATGGCCATGGGGCTCTTTGTAGTAATCACGGAACTTCTGCAGCTTGGCCTGGAACTCCGGCTCGTCTATGGCGCCATTTCGTACAGCTTCTTTGAAGGCCGCTACCTTTTCAACGTAGCTCAGCACAACCTTGCTGGTACTTGGATCCTCAATAGGACCAACCAGAACGCCTTCGCGATGCTTTCCTTCAGCATCGAGCACCGTTTCCAGCTTCAAATCACTCCAAGCCAGGAAAGCCTCCTTTCCGACCCCAGCCCTGCCCCCGCCAATGCGGGCGGAATGGAATAGATAGATGGACCCAGTGTCCGAGTGCTTGGCGAAGAATCCGCCGATCCGATCGTTTCGACCCGCGGGTACAGTATTGATCTCAACAGTGATGTTGACCCCGTCGTTTTCGGACCAAAGCCCGAACCAATGAAGGTGGCGGTCGGCGGAAGGATCGTCCCTGCTGGTCTTTCCCGCCCAGAACCAGTACTCCCCGAACGTGCTCAATGTCTCGCCTGGCCGACTGCCCCCAGGGTAACCGATCGTGCGCTGTGCGCTGCCGGTTGCCTGCTTCTTCAGCGTTGCTTCCAGAACTTTCCTCGCAGCGCCGATATCCCTGCGCGCCTCCAGCATGATGAACATCAACTCTCCCTGTTGGTTGAACTACGATCAGCTCTGACGGCACTACATGTCGTGAATGCCAGGCTCGAGATTGTATCAGCGCTCATGCAATCCGCA
Source organism: Stenotrophomonas sp. HMSC10F06 (assembly GCF_001807865.1). Taxonomy (NCBI): domain Bacteria; kingdom Pseudomonadati; phylum Pseudomonadota; class Gammaproteobacteria; order Lysobacterales; family Lysobacteraceae; genus Stenotrophomonas; species Stenotrophomonas sp. HMSC10F06. The sequence continues at coordinate 660 of NZ_KV791267.1, read as the reverse complement.
CGGGCATTGTGGCAGTTGGAACGGAAACAATTTTCTTCAAACTTCCCCTAAAGTTCCGGCACCGACCGCCGCTAAAGCTCGAGCCCCTATAGTATGGGGAGCCGCACTACCCAAGGAGGGGCGATACGACGCAGCAAAGCAACCTGTTGAACATGGACCGGCGAAGCCCGGGTGCCTTTTTGGCGTTGTCATCGCCGACGCAATCGAATGTGCGTCGCGACAGGAGTTCCGAATGAAATATCTAATTGGTCTGTACACCCTGCTCATTGTTCCATTCTGCGTGTACGGCTATTTCTGGGGCGAGTACGCCTATAAGGGCTTCGCCTACAACCTTGGGCGCGCCTTCATCTGGCCAGCCATCGTGTTTCCCGTGATCGGCCAGATACTCGGCATCATGGTGTTGTTGGGTTTGATTTACTTCCTGACAATGCGGAGGTCCTGAGCCATGAACATACGAGTGTTCACGATGATTGCGCTGACCTGTGCCACCGCCATCGCTGGCTCAGGCTGCAGCAGCGAAGTTGACAAGATCCGGATCGAATTCATCGACAGCTGCAAGCAGGGCGGCGCAACCACCGCAGTATGCAAATGTGCGTTTGATCATCTCAAGAGACACTATGGCGAGGATGGGTAATCCCCCCGCTTTTAACCGTCAGCAAA